>JAXJPE010000001.1:0-14604 GCA_036426035.1 Collinsella sp.
AACAAACGCGAACGACTGCCTGGGGAGTTAGCTCAGTTTGGTTAGAGCGCCGGCCTGTCACGTCGGAGGTCGCGGGTTCGAGCCCCGTACTTCCCGCCAACGCAATTAAAGCCACGTCTTCGGACGTGGCTTTTTGCGTTTAATAGGCCCTCGATCTTATATGCCTCTTTATCCAAATCACCGCATTCGCAACGAGCGAGCCGGCCTCTACTGATATATGTGTTCAAACAGGGGGTTTGTTGCGCAACATCTGTTCAATGAAGCAGGGGGTTCGGTTATACTAAATTGCACTTTAGGCCGTACCTGATTCAGCTAGTCTTCAAGTGCGGCATTCAGTGAACACCCATTTTATAATTTGGTTGTTCAGGCGGTCATTTGGCGTCTCGACACAAGCTCGGCCCCGGAGCTCGTTCGAGCTGTTCGTATTCCTTGAAAGGGGAAACATGGACATATCGAGGAAGACTGATTATGCCCTTCGCATGCTTGCGATGCTTGCCGAGGAGCCGGAGCGGTTGCTTTCTGTTCGCACTGCTGCCGAAGAGGTCAATGTTCCGTATTCGTTTGCCCGTTCGATTCAGCACGGCTTGGTTCAGGCCGGCATTGTGGAGAGCCTGCGTGGTGTTCATGGCGGCATGCGCCTTAAGGTGAGCCCCGACGATGTCACGATCCGTCAGGTCGTAGAGGCCGTTCAAGGCCCCATGGTTATGAACGATTGCACCGCGCCCGATGGCGACTGTGCGCGCATGGGCACGTGCTGCTATCATCCCCTGTGGGCCGGAGCCCAGGCGCTGATGCGCGACTATCTCGATTCCGTTTCGCTCGGCGATATCGTCGCCCATCGCCAGTTTCCGGCTGTCGATCCCAAGTTCGCCGACCGCGATGCGTTTCCCGAGTACGCCGCTTGCGCGTATGCTTGCCGGGAGGAATAGCGCCGCATAAGGAGCATTGTCATGATTCAGGACCCCTTTCGTTCGATGATTCGTTCGGAAGGGGTCCTGCGTTATCGCGACCTTCCGTGGCGCCGCACGCGCGACCCGTATATCATCTGGCTTTCCGAGGTCATGCTGCAGCAGACGCAGGTGCCGCGCGTGGAGACGCGCATGCCGGCGTGGCTCGATCGCTTTCCTACTGTCCAAGCGCTTGCTCAGGCCGCCCCTTCCGATGTCTTGGACGCGTGGCAGGGGATGGGCTACAATCGCCGCGCCCTGGCGCTTCACAGGGCTGCACAGTGCGTTGTGGAGGACTGGGATGGGGAGTTTCCGCGCGAGACGCACGATCTGGTCGCGCTGCCCGGCATTGGCCCGGCGACGGCGCAGGGCATCCGTTCGTTTGCATTCGATCTTCCAGGCGTGTATCTGGAGACCAACGTGCGCACGGTCTTTTTGCATCATTTCTTTCCCGATGTGCCGGCCGGTCCCGATCGCGAGCTGGTGCCGCTGATTCAAGCCGCCTGTCCGGCGGCCCCCGGTGCGGCGGCGGACGAAATTGCGCCCTTTGCCGCGCCTCAAGACGATGCCGACACGCCGCGCGCGTGGTATTACGCGTTGCTGGATTACGGCGCGTATCTTAAAAAGACGCTGCCCAATCCGTCCAGGCGATCGGCGGGCTATAGTCGTCAGTCCAAGTTTGAGGGCTCGCGTCGCCAAAAGCGCGCCCACATTGTGCGCATGCTGCTGGCGGCGCGCGATGGGCAGCCGGCAGGTATTACGGTTGATGAAGCTGTTACAGGCGTTAACGAGATGGAGACGGCAGCCGGCCGAGAGTCGGTCGAGCGCGAACTGGTCGCAAGCATCCTTGCCGATCTGGAGCGCGAGGGCTTTTGCCGCTCCGAGGGCGATCGTTGGTTGAGCGTGTAGCCCGCTCAAATCTGAAGAACAGGATTATAAGGTTTAAATTCTCGGCATGAGGGCATCCTAAAGACAGGGCCGCTCAAAGCCTATGGGCGGCACGTGTTGAAGGGAAGTACACCTATGGATTTTGAGAACTCTCAGACCAAGAAGAACCTCGAGACTGCTTTTGCCGGTGAGTCCCAGGCACACACCAAGTATCGCTACTATGCATCCAAGGCCAAAAAGGACGGCTACGTTCAGATCTCGAATATCTTTGCCGAGACGGCGGGCAACGAGTCCGAGCATGCCAAGCTGTGGTTTAAGTATCTGCACGACGGCGCCGTTCCGGGCACTCTGGACAACCTGCGCGACGCCGCCGCGGGCGAGAACTACGAGTGGACCACGATGTATGACGAGTTTGCCAAGACCGCCGAGGAGGAGGGCTTTGCCGAGATCGCCGAGAAGTTCCGCGGCGTCGCCGCTGTCGAGAAGGCCCACGAAGAGCGCTATAACAAGCTCGTCGAGCGCATTGAATCGGGTGAGGTGTTTGAGCGCGAGGGCGTAAAGGTGTGGAAGTGCTTGAACTGCGGGCACCTGCATGTTGGTGCCGAGGCGCCCGAGGTGTGCCCGGTGTGCAACCACCCGAAGGCGTACTTTGAGGAGCAGGTGGTGAACTACTAGCGCGTGGCGCTGGTTGCTGCGGGGCGCGGGGCGGGAGGCCGGATTGCCTTCCCTCCCCGCTCACGGCTCCGCAGGGTCGCGTTGAGGGAAGGCAATCCGGCCTCCCGCCCCGCGCCCCGGCGTTGGGTCGTCGCGTGCTCGTTACTGAAAAGCTGATTAGAAGTTTGTGTGCCGCCCCTTTAGGGGCGGCACGTTTTTGTGTGGGGTCCCGGTCTTCACAATTTCCGTCAAGCTTTTGGTTAGGTTTTGGTCGGTTGGCGAAAGGGCAGAAAGGCAAAAGATTGCTGGCGAAAAAAGCTCAGAGAAAGTGCTGGTAGGAGAGTTGTTGAGGTTTTCGACAGCTTTTGTCAACAAGAAACTTTGCGGCTATTGCTACGGATTGCGTTGCCGTGGCCTTGGCGGTGCGGGATGCTGGGCGTAAGCGTCGAATGCTCCGATTTTGGAGGCCAGCATGGACCTGTTTCTTGAGACTCCGCAGCAACAAGCTGAGCGCATGTTGCGTCAGCAGCAACGGCTCATGGAGATGCAAATGCAAGGGGTAGCCGCCCAGCCCCCTGCGCAAAATGCCACGCCTGCGGTTTCGCCTGCGGGCGGATCGGCGCCAGAAAACTATTCCGTACAACAAGATTCATATGCGCAGGAGCTTGCGTTCGACAAGCGTCGTGCGCGTCGCCGTCGTTGGACCCAGCGCCTGCGTACGCTGGCGATGATCGTGCTGATCCCGTTAGGGCTCGCGGCAATCTTCTTGGCCTCATATGCCCTCACGTGCATTCTCAACGGCGCCTCGCCCAGCGAGGTGCTTGAGCACTTAGCAGCTCTCGGCCAGCGCCTAAGCGATGTCGTAGCAACCATCCGCGCCGGCTGGGAGAGTTAGCGTTTTAGTACCTGTGGCCCAAAATCCATTTGTCCGATTGCCGCGTGACGCCCGGTGCGTGTGGCGGGGTAAGATTGATCGCGGTTTTGATTGATGATCGATTGAGTTTGTTGGGCGGAGTCTATGTCTGCTATTGATATCGTGCTTGTTGTGATTGCTTTGGTGGCGGTGGGGGTTGCTGTGGCTTGTGCCCTGCAGCTTAAGGGCCTTCGTGCCGAGCTGCAGGAGCGTGGCGATGACGGGGCAGAGATGCTGGCTGCGCTCGAGCAGGCCAACAACGCGCTCGACACCCTCAACGTCGCGTTGGCAGAAACCCGCCGCACGGCAAATGCCATCGCGCAACAGCAGACGACCGATGCGGCCGTAGAGCAGCAGCGTTACCTGACCATCGCGCGTGAGCTCTCGCAGGCTGGCGACCGTATGGATGACCTGCGCCGCGAGACGGCCCAACAGCTCGGTGCCAACCGCGAGGGCATCGAGCACCGCCTGGACAAGGTGCGCGAGACGGTCGATGCCCAGCTGGGCGCCATCCGCAAGGACAACAACGTGCAGCTCGATCAGATGCGCGCGACGGTGGACGAGAAACTCTCCCGTACGCTCAACGATCGCCTGTCTGCATCGTTTAAGCAGGTGAGCGACCAGCTCGAGGCTGTGTACAAGGGTTTGGGCGATATGCAGTCTATCGCCACCGGCGTGGGCGACCTCAAGCGCGTGCTGGGCAATGTAAAAGCGCGCGGCATTTTGGGCGAGGTACAGCTGGGTGCAATCCTGGCGGACATCCTTACGCCCGACCAGTATCTGGAAAACGTCGCCACCAAGCCCGGCGCCTCGGAGCGCGTTGAGTTTGCCGTCAAGCTGCCGGTGGACGAGGGCGATCCCGTGCTGCTGCCGATCGACTCCAAATTCCCGGGCGACGCGTACGAGCATCTGCTCGACGCGCAAGAGTCGGGTGATGCCGAAGCTGTGGCCACCGCGCGCAAGACACTCGACGCTATGGTGAAACGCGAGGCAAAGGACATCTGCGAAAAGTACCTGAGCGTGCCCGCGACCACCAATTTTGGCATTATGTTCGTGCCGTTTGAGGGCCTGTACGCCGAGGTCGTCAGCCGCCCCGGGCTTATCGAGACCCTGGGCCGCGACTATTACGTTAACGTTGCCGGCCCCAGCACCATGGCGGCCATCCTCAACAGCCTGCAGATGAGCTACCAGACGTTTAAGTTGCAAAAACGCACCGATGACGTGCTGCGCGTGCTCTCTGCCGTCAAGGCCGAGCTGCCGCGCTATCAGGCGGCGCTGCGCCGCGCCCAGCAGCAGATCGAGACCGCAGGAAAGACGGTCGAGGGCATCATCACCACGCGTACCAACGTTATGGAGCGCAAGCTCAAGGATATCGACGCGCTGGAAGACGCGCGGGAGGCCGACGAGATCTTGGGACTCACGTCTGCGGAGCTGCTCGCAGACCAAAAAGACGAGGACTAGCTGCATCTGACGGCGGGGCGCCTGCGCAAGCGCGGGACGCGGGCGCTTTTCGCGTCGCACTTGCCTGAAGTGCGCTTTAGTGTGCAACAATGGCGTTTCGCCCTATCAGACGCGAAAGGAAGCCCATGTCTCAGAGAAACACCAGTCCGCTCAAACGCTCCACCGTGCGCCGCACGCTGCAGCGCTTTTGGGACGTCACGCGCACGCAGCCGCTGATCGTCTTTCTCTCGGTGTTCTCGTCGGCGGGCTACATCTTTTTGCTCACGTTTGCCAACACCTACGTGATGGCCCTCATCGTCGACCGCGTCCAAGCGGGTTCCGTGGCGGGCGATCAAGTATTCGAGGTCTTTGGTCCCTACATTCTGGCGCTCGTGCTCGTTAACCTAGTGGGCCAGATCCTCTCCAAGCTGCAGGACTACACCGTCTACAAGCTCGAGATTGCGGGTAACTATCACTTGGCGCGCCTGTGCTTCGACACGCTCTCCAATCAATCCATGACATTTCACACCAGCCGCTTTGGCGGATCGCTCGTGAGCCAGACGAGTCGTTTTATGAGCGGCTATACGGGGCTGGTAGACGTGACGGTGTATTCGCTCATTCCCACTATCACCTCGGTTGTCTGCACGGTGGCGGCGCTCGCTCCGGTGGTGCCGACGTTTACCGTGATCCTGGTGGGCATCATGGTCGTCTACATCGCGTTTGTCTGGCTTATGTATAAGCGCATCATGCCGCTTTCGGCCGCGACGTCCGCCGCGCAGAACAAGCTGTCGGGTGTGCTGTCCGACGCGGTCACGAACATCCTGGCCGTCAAGACCTGTGGGCGCGAGGACTTTGAGCGCGACCTGTTCGATGCCGCCGACCGCGCCGCGCGCGACGCCGAGACGGTTTCGATGCACGCCATGATGCAGCGCAACTTTACGACCTCGGGCCTTATCGTCATCACCATGGCCGTGGTGAGCGTGTTCGTCGCGGGAGGCAACGCGTGGTTTGACATCTCTGCCGGCGCGCTCGTCATGATTTTTACCTATACGTACAACCTCACCATGCGTCTGAACTACGTAAGCTCCATGATGCAGCGCATCAACCGCGCGCTCGGTGATGCGGCCGAGATGACGCGCGTGCTGGACGAGCCGCGTCTGGTGGCAGACGACGAGAACGCTCCCGAGCTTAAAGTGACCGAAGGTGCGATTGATTTTGAGCACCTGAGCTTTGCATACCGTGACGCCGCGGCGGGCGAGAACGTGTTCGACGACCTGACGCTTCACGTGGCGGCGGGCCAGCGCGTGGGCCTGGTGGGCAAATCGGGCTCGGGCAAGACGACGCTCACCAAGCTGTTGCTGCGCCTGGACGACGTACAGGGCGGCCGCGTGCTCGTGGACGGTCAGGACGTCTCGCGCTGTACGCAGCAGAGCCTGCGCCGCCAGGTTGCCTACGTGCCGCAGGAGGCGCTGCTGTTCCATCGCACCATTCGCGAGAATATCGCCTACGGACGCCCCGACGCCACCGACGAGCAGATCCGCGAGGCCGCGCGCCTGGCAAATGCCCTGGAGTTTATCGACCGTCTGCCCAACGGCTTTGACACCATGGTGGGCGAACGCGGCGTTAAGCTTTCGGGCGGTCAGCGCCAGCGCGTGGCCATTGCCCGCGCTATCCTGACCGACGCGCCGATCCTGGTGCTCGACGAGGCGACGTCTGCCTTGGACAGCGAGTCCGAGGCGCTGGTGCAGGAGGCGCTCGAGAACCTGATGCGCGGTCGCACCTCCATTGTGGTGGCACATCGCCTGTCTACCGTGGCGGCGCTCGATCGCATCGTGGTGCTGGCGGACGGCGAGATTGTCGAGGACGGTACGCATGCGCAGCTTGTCGAGGCGGGCGGCGAGTACGCAAGCCTGTGGGGCCGCCAGACCGGCGCATTTTTGGAGGCGTAAAGACCCCATACGTGGGACAATCGTGCCCATAGGTTTGTTATGCCGCTGAAGCGAGGAGTCATTATGCCACGCGAGACCAATGCCGCCAAACGCGAGCGCGCCGTTGAGGTGTGCGAGCGCCTCAACCGTCGCTATGGCCCGGTCGAGTGTTTTTTGGATCACGAGAATCCCTTTAGGCTGCTCATTGCCGTACTGCTCTCGGCGCAGACGACCGACGCGCAGGTCAACAAGGTGACGCCGCGGCTGTTTGCCCAGTGGCCCACGCCCGAGGCCATGGCGGGGGCGAGCGTGGCCGATGTGGCCGGTACCATTAAGTCACTCGGCTTTTATAAGAGCAAGGCCAAGCACGCCGTGGAAGCCGCGCAGATGATCGTCACCGATTACGGCGGCGAGGTACCGGCCGACATGAAGGAGCTCGTCAAACTGCCGGGTGTGGGGCGCAAAACGGCGAACATCGTGCTCAACGTGGGGTTTGGCATTGTCGAGGGCATCGCGGTCGATACGCACGTCAACCGCATTGCACACCGCCTGATGCTGAGCCCCAAGACGCATGCCAAGGAGCCGCTCAAGACCGAGCAAGATCTGCTCAAGATTTTGCCGCACGAGTATTGGGAGTCGGTCAACCACCAGTGGATTACCTTTGGCCGCGAGATCTGCGATGCCCGCAAGCCTAAGTGCGACGAGTGCCCGCTGGCAGACCTTTGCCCCAGCGTGCGCGTTTTGGGGTAGCTGTTTGGCGTGCGCTGGCGTGTCCATCTCATGCGCTACCATGACAATCAAGACTTTTGACGAACGACCCGCCGAGCTTGCCCCGGCGGGCTTTTGGCGTTGCAATGCCGGAGGAACAGCATGCTCATTCACCGTATAGCCGCGCAGCTCTACACTGCCGAGGCCTTGCAGACCGTCGAGGCCGGACTCGATGCCGGCGAGGACGTGACGCTGGCCGTGTCGCAGTCGGGCCGTACGCTTATGGCGGCCGCCCAGTTTGCGCGCCGTCCGCGACCGACGGTCTACATTGTGAGCGGCGAGGACGCGGCCGATCGCGCCGCGCGCAGCCTTGCCGCCTACGTGGGCCTAGCACATGTGTGCCGTTTTCCCGAGCGCAAGGACTATCCGTGGCGCGAGCAGGCGCCCGACGACGCCGTGGTAGCCCAGCGCTGCGAGGCGCTCGGGCGCATCGTACGCGGGGACAACTGCATCATGGTCGCCTCGGCCCGCGCACTGCTGCGTTGCGTGCCGCCGGTCGAGAGCCGCTACTGGGAGTCGACGACCTTTGCGGTGGGCGAGGAGATTCCCTTTGACGAGGTGCCACAGCGTCTGGTGGGCATGGGCTACACCAATGCCGGCGCCGCCGACGCGCCCGGCTTGTTCCGCGTGCACGGCGACACCGTCGAGGTGTTTCCCGCACAGGAAAAGGCACCCGTGCGCATCGAGTTTTTTGGCGACGAGATCGACCGCATCCGCCGCATGGTGAGCTCCACGGGGCAGACCATCGGCAACGAGGACAGTATCGAGATCTTCCCGTGCCGCGAGTTGGCGCTTACCGATGAGGCGGTCCACAACATGCACGTGGCGCTCTATCGCGCCAGCCAGGACGATAGCAAGCTGGCAGCGCTGCTCGAGATGGTGGATGCGCGTATCGTCACGCCCGAGCTCGACCGCTTTTTGCCGGTGATGTACGGCCAGACCGTAAGCCCGCTGGCGCACGTGAGCGGCAAGGCGCTCGTGGTTCTATCCGAGCCACGCTCGCTGTTCGACGACTGCCTGCGTGCCTACGAGGATATCGAGGCCCGTGCCGGCGAGGCGGGGATTGACCGCCTGGACGGTCTGTACGTGCGCGCTCAACAGCTCGATTTTGGTGCCCAGCAGCGCCTGAACTACGTAAGCCTCATCCGTGCCGGCGGTGCGGTGACGGCCGAGCTCAAGATTGAGCAGCCGGCCATTGCAGGCTCGGACAACCGTTTTATGACGCGCATTCAGGAAGTCGTGGGCAAGCGCTACGCCTGCTTGTTTGCCATCCCCGACCGCGGTGCGCGCGAGTCGATGGAGCTCACCTTTGGTGACGAGGGCATTACCTTTGAGGAATCGCTGACGGCCGCGCCCGAAAATGCCGGCGCTATCGGCGACCGCGTGCGCGTGGCAGCGGCGGATTCTGCTGACCGTGCTGCCCGCCAGGATGCTCATGCTGCAATTCGCGAGCGCCGCGCCGACGCGCTCAACGCCCGCTCACTCGAGGCGGGCGCCGCCCAGGCTGCCGCCGGTGCCGCCGTGCCCACCATCTCGCGCGGACGCGTGACCTTTGTGGATGCCGCCCTGCCGCAGGGCGTGGTGGTGCCCGATGCCAACCTGGCCGTGTTCTCGATCGCCGACCTCAACGCCCGCATGGACGCCAACCGCGCGCGCAGCCGCCGCAAGGTGGACATTACGCAGATTACGTTCCCGTTTAAGCCGGGCGACTACGTGGTGCACGCTACCCACGGCATCGCACTCTTTAGCGAGATCGCGCGCCAGGAAGTGGGCGGCAAGGAGCGCGACTACTTTTTGCTGGAATATGCCGACGGCGACAAGCTCTACGTGCCGCTTGAGCAGGTCGACCGCATCACACGCTATGTTGGCCCCGACGGCGACAAGCCGCGCCTGACCAGGCTCAATACCGCCGACTGGACGCGTGCCACCAACAAGGCACGCAAGAACGCCAAAAAGCTGGCGTTTGACCTGGTCGACCTGTATACGCGCCGCTCGTCGATTACCGGTATCGCCTGTCCGCCCGATACGCCCGAGCAGATCGAGATGGAGGAGAGCTTCCCCTACGACGAGACGCGCGACCAGCTGGAAGCTATCGCCGACATCAAGGCCGACATGGAGGCGCCCAAGCCCATGGACCGCCTACTGTGCGGCGACGTGGGCTTTGGCAAGACCGAGGTCGCCCTGCGCGCGGCGTTTAAGTGCGTGGACTCCGGCCGCCAAGTCATGGTGCTCTGCCCCACGACCATTCTGGCCCAGCAGCACTACGAGACGTTCTTTGAGCGCTTTGCCCCGTTTGGCCTCGAGGTCGAAGTGCTCAGCCGCTTCCGCACCCCGGCGCAGCAAAAGCGCGCGCTCAAGGCGTTTGCCGAGGGCACGATCGATGTGCTCATCGGCACGCACCGCCTGCTTTCGGCCGATGTGAACCCCAAGAACCTGGGTCTGGTGATCATCGACGAGGAACAGCGCTTTGGCGTGCAGCACAAGGAACAGCTCAAGAACCTGCGCGAGCAGATTGACGTGCTCACGCTTTCGGCAACGCCGATTCCGCGAACCATGCAGATGGCTACGAGCGGCGTTCGCGACATGAGCCTGATCACCACGCCGCCGACCGGGCGTCGTCCCGTGATCGTGCACGTGGGGGAGTACGACCCCGACGTGGTGAGCGCGGCGATTCGCCTGGAGGTGGGTCGCGGCGGACAGGTGTACTACGTGTCCAACCGCGTTAAGACCATCGACGACGCCGTGGCGCGCGTGCACGAGGCCGCGCCCGAGGCGCGCGTGGGCGTGGCACACGGCAAGATGAGCCCGCGCGAGGTCGAGGACGTGATGATCGAGTTCGCGACCAAAAAGATCGACGTGCTCATCGCCACGACCATCGTGGAGAGCGGCATCGACAACGCGACCGCCAACACGCTCATCATCGAGGATTCGCAACGTCTGGGCTTGGCGCAGCTCTACCAGCTCAAGGGCCGCGTGGGCCGCTCTGCCACGCAGGCCTACGCGTACTTTATGTTCCCGGGCGAGCTGCCACTCACCGAGGAGGCCACGGCGCGCCTGACCGCACTTTCCGAGTTCCAGGACCTGGGCAGCGGCATGCGCATCGCCATGCGCGACCTGGAGATTCGCGGCGCCGGCTCGCTTATGGGCGCCGAGCAGCACGGCAACTTGTCGAGTGTGGGCTTTGATTTGTTTACGCAGATGTTGGGCCAGGCGGTAGCCGAGGCGCGCGGCGATGACGACGCCGGCGTGGAGGCGGCGAACGTGGGTATTAACCTGCCGGCCGATTACTTCTTGTCCGAGGAGTACCTGCCGGCGGTGGACCAGCGCGTGCTCGTGTACCGCAAGCTCGCAGCGGCCGAGGACCTGGAGAGCATCGACGAGGTACAGGAAGAGACCGAGGCCGCGCACGGTGAGCTGCCGTTGGCGGGGCTCAACCTGTTCAATCGCGCACGAATCCGCATCCGCGGCGAGCGCCTGGGGCTCGAGAACGTCACGCTCAGTGGCGGCCGCATCACGTTTTTGGGCGTCGACGTGCCCAAGAAGGTGGCCTTTGAGCTTAAGACCCGCTATGGCGCGGTGAACTTTCCCAAGAGCCGCAAACTGTCGGTGCCCTACAAGGCGGGCGCCGGCGCGGGCAGCGGCCTGGGTCGCGGTCTCGACGCCAACGACGGCACCGGCCCCGTGGCCGCGGCGCTCATGCTGCTGCAACAGTTGGGTGCCAGCGACGACGATTAACGGGTCGACGCTGCAAACGCCCCATTTGGGCACTCTGGTTCCATCGAAAGGAAAGCATGTTCGGATACATCTATAAGAAAGACGTCGCCATTATCGCGGTTGTCCTGTGTCTTTGTCTGGGCGTGGGCAGTTTCTTCGACTATCAGATTTCGAGCGCGCTGTTCAACATCGGCAGCATGTACGGTCGCTTTGTCGAGGCGGCCGGCGAGCTGCCGTTCGAGCTGACGGCGAGCATCGCGGGCGTTATGCTCGTGCGCTCGGTGCGTCCCGACTCCAGGGGGAGCAAAGGGCTCGCTGCGCTGGGCGTTTTGATCAACGTGGGTCTGGTCGGCTACGAAATTATCGGATCGCTGCGCGTCGGCGGCAAGCTTATTGCGTTTCAGCTGGTTCTGACGTTTGCGTTGGTCATCGCAGCCAACTCCATCGCCTACCGCCTCACGCGCACGACCGAGCCCGACGAGCTTACGCGCTGGGCGTTGATGGTGCTGGCCGTGTGGGTCGCTCAGGCCATCATCCTCAACGTCATTGTTAAGCCGTTATGGTCGCGCCCGCGCATGCGCGTGATCGAGGTCACGCCGGGGCTCAATTTTCAGCCGTGGTGGGTGATCGGCAACCCCGACAAGTGGGCCTATATCGCCGCCGGCGTGATCAAGGACGGGTTCAAGTCGTTTGCGAGCGGACACACGGCGCATGCGGCGATCGGCCTTATGCTCGCCGGGCTTCCCGCGGCAGCCTTTAAGGAAAAACCTTCGCGTCGCCGCGTGATCTTTTGGGCGGCGGTTGTTGTTGCAGCGTTCGTCGCCTTTGGGCGCATCGTGATCGGCGCACACTTTTTGAGTGATGTGAGCTGCGGTTTTGCCCTGGTACTGGCACTTGAGTGCCTTGCCGCACGCATTGCCTATCCCAACGGCGTACAATAGCTCCGTTTGAATCATCTGGCCGATACCCGGTAAGAGAGGATTGCCATGCTCGCGTTTAACAACGATTATTCCCACGGCGCACATCCGGCAGTGCTGCAGGCGCTCGTCGACACCAATATGGAGCCGCAGCCCGGCTACGGTACCGATGCGCACACCGAGCGTGCCAAGCAGCTTATCCGCGAGGCCTGTCAGGCCCCCGATGCCGACGTGTTTTTTCTGGTGGGCGGCACGCAGGCCAACGCGACGGTGATCGACATGTTGCTTGCGCCGTACGAGGGCGTCGTTGCTGCTGAGACTGGCCACGTCGCCTGCCACGAGGCGGGCGCCATCGAGTTTGGCGGCCACAAGGTGCTCACCATCCCTGGCTACGAGGGCAAGATGCACGCCGAGGATCTGGAGAACTATATCCAGGTGTTCTACGAAAACGAGAGCTACGAGCACACGGTGTTCCCGGGTGCCGTGTACGTGAGCCTATCGACCGAGTACGGCACGCTGTACTCCAAGGCCGAGCTCGCGGCGATTCACTCAGTGTGCCAGAAGCGTGAGATTCCGCTGTTTGTGGATGGCGCCCGCCTGGCCTATGCGCTGGCGGCCGATGAGTGCGACATTACCCTGCCCGAGCTGGCGCAGCTGTGCGACGTGTTCTACATCGGCGGCACCAAGTGCGGCGCGCTCTGCGGCGAGGCTGTGGTGTTTAGCGGCATGCACGCTCCGGCGCATCCCATTCCGCGTATTAAACAGCATGGCGCGTTGCTGGCCAAGGGCCGCCTGACGGGCGTGCAGTTTGAGGCGCTCTTTACCGACGGCCTGTATTTTGAGATTGGACGCCAGGCGATCGAAACCGCGCAGGCGCTTCGTCGCGTACTGCACGAGCGCGGCTACCAGTTCTTCTTGGAGACGCCGACGAACCAGCAGTTTGTGATTCTGCCCAACGAGGACATGGCGCGCATTCGCGAGCATGCCTCGATCGAGTACTGGGAAAAGTACGATGAGACCCACACGGTGGTGCGCTTTTGCACCAGCTGGGCCACGACGCAGGAGGATATCGACGCGCTGGCGGCGGTTCTGTAGCCTGATGTAATGACGAGGGGCCGCCTTGCGCTGGGTTTAGCGCAAGGCGGCCTTTGTTTTTGAGGGAGAAGGGTTGTATGACCGAGATGTCCGAGCCGACGATTCGTCTGGCGACGCCCGATGATGCGCCGGCGTTGCTTGCCATCTATGAGCCGTATGTGCGCCAGACGGCGATAACCTGCGAATACGCGGTGCCGAGCGTTGAGGAGTTCGCCGAGCGTATTGAGCGTACGCTCAAGCGCTATCCGTATCTGGTGATGGAGTTGGACGGGCGTCCGGTAGGCTATGCCTATGTGAGTCCGCTTAACAGCCGCGAGGCCTACGACTGGTCGGTCGAGACGTCGATCTACCTGGCACGCGATGTGCGCCATGGCGGGCTGGGTCGCAAGCTGCACGACGCGCTCAAGCAATGCCTGGTCGCGATGGGCATCACCAACATGTGCGCGCTCATTGCCGTGCCGCACGATAAGGACGACGAGTACCTGACGCACAACAGCCAGGATTTCCATGCCCATATGGGGTATCGCCTGGTGGGTGCCTTTGACCGCTGCGCTCAAAAGTTCGGCCGCTGGTACGACATGTGCTGGATGGAGCTGGTCCTTGCCGAGCGCACGCCCAACCAACCCAAGCCAACCTGGTTCCCCGACCTCCTCGCCTAAAACCACCACGAAGATGCCTGTCCCCTTTGTGGTGGTTTTGGCAGGTTAGCCGATGGGCTCGGTGTATTTGGCGCGGTCGGTGCGCTGGATGCGCTTGGAGACGTGGAGCGGGCGGCCGTCGGTGTCGTAGACGTAGTCGGTGATCAGGATCAGCGCCTGCCCGCGCTCAACGTTGAGCAAAAACGCCTCGTTTTGCGAGGCGTAGCACACCTCAAAGGTCTTATGCCCCTGTGCCGGCGCGCGATGGAACTCCTGTCGCAGCGTGGCGTAGAGCGAACCGTTGATATCGCGATCGATGAGTGCCTCGAAGCTTGGCGGCAGATAAGTGGTCTCCAGGCACAGCGGCGCATCGTCCAGATAACGCAGGCGGACAAGTTTGACGAGCTTGCTGCCCACGGCGGCATCAAAGAACTTAGCTATGCTGCCGCCCGCCTTGGTAAAGCCCGAGTCCACCGTGCGCGTGGTGGGCTTCATGCCCTGACCCTGGACCTGCGCCGTATAGCTCGAAAACACCAGGTTGTTCTCGTGGAGCGCCGGCGTGTCGGCCACAAAGGCGCCGCGCCCGCGCTCGGTTCGAACCAGACCCTCATCGACGAGCACCTTAAGAGCATGGCGCACGGTGCTGCGCGACAGCCCCGATTCGTCCATGAGTTCCATCTCGGACGGCAGCTTGTCTCCGCG
>JAXJPE010000002.1:0-8998 GCA_036426035.1 Collinsella sp.
GACCCCGAGAACGCCAACGCCGGCATCACCACTATGGCATCCACGCCCATCGAAGCAAAGTCGAGCGTCGAGAATGAGAGCGCGATGCAGGTTGAGTTTGAAACTGCAGCTGTAGACGCGCCCGTCACCGTGAAGCCCGCAGATTCCGCAGTTAAGCCGGAACCGGTGCCTGAGCCCGCACCCGTCATCGAATCCGTGCCCACCTCTACTTGCGACCAAGTTCCCGCACCGGCACCGGCTTCGGTACCCGCAGCGGCCCCAACCCCCGCACCCGCAGCGCCCGCCATCCCTGAGGACTTCCCCGTCGATTTCGCAACCGAGGTCTTCTGCCCCGGCCCGCTTCTGCACCAGTTGTCGACCTATCTCCCCTACGGCGCCGACACGCTCGGCATTGTCGGCGAGTACTACTGGATCGCCCGCGAGCGCGGTACCATCGAGGCCGCGCGAAACCGCGCAAACTTCCCCCTGTGCTACACGCAGGCCGGCGAGCGCCGCGAGGTTACCGTGCGCATCCGCCGCAACACCACCGGCGGTCTCGGAGCCGCCTGGGCCATCGACAAGGTCGAAGCCCCGGTCGAGTAAAAAACGGCCTCGGATAGCCAATTTGACCATCCGAGGCCGTTTGAATTCAGGCCTTTTAGTTGTCATCGGTGCATATAGACACCAGAGAAGCAAGCTCATCCTCAAGTTGCGGAGCAAAGTATCTAAAAGAAACCTGCGCTCCAGTCGGTATCGACTCAATCATATTCGCAGCATTATCTGAAACTCGGTACGATGCAGTTTCACCTGTCTTCAAATCCTCTATTGAGCAGACAGCGTCTTCAGCATCAATCGACCTAAGCACGCCTTTTCCTTGTAACATCACATCGGCATGCCCGCCAGCTATTTCTAATGAACCTGAGTCTGTCGCAGTCACTTCTCCGGAACCTCCGCGCGATATCTCTTCCTTTGTTGAACAGCCCACCAATGAAGCCATCAGCACCAAAGACAGGGCTAGACGAATCGCCCTACTTCGAAAAAGTCGTTCCATAAGTCCACGCATAATAGCTCTGATCATACTTCAGGAAGGATAAAGATGAATTCCAGCCGTCCGCTATGCCAATCATCTGCCTTGTCTCTCCAGTTTTCTTACCAGTAAGTGTGGCGTAAGCCTCCGCTGTTACAGAATGGGCTGATCCGTTGTACAAACTCGCATGTAAAACATTCGGTCTATTAGAGTTAATCTCATTTTGAATGCTCGCGATAGCCGGAGAGGAGACAGTGCGGGCGATAAGAGCACTTCCTCTGCTTGCGCAGTAATTTGTAAACCCCGTTGCACAGGTTGATATCGGCGTTCCGCCCAAAACAACGCCGGGAACAGTCTGTTCTTCAGCGGAAAGAGCATGGGTATTGGTGTAATTCCATATCTGCATATATTGCGAAGGGTCGCTATATAAATTGGCAATGCCATACAGTTCCGCAACGTTCGAAAAAGCGGTCACCATACAAGCATAGTGGGCAGTAAGCCTCTTAATCTCGCTTTCATCATATGACATAAACTGAGAAATGGAACGAAATCCAGATACTGTGTAATCCTGCATTTGAGTTGCGTAAATTACGACATCGTTCCAGCTTGAAGGTTTATTCGATAAAACGACAGGCCGTCCTTCTATGGAAACAGCCGGGATTGTTCTTCCGCAATTTGTTGTTATTGAACCGTCCAAAGATTGCACACCGAATTCGAATGGATTGATCATTACGACTGGGTTATTGAAAGAATAAGACTCAACACCAAGATCTCCTCCCCGATCCATAGGGCTGACTAAGCCGTCTCCAAAACGATATCCCGTAAGTATTTCATCATCTGAAGCATCTAAAACCAAATAGCCCGCGGCTCTATTGAATGTCACAACCGGAACAATGTAGCCAAGCGGGGACCCATCAACGTCTACAAAAGGAATAGGGTCAGAAGGCGTATACGAAGAGCCGAGGAGTCCCTTTATATATTTATCGGCAAGCTCTTGCGCAATTTCTGAAGTAAATTGTATCTGCTCACCATCAATATTGCCCGTCGAAGCAAAAACCTCTTTCGGACGTGCGGCTAAGGCGACAATTGAAGACGCGACAAGTTGCAGAAAACGACGACGCGAAAGCAAATGTTCTTCTTTCTAGAGGAGCGACTTATAAGATACTCCTATTCTATAACCTTTTTTGTAACGTTACAGCACTGGTTATATTTCAATTCGATTTGCTTATGTCCTTGTAACCCAATACGTCTTTACGTTTTAAACGGAATTAGAAAATCACTCATAGCAAAAACGGGCTTTAATCCCAAAGAGATGACTTTGATTATGAATCAAACCAGCAGCCAGGGCATAGCTGCAGTGCAATTGCTACAAGAAAGGCCGCCCTTGCTGGCGGCCTTTCTACTTGCTACTAGTCACGCGTCAGTTTGCGGTGAATACGATGCGGCTGGGCTGCGTCCTCGCCCAGGCGCTCGATACGGTTGGCCTGATAGGCCTCGAAGTTGCCCTCGAACCAATACCAGTTGCCCGGATTCTCGTCGGTGCCCTCCCACGCCAGGATGTGCGTGGCGACGCGGTCCAGGAACATACGGTCGTGGCTAATGACCACCGAGCAGCCCGGGAACTCGAGCAGCGCCGCTTCGAGCGAGGACAGCGTCTCGACGTCGAGGTCGTTCGTGGGCTCGTCGAGGAGCAGCAGGTTGCCGCCCTGCTTGAGCGTGAGCGCCAAGTTCAGACGGTTGCGCTCGCCACCGGAGAGTACGCCGGCGCGCTTCTGCTGGTCCTGGCCCTTAAAGCCAAAGCTCGCCACGTACGCGCGGCTCGGAACCTCGGTCTCGCCGACCATCATGTGGTCCAGGCCGTCCGAGACGACCTCCCATAGGTTCTTATCGGGGTCGATGCCGGAACGGTTCTGGTCGACGTAAGAAATCTTGACGGTCTCGCCCACCTCGAGCTCGCCCGAAGTCAGCGGCTCCAAACCCACGATGGTCTTGAAGAGCGTGGTCTTGCCGACACCGTTGGGGCCGATGACGCCCACGATGCCGTTACGCGGCAGGGTGAACGAAAGGTCGTCGATGAGCACGCGACCGTCGAATTCCTTGTGCAGGTGATGGGCCTCGAGCACCTTGTTACCCAAACGCGGTCCAACGGGAATGCGGATATCGGTCCAGTCGAGCTTCTGGCTTGCGCGGGCCTCGGCCTCCATCTCCTCGTAGCGAGCCAGACGAGCCTTGTTCTTGGCCTGGCGAGCCTTGGGTGAACTGCGTACCCACTCGAGCTCGGCCTCCATGCGCTTGGCGAGCTTGGCGTCGCGGTTGCCCTGCGCCTCGATACGGGCGGCCTTGGTCTCCAGATACGTGGAGTAGTTGCCCTTGTAGGGATAAAGGTGACCGCGGTCGACCTCGCAGATCCACTCGGCAACGTTATCCAGGAAGTAGCGATCGTGTGTGACGGCAAGCACCGCGCCCTGGTAGTTGTGCAGGAAGTGCTCGAGCCACAGGATCGACTCGGCGTCCAGGTGGTTCGTGGGCTCGTCGAGCAGCAGCAGGTCGGGAGCCTCGAGCAGCAGCTTGCACAGGGCCACGCGACGGCGCTCGCCGCCGGAAAGCACGTTGACCGGCATGTCGGAATCGGGCAGCTGCAGGGCGTCCATGGCCTGGCCGAGCTTGGAATCGATATCCCAGCCATCAGCGGCGTCGATCTCGTCCTGGAGCTTGCCCATCTCGGCCATGAGGGCGTCCATGTCGCAGTCCGGGTCGCACATCTCCTCGCCGATCTTGTTGAAGCGATCGACCTTGGCAATCATGTCGCCAAACGCCATGCGCACGTTCTCGATGACGGTCTTGTCGTCGTCGAGCGGCGGCTCCTGTTGCAGGATACCCACGGTGTAGCCGGGGGTGAGCCTGGCATCGCCGTTGGAGACCTCCTCAATGCCGGCCATGATCTTGAGCAGGGTCGACTTGCCCATGCCGTTGGGACCCACGACGCCGATCTTGGCACCGGGGTAGAAGCTCAGGGTCACGTCGTCAAGGATTACCTTGTCGCCATGGGCCTTGCGAGCCTGATACATCTGGTAGATAAACTCCGCCATATGTCTGTCCTATCCTTTCTACCTGCTGTTTCCCTATTCTTGATTCGCTTTAGTGGAAACGAAATGAGAAAACCAGCTCTGAAACTTAACGAAAAAGGGGCATGGTTGCCCACACCCCCTAATACTACCTGGGAAAAGTCCCCCGGAACATACTATGAACTGCGTACGCTAGTTTTCCGCAACCTTAGCGAACGGCTCGCTGCGATTTACGCCACAACAGATACGAGTAGACGTAGACGGCTCCAACCGAACCAAACGCCAGAACCGCAATCACCGCGGCGACGACTTCACTCGAAAGCACGCTGCCTGCCACGCCCATCACAATCAGGCCAATACCCAGCACCATAAAGCAGGCGCCGCCAAAACGCTGCGTACGGCGCCAGTTCTCGGGATTGGCAAGCGCCCAAGGTGTCTTGATACCGAGCGTATAGTTCTGCTTCACACGCGGCAAGTAGTTGCCTACGCCGATGAACAGCAAACCGACAACACCGGAAATCAGCACGTTAACCGAACCGACCGCCGGCACCACGCCCCAGACCGTAAGCTCTCCCAGCCAGCTTATGGCGCACATGAACAAGGTGAAGGCGATTACGAAGCCCTGATAGAACTTGCCCGAGGTTCGATATGCCTCGCCTTTGGGGTCGATGCGCGGCACCACGCAGAACATTGCGAGAAGCACCAGAGGCAGCACGCCGAGCGCGGAGGCCATCCAGCTGGGACCCCAACCGTCGACGGCGCCGTTCGCGCCCCAGTGCGTGGGAATCTGCCCAGGCAAGCTCGGCATCACCATGAGATGCGCTACGACATTGGCGACGCACAGAGCGACCAGCGCAATCCACACGCGCGACGATACCCCCGTGGGGTGAATGCCCTTGTTTTCGTTATTCATCCTTATCACCTTCCGTGTTTGTAAAGCCCATAAACCAACCGATCAAGTCCTGCATGACGGTAGTGTTTAAGCTGTATACGATGTTTTGACCATGACGTTCGTCGGTTACCAACCCGGCGTTTTTGAGCGTCGCCAAGTGATGGCTCAGCGACGGCTTACTGATATCGAAATGCTCGGCAAGCTCCCCCGCCGTGCAATTGCCCTCGCGCAGCAACTCCAAAATGCGCCGTCGCGTTGGATCGGCAAGCGCCTTAAAACCCTCTCCCGGCATAAGACCCCCTTTCATCATCTCTCATGACGCGCACACTATACTCGATATTTAGATGTTTGTCTAACTATCTAATACAGGAACATCTATAGAACATTCGTTCGTATTTAGCTACAATGGAAGTTGAAGCAGATGGGCCAGCTCCCTCTACCCGAGAAGGAGATGGACTATGAGTATTGACGATGTCCTGACGTTGTTATTGCTTGTAATCGCGGCTGTGGAGCTCGGCATCCACATTGGAGGTCGAATGAAATAGCCGCCCCCGCGTAATGCGAAGACGGCCACTTCTCACGCTACAAACGTGTTTGGGAGTTGGCCAACCCGCGGCAACGGGTGCCATCTGCTTCATCTTATGCGAATCACTGCCTCATTTCAACAAGCCCCTAGGGCTCAAATGGAATCGCGATAATACCTATAATGACGATAGCTAAAACACGATTCGCTTCCCCATCGGAGGATGTCTATGACCGAAACCACAGCCGCAACCCCCAACGAGACACGCGACACCAAGCTCGAGATCATCATGGGCCGCGAGGCACTCGACAAACTCGCCGCCGCCACGGTGCTGGTGCTCGGCTGCGGAGGTGTGGGCTCCAATTGCTGCGAGGCACTTGCCCGCGGCGGCATTGGTCATTTCGTCATTCTGGATAAGGACATCATCGCGCCCAGCAATATCAATCGCCAGGCCATCGCCTTTCAAAGCACCATCGGCAAGCGCAAGGTCGATGTTATGGAAGCCATGATCCACGACATCAATCCAGCCGCTACCGTCATCAAGCGCACCGAATACCTGTTGAGCGACAATATCGACGAGTTCTTCGCGAGCGTTTTGGAGCAGACGGACGGCAAGCTCGACTACGTCGTCGACGCCATCGACACCATCTCGGCCAAGCTCACCATTGCCAAATATGCTCAGGACCACGACATTCGTTTGGTTAGCTCCATGGGCGGGGCCAACAAGCTCCATCCCGAGTGCCTCCGCTTTGCCGACATTTTCGATACGGTACGTGACCCCATGAGCCGCATCATGCGCAAAGAATGCAAGAAGCGCGGAATCAAGAGTCTGCATGTACTGTTTAGCTGCGAGGAATCGGTTAAGACACAGCCCCGCGACCCTTCCAATATCCACGAGCGCACCGAGCTCGGAACCGCCAGCTTTATGCCGCCCATCATGGGCCAGATGATTGCCGGCGAGGTTATCCGCCAGATCAGTGGCCGCGGCACCGAGCGCGTGCGCGCCGATGGCCAGCGCTTGGACTAGCGGAGCGCGCCGAGATGGAGCCCCGGTTATTTGATGCACACTGCCATCTTGATTTAATGGCTCACCCGGACGCCGTTGCCGATGAGGCAACGGCGCTGGGCTTGGGTCTATTTGATTGCGGCGTCGATCCACGCGACTTTTCGGCCGCAAACGAGCGCGCTCGTCGCCACCCGGGCATCATCGCCGGCGTTGGGCTTCACCCCTGGTGGCTCGCCGATGGCCACTGCGGTTTTGCCGAAGTCAATCTGCTTTGCGAAGTTGCTGCCCAAGAACGCTACATCGGCGAAGTCGGACTCGACTTTTCCGCGCGCTTTGCTGGAAGTGAGCCGCTACAAATACAGGCACTTAACCGGCTCTGCGATGCGCTCGTGCAGCATCCTCTTACCGGGCGCGTGATATCAATTCACGCCGTTCGTTCGGCAGGAGCCGTACTGGACGTCCTCGAATCGCATGGACTACTCATCCCAAACCCCGACTCCCCCGCTATCATCTTCCACTGGTTTAGCGGCACTTCGGACGAACTCACCCGCGCGCGTAATGCGGGCTGCTATTTTTCCGTCAACGAACGCATGCTCGCGACCAAGCGCGGTCGCGAATACGCACGACAGATTCCACTCGACCGCCTACTGCTCGAGACCGATGCGCCGGCCGAGCCAAACACAGAAACAAGCGCGCAGTCGCTCATCAGGTCGCTCACAAGGACCTCAGAACGCATCACCTCGCTCAAAAACTGCGACGCAAAGCGCATCGAGTCGATAGTTTTAACAAATGCGCGCTCTTTTTTTGACCTTCGCTAACCCCTGGTGTGCAAAAAATGCCAAATATGAGTACTGCTACCGGAATGGATACATTTCTTTTAACTTTCCAACCGCCAGAATAATCCTCGATTGTCCGCTAATTAAAGCTTTTACAGTCATTCATCCTGCGTTTTCGCAAATCTTAAACCCCTCCAGACGCTCAAATCACGTCTGAAGGGGTTGATTTTGCTGCGACTAAATTAGTCACAGTACTCATATTTGGCATTTTTTGCACACGAGGTCCCGGGGAGGATCCTGCACCTCCCCGGGACCGCTCGGCTATTCGACGATTGGTGCTCCGTGGCCCCAAGAACCTTCCATGCCGCACACGGTCGAGGCAAACCCGGCAGCAAAGTCGAGCGCGCGCTCGATAGCCTCGGCGCCATCCTCTCCACGCTTGGCGGAATCGAGATAGCACATCAAAAACGAAGTGAGGAACGAGTCGCCCGCTCCCATGGTGTCCTTCATGTCCGTTACCGGTTTAGCCAGCTGGCGGTAATAACGCTCGCCGTCGTAAGCAATGCAGCCCTCGGCACCCGCCGTAGCCGACACAAAACGCGGACCCAGGCCCTTCACCCATGCCAGACGCTCGCGAATCTCGTCCTCACTCGCGGCATCCGCCGCACTAAAGAAGGCAAAATCGACGTAGGGTGCAATCTGCTCGTAGTACTCGTCGGTGGAGTCGTCCGAAAAGTCAAAAGAGACCGTGACGCCCGCAGCCTTCAGCTTGGGCAGCTCGCGCTCGGTAAAGCAATAGTTGCCCGAATGAACCACATCGAACTGCTTCATGTACGCAAGGTCAAAGCGATCGAGGACATAGCGCGCATCGCCACGGATACCGCCCTCGTTGGAGCCGAGGAAGACACGGTCACCGTCAACGACGGTCACGCGAGCCGCTCCGTTCTCGCCAATCATCTGCTCGCACTTGTCAAGCTCGACACCCTCATCCTCGAGGCTTGCAATGACATGCTCGGCAGCGGCGTCATTGCCAAAAATGCCCATGTATGCGGAACGTGCGGCACCGCATTTCTTGGCATAAACGGCGAAGTTCACCGCGTTGCCGCCAGGATACATGGTGTGGATATGCTCGTAGCGATCGACGACGTTGTCGCCAAATCCGAGCGCGTTAACGTTAAATGCCATGGCCTTTGTCCCTTCTAGTACTCGACAACACCCATATAGCGACGGAAATCGGGATCGTGATCAAACACCTTGCCGCGTGCAGCACGCAGCTCGCAGTTCATGGCGTAGAACAGCACCGGGTCCAGATAGGCACGGACGCTCGCCGGCACGGCTTCCATACCGTACTCCTTGGCATCGAGCACCATCAGCGTATCGGTATGCGTCTTAAGGAACGCCAGGGCGCGCTCGTCCATAGCACGGCACTCGCTGGAGCCCATCTGCAGGAAGTAAAAAACGCCATCCTGAGTAGCCTCGAAGGGGCCGTGGAAGTACTCGGCAGAGTGGATGTAGCTGCAGTGCTGCCACTGCATCTCCATAAGAGAGCAGATAGCGAAACCGTAGGTCTGGCTAAAGTTGGGACCGCTGCCCAGAATATAGAAGAACTCGTGCTCCTGGCAAAGCTTGGCAAAGCGATCGCCCAGCTCGGCATTTACCTTCTCGCGTGCCGGGGGAAGAATCTTATCCATCTCGGCGATACCGGCATACATATCGGCAAGATCGGCGTA
>JAXJPE010000003.1:0-36899 GCA_036426035.1 Collinsella sp.
CGCAACATCGATGACCTTATGGTGGGTGCGCGCATCGAGGAGAACGAGGACAAGAACGACCCGCTCGACTTTGCCCTGTGGAAGGCCGCCAAGCCCGGCGAGCCCAGCTGGCCGAGCCCCTGGGGCGAGGGCCGTCCCGGCTGGCACACCGAGTGCGCCGCCATGGTGCACCGCTACCTGGGCACCCCGATCGACATCCACGGCGGTGGCTCCGACCTTGCCTTCCCGCATCACGAGAACGAGTGCGCTCAGGCTACCTGCGCCTGGCACCAGGGCTTCTCCAACACCTGGATGCACACGGGCATGCTACTGGTCGACGGCGAGAAGATGTCCAAGTCGCTCGGTAACTTCTTTACACTGGCCGAGGTCCTCGAGCAGCACTCTGCCGCGGCCCTGCGCTTACTGATGCTGCAGACGAGCTATCGCTCACCGCTCGACTTCTCTTGGGAGCGCTTGGAGGGTGCCGAGAACTCGCTCACGCGTATCGCCGGCACGGTCGAGAACCTGCGCTGGGCTGCAAGCCACGCGACCGCCGACGCCGATGAGGCTGCCGCCGAGGAGTTTGCCGCCAAGGCCGCCGAGACCCGTGCCGCCTTTAAGGAGTGCATGGACGACGACTTTAACACCGCCGGTGCCATGGGTGCCGTCTTTGGCTTTGTGACCGAGTGCAACCAGTATTTGGAGCATGCGGGCGATGCTGCCGACAAGGCCGCAGCCCTGGCTGCCGCCGATACGCTGACCGAGTTGCTCGATACGTTTGGCGTTGAGCTTCCCGAGCCCAAGGTCGAGTTGCCGCTGGGCCTGCTGGGCGTTGCCGCCGGTCTGGTTGCCTACACTGGTGACGATGTGGACGAGGCTGCTGCCAAGATTCTCGAGGCTCGCGCCGAGGCCCGTGCTGCCAAGAACTGGGACCTAGCAGACGCCATCCGCGACCAGCTTAAGGACCTCGGGCTGACGATCGAGGATACGGCCGCCGGCACCCGTATTAAGACTCTCTAGTATTTGTCGACCGTTCGAGGTGCGGCAGATTGCCTTGAAAGAGGAGGGCATAGACCTGGTGGTCATGCCCGACGATTGAAAGGCAAGGTGCCGTGGCTCGGACGGTCGATTCTTGTTTGTTATCTATTTAAGGAGGTCGCTTTATGGCCGACAATCGCAAGCGCGCGTCTCGTGGCGGCAAGCAGGCTGCTTCTGGCTCGCGTCCGATTCGCCGTAATGACCGCGCTGCCGCTCCCAAGGGTCAGCGCGATCGTACCCAGGCCGCACGTCCGCAGCGCGATCGCAACCGCGACGCTGTCCAGGCTCCCAAGGGCGAGTTTATCGAAGGCCGTCGTGCTGCCGCCGAGGCGCTGCGCACTGGTTTTCCCATCAAGTGCGCGCTCATTGCCGAGGGCGGGGAGCGCGATGCCGCCCTGTCGCGTCTGGTCGATGACCTCAACGCCGCGGGCGTCCGCATTAAGTATGTGCCGCGTGCACAGCTCGATGTGCTGTCGAGCCATGGCGCTCACCAGGGCATCGCGCTCGAGGTTGGCAACTTCCCCTATGCCGATGTCGCCGATATCCTCGACCGCGCAGGCGAGGGTCCGGCACTTGTCGTGGTGCTCGACCATGTGACTGACGACGGCAACTTTGGCGCCATCGTGCGCTCCGCCGAGGTCGTGGGCGCCGCGGGCGTCGTCATCGCCAACAAGCGCGCCGCCGGCGTGACCGTGGGCAGCTACAAGACCTCTGCCGGCGCCGTCATGCACCTGCCCATTGCGCAGGTTCCCAATATCGCCCGTGCGCTCGATGACCTCAAGGCCGCTGGCTTTTGGGTGGGCGGTGCCTCCGAGCACGCCGAAGGCAGTTGCTGGGATGCTCCCTTCGAGGGTCGCGTGGCGCTCGTCATGGGGTCCGAGGGCGATGGCATCTCGCGCCTGGTGCTCGAGAAATGCGACTTTTTGACCAAGCTTCCCCAGCGCGGCATGACCGAGAGCCTCAATGTTGCCCAGGCGACCACGGCGCTGTGCTTTGAGTGGCTGCGCCGCAACGCCGGCGAGCTCATGGGGGAGGAGTAGCGCATGTCCAAAAAGAACCGTGCCAAGTCCAAAGCCAAGCGCTTTGGCGAAGGCTCGGCCAAGCCGATTGTCTCGGCCGCGACCTACGGCGTGGGCGGCAATGCGTTTGCACAGGCTATCGCCGACCCAGTCTCGATGGTGCACTCCAACAAGCCCGAGCTGCTGGTGGTCGACGGTTACAACGTGATCCACTGCACGCCGCGCTACGAAAAGCTCGTATACGACCATTCCGACGATCCGTATTCCAGCGACGTTCACGATATGGCGCGCACCGCCCTCATCAACGACGTCGCCGCCTTTGCCCAGGGCCGCTACGAGGCCGTGATCGTGTTCGACGGCGCGGGCAATATCTCCAGCGAGCGTCCCAACCTGCCGGCCCGCGGCGTGCGCATCGAGTTTTCGCCGACGGGCGTCTCTGCCGATACCGTGGTGCAGAAGCTCTGCATCGAGGCACGTGAGGAGGGCCGCGCGTGCTCCGTGGTATCGAGTGACGGTACAATCCAGGCCGTCGTCATGGGCAAGGGTGTCACGCGTATCTCGAGCCGCATGCTGGTGGACGAGATCAAGCAGATCGATAACGACGTTCACGAGGCAGAGGAAGCTCCGCAGATCAAGATGACTTTGGGCAGTCGCCTGAGTCCCGATGCCCTGGCCAAGCTCAAGGCCCTGCGCGGGAGGTAGGGGAGTTGGCGGGGCAATGCTGCCTCGCTAACTCCATTCAGCGATGTCGACCATTCTTTCGAGGCGCCATGTTAGCGCCTCTTTTAGATAAGGCAGTCTCGCTGTAAGAGCGTCGTTTTTGGATAGGATTTCGATTGCCTCGTCAACGAAACCCTCGAGCCTGTCGTCGTCAAACCAGCTCATATCCTCAACAAGCAGCATTTGTTTCGCGGGGCTTGAATGAAACTGCGCGCTGGTAAAACTGTGCTCTCCTGCCTTAAGCTCCTCTAGAGAAACGTTGCACCAGAGCGATGATCCCGAATCGAAGATGGGGGCAGGTCTGCAGGCTAGCGTGTTGACGTTTCGCACAAGGCCAAAGTTACGCCAATGGCGATCATAGTTGGCAATGATGTCATCGCATACAATCATACGGTCAAGGGTATTCTTGACGCCTGTTACCCCGAGCTTCTCGCAGTTTGCTACATATCGCTCGTAGTCGGTTAGTCTTTCATCTGCGTTTGTGTACTGGTTTACATAGAACGCAGGGACATATTCTTCTTCGTCAGTTAAGAAGACATTGCATGTGCTCAAGGCAGAAGTACCCGCGCCTTCGAGCGAATAGGGTACATAATCGCAAGCGTTTAGGATGCGACGGTGAAGTGCGGTCGCCACCATCTCGTTATAGGGTTCCTGGTTTAGATGCGCACCTGCCTTGTGGAGGATTCGACGGTCACCCTCGCATGTCCAATACTTCTGAAGATTGCCGTCCGAGGTGTTATCGGGCTTTGCGGCAGCCGCCTTGCCCTCTGGGGCGAAGGGCGCGATGGACAGAGAGACGTCCTCAAAAGCATTATTGAAGAAATTGATATCTTCCCACGCGAGACCGGAGTCTTCGGGCCTAATCCAATACTGGTCGGATAGGGAGAGGCCGAGATTTCGCTGGATGAGTTCGTCGGGAACATCGACTGCTGCTTCTGCCAACAGGGATGCAAGCCCAATGCGCGCGAGCGGGATACCGCGGCCTCGCCACCAAATGCGGAAAGAGTCGAGCGACACGGGACTATTGGGGCCAAGTACTCCAATAGGGGCGTGGGCGTAATCGATGTCGGCACCGATGTGGGTATAGTCTTTTCGCGATGTGCTGTAGACCAGCTGGACGACTTCGTGCGTGCGGTTCATGAGGGTAAACGTAATCTCGCTTTTTCCATGGCCTCGACGGGGGCGTCCCCCCGTTTTGGTCACGGAGCGGAGTCGTGCGTTGACGCTGTCTTTGTCGATGAGCCATACACCAGAAGCCTTGCGTGCCTCAAGCGCTCCGTTTTTTATGAGCTCTTGCACCCTGCGCGGGGTGATGTCGAGTAGCTCTGCAGCTTCCTTCGTGGTCAACATCGCGAAACCCTTCGCCAGAACGAATAGTTTTATCTTCTTCATTGTAATAAAAACTATTCGTTCTGACGAATAGTTTTGAGATGTGGTCGGTCAAAGGGCCTGTTGCGCCTCGTCCGCAATTCCTTTATTCTAAACAGGCTTCGCGCGAAAGCGCCAAGTGTGCCAGTGTGGCGCAACGGTAGCGCAACTGATTTGTAATCAGTGGGTTGCAGGTTCGATTCCTGTCACTGGCTCCATGAGAGTTTCGGGCTCTGTTCCCTTGTGGGACAGGGCCCGTTTCTTGTATGTGCCGGAATCGAACCTGCGAGGGCGCGAGCGTCAAGCGAACGCGGAGCGTTCGTAGCGAGCGGGCAAGGATGCCGGCAGGCATCCGAAGCCGGAGCGGATTCGCGAAGCGAATACGCGGACTTCCTGTCACTGGCTCCATGAGAGTTTCGGGTTCTGTTCCCTTGTGGGACAGGGCCCGTTTCTTTTTAGGTAGGCGCCTACGTGGTCTGGCTCCATTTTCCCGTCACCTGCAATAACCAAGCAATGCTTGGTCGTTGGATATAGCTTTGTAAAAGAGAATGGAGTCAACAAAGCCAACGAAAGGAAATCGTTGGCATAGGGTCTACGGAAAGGAAAAAGACCATGATTTACTCTCTTTGCGACATTGCCGGCAGGAACAGGGCAACAGGTAAGCCGATCGTCAGTACTTGTGTCATGGATATGCAGGTGCAGCTGCTGCGCTACTTTCGCGATTATGGCTTGGATAACGATCCGGATTGGCGCGAGTCCCTCGATGTCATTCTCGAGTCGCAACGAGAAGACGGTTGTTTTCCTCTGAGCAGCGATTGCCATATGCCCAGTGATGCACGTGTCGATTTTCTCTATCGACCTACGTACGCTTGCTGCCAGATCATGATGCGAGCTCTGCTGGGTGGAAAGCTATCGGACGAGCAGGGGCAACGCGTCAAAACTGCCCTGTCTCGCGGCCTTGCTTTTTCCTGCGGGCGCGGCCTTAATGGCCACGGTATCGAAGATCTTGAGCGGCAGTGCGAGGACGTTGCCGATTTTGGCCATGCGGGGATTACGGAAATAGCTGAGCGTTATCCCATGCTGTGCCCTGAGTTTTTCTCCCTTATTAATAAGATTGGAGACGAATACGTTGAGCGCATCGCCAATGGAGATGTGATTTACTACTTTGGATCAAATCTTGCACAGAAGATTTTGACGGCGGCAGAGTCCCTGGGCCGGACCAATTTGTCGCTCGACAAAATCCAACGCTATCTTGAGATGGACTCGAAGAGAAAAAATCGATAGGTTAAAGATTAGAAAGGCGGGCGCCGCCAATGCTGCTTGGACAGTACATAAAAAGAAACATGCCAGATGCGGTCGAGCTCAACGATATGATTTCCCGTCCAGGCGAGGGATATGCTATTAGCCAGATGTAGGTAGCGCCCGTCGACACGGGGGCCTTGCGGATGCATATCAAGGCGTATGCAAATGGACCCGATGGTCCATATTTGGAGGGACGCCTAGCGCTCTACCATCAGGTGCACGAGCTTTTTGCGCTGCTTGCAGCTGAGCCGTCTAACAAAGGCATGAAGGGCTACGAACTCAAGGATTCCTTTATTGGCGGTGAAGAGGCGGACTTGATTATGCTCACCGTTTCCCACGAAGAGCGCTCGCAGGAAGACATCGCCTATAACGTTTTGCTGTGCAGCAAGAACGCGGTGGGGGAGCGCCGTGCCAGGATTCGCGATGGCGTGCGTATCGGCGGCATGTGCGTGGCCGAGGAGTTTGGGTATCGCGGCGAATTCAGGTCCTCGGTACACCCGCTGGCGCTGCCGCTCAATTTGAGCGAGGTCTACGTGCTTATGGATGCGCTGGCTGCCTATGAGCGCGGATGCAGCCGGTTTGATCCCCATGGTAGGACGGCCCGGCGTATTGCAGGCATGATCAAGCGCGAGCTGAGCGGTTACGCTAAGGAAAAACTTGGTTCGCGTTTGGAGGGGATGGGCTTTGCTCAACTGGAGGAGGTCGACCCCATGTTTGTTCCCGATATTCCAGGGGATAAAGCGCCTGAGGGCAGATCTTCGCAGGTTGCCAATTGGCTCTTATATGAAAAGGCTGGTCGCTGGGCGCGTGTGTGTCTTGCGGGTGGCGGGAGCGTGCAAGGGATTATCTTGCCGCGAGCTGAGCTTGGGCGCTTCTTTGCGAGTCGTCCACAAGTGGCGAGGGACGATGCAGCCCAAGCGGATTCACGACCCAAGTGTGTCGTCTGGCGAAGCGATGATGACTACGACGTTATTGACTGGGCAGATGTCGTGGATGTAAGGCGAGAATAGATAAATGTCTCGATCTGTAACACGAAGGGGCGGAAAACCGTTCGTACTGTTACAGAATGAGACGTAAGCCAGAGTCTCTGCGAAACATCTCGATCTGTAACAGATAGGGGAGAAAATGTTCTCTAAATGTTACAGATAGAGACAAAGGCGGGAGCGGGCCCAGCCGTTTACCTTGAGCGTGGATTTCTGGACGTGCGAGCGTGGAAAATCTCCCGCCTAATGAATGAGCGTGGATAATCTGCCACTTTGGGTTCGAAGCCGTGCTAAAAGAGGGAGATTATCCACGCTCGATTTCAAACGGGAGAAAATCCACGCTCGTTCGTGCCGGAAAAGTCCGATCGCGACCTATGTAATAGTGCAAGAAGGTCGTTATCGAAGGTCGATGCTGTAGGCGTACTCCACCGTGCCAAAGTGTTCCCTTGGGAAATGTCACCAGTGCAGCCAAATCCACCGTCCTTCATATCCAAACTCAACAAAACCGCAGGTCACGACTATATAGATACGCCCGGCACCGTGTATCTAGAGGTTTTCGTTGACAGCCCCCAAGGTTGCATCGTATTATCTTCTTCGTTCGCGGGGGCGGCGGTCCAAAAGACCAAAGGACCTGCGGATACTTGAACGATTGGGAGTTTGCCCGAGTGGTTAATGGGGACGGGCTGTAAACCCGTTGGCTCTGCCTACATAGGTTCGAATCCTATAGCTCCCACCCGTCAAGTGCCTGTATAGCTCAGTCGGTAGAGCACTTCGTTGGTAACGAAGAGGTCACCAGTTCAAGTCTGGTTGCAGGCTCCATCCGGCGGTGTAGCTCAGTTGGTTAGAGCACACGGTTCATACCCGTGGCGTCACTGGTTCGAATCCAGTCACCGCTACCATAGGTAACACGGTGGCTTCTCAATAGTATGTTGAGAGGCCACTATGGTATAAAGGCAAAGTCCCGTCCGGGGACGACCTGTTAAGAGGAGGGCTTTATGGCCAAAGAGAAGTTTGAGCGCACTAAGCCGCATGTTAACATCGGCACCATTGGTCACGTCGACCACGGCAAGACCACGCTGACCGCTGCCATCACCAAGGTTCTCTCCGAGACCGAGGGCTGCAAGGCTGACTTCACTGCGTTCGAGAACATCGACAAGGCTCCCGAGGAGCGCGAGCGCGGCATTACGATCTCCGTCTCCCACGTCGAGTACGAGACTGCTGCCCGTCACTACGCTCACGTTGACTGCCCGGGCCACGCTGACTACGTCAAGAACATGATCTCCGGTGCTGCTCAGATGGACGGCGCTATCCTGGTCATCGCCGCTACCGACGGCCCCATGGCTCAGACCCGCGAGCACATCCTGCTCGCCCGTCAGGTCGGCGTTCCCTACATCGTCGTCTTCCTGAACAAGTGCGACATGGTCGACGATGACGAGCTCATCGACCTCGTCGAGATGGAGACCCGTGAGCTCCTCTCCGAGTACGATTTCCCCGGCGACGACATCCCCGTCATCCGTGGTTCCGCTCTGGGCGCTCTCGAGGGCGACGCCAAGTGGATGGACGCTATCCGCGAGCTCATGAACGCTGTCGACGAGTACATCCCGACGCCTGCTCGTAACAACGACCTCCCGTTCCTGATGGCCGTTGAGGACGTTATGACCATCTCCGGCCGTGGTACCGTTGCTACCGGCCGTGTCGAGCGCGGTGAGCTCAAGCTCAACGAGCCCGTCGAGATCGTCGGCATCAAGGATACCCAGAACACCGTCGTTACCGGTATCGAGATGTTCCGTAAGTCCATGGACTTCTGCGAGGCTGGCGACAACGTCGGTCTGCTGCTCCGCGGCATCAAGCGTGAGGACATCGAGCGCGGCCAGGTTCTCTGCAAGCCCGGTTCGGTTACCCCGCACACCAAGTTCACCGGCGAGATCTACGTTCTGACCAAGGAGGAGGGCGGCCGTCACACCCCGTTCTTCGATGGTTATCGTCCTCAGTTCTACTTCCGTACCACCGACGTTACCGGTACGGTCAAGCTCCCCGAGGGCACCGAGATGGCTATGCCTGGTGACCACATCACCATCGAGGGCGACCTCATCCACCCGATCGCCATGGAGGAGGGCCTGCGCTTCGCTATCCGCGAGGGTGGCCACACCGTCGGTTCGGGCATCGTCTCCACGATCATTGAGTAAATTAGCTCTTTGATATAGCTGACTTAGAGAACCCGGCACTTATATGGGTGCCGGGTTCTTTTCTGCAATGGATATTGAGCCGTTGCTGGTGTCGAGAGGATCGATAATGGTCCTGGATGCACCGTCGATTAGCTCTCGATGGCATCATTGATGTGTTCCAAATATGAATGGATCCACCGAGAACCAATTGACTCGAGGTTTTCATTGACAGCACTTACGTGGAGCTGATAAAGTAACAACTCGTGCCCGTACGGGGCGGAAATGAAAGGTTCAGGATACATGCGTACTCTAGTTACTCTTGCGTGCACTGAGTGCAAGCGCCGCAACTATACGACCACCAAGAACAAGTCGACCATGCCTGATCGTATGGAGATCAAGAAGTATTGCCCCTGGTGCCGTCACCACACGCTGCACAAAGAGACTCGCTAGTCTCTAGTAACATACGCCAGTAGTTCAATTGGTAGAGCATCGGTCTCCAAAACCGAGTGTTGAGGGTTCGAGTCCTTCCTGGCGTGCCAGTCATTATTCCGTAAGCTCCCACTTGGGGGCTTACGGTTTACTCATGTATAAGCGCATTGCGCGGAGGTAACCCAAATGGCCAACAAGAAGAACAAGAAGAAGGCACAGCAGCCGGCACCTGCCAACAACGCTGCCGCCAACTCCAAGGTTGAGGCCAAGAAGGCCGTTGCCAAGAAGAACGAGAAGGCTGCGAAGTCCAAGAAGAACGAGAAGCCTGGTTTCTTCGCCCGCACCAAGAAGTATTTCGCTTCGGTCAAGTCCGAGATGAAGCGTGTCACGTGGCCCGATAAGAAGGAGCTCGTGAACTACTCGGTCGTCGTTTGCGCTTCTCTGGTCGTCGTCGGCGTCGTCATCGCTCTGCTCGATGCTGGCTTTGGCGAGGCTCTTGCTCTGTTCTCTGGATTGAGGGGCTAAACCATGTCTAAGCGTTGGTACGTCGTTCACACTTACTCTGGATACGAGAACCGCGTTAAGTCCGATCTCGAGCATCGCATCGAGACCATGGGCATGCAGGACCGTATCTTTGATATCGAGATTCCTATGGAGCGCGTCACCGAGATCAAAGAGGGTGGCAAGCGCGAGACCAAGGATTCCAAGATTTTCCCGGGTTATGTCCTGGTTCGCATGGAGATGGATGACGATGCTTGGACGTGTGTTCGCAACACGCCCGGCGTCACCGGTTTCCTGGGCGGCAATGGCAAGCCCGCTCCGCTTTCCCGCGACGAGTACAATAAGATGACTCGTCGTCCCGGTAAGGGCGATTCGCCCAAGCGCACCTCGGTTGATATTGAGGTCGGTACGTCCGTCCGTGTCACCGATGGCCCGCTTACCGACTTTGATGGCAAGGTCTCCGAGGTTAACACCGAGGCAGGCAAGCTCAAGGTCACGCTGATGATCTTTGGCCGCGAGACGCCGGTCGAGCTTGACTTTAACCAGGTCGCTGTCATCGCTTAAGTTTTCGTCCGTTCGCGCGAGCGTGCTTCTTCTGTGACTGCTCATCTCAGAAGTGCTTCTAACACGTGCGTGCTTACGATATAGCAAGTACTTCACACTCGTGATTCGAAAGGAATGACCATGGCTGAGAAGAAGGTTGCCAACGTCATTAAGCTCCAGATTCCTGCTGGTGCAGCTAACCCCGCTCCTCCCGTCGGCCCCGCCCTGGGCGCTGCTGGCGTGAACATCATGCAGTTCTGCCAGGCCTTTAACGCCGAGACGCAGGACAAGAAGGGCGACATCATCCCCGTTGAGATCTCTGTCTACGAGGATAAGTCCTTCTCCTTCATCACCAAGACCCCGCCGGCGGCTCACCTTATCAAGAAGGAGCTGAACCTCAAGTCTGGTTCCGCTAAGCCCCAGGCCGACAAGGTTGGTCAGCTCTCCCAGGAGCAGCTCACCAAGATCGCCGAGATCAAGATGCCGGACCTCAATGCCAACGACATTGACGCCGCCAAGAAGATCATCGCCGGCACCGCCCGTTCCATGGGTGTCACCATCGCTGAGTAGCGATTTCTTATGGTAACGACGGGTGCTCCGACCGGGGCGCCCGTTAAATGTGTGCAATAGGGCACACGATACGATGTGGGAGGGCTCGCGCCCGTATAACCACAGGAGGTAATGCACATGGCTAAGCATGGTAAGAGCTATAACGCCGCTGCCGAGAAGATCGACCGCGCCACGCTCTACACCCCCCTTCAGGCTGCCAAGCTCATTAAGGAGCTCGACACCGCCAAGTTCGACGAGACCGTCGAGGCCCACTTCCGTCTGGGCATCGATACTCGTAAGGCTGACCAGAACATCCGTGGTTCCATCTCCCTGCCCCACGGCACCGGCAAGACCGTTCGTGTTGCCGTCTTCGCCGAGGGCGAGAAGGCCCGCGAGGCTGAGGCTGCCGGCGCCGACATCATCGGTTCCGACGAGCTCGTCGCCCAGATTCAGAAGGGCGAGATCAACTTCGACGCCGCTATCGCTACGCCGAACATGATGGCCAAGGTTGGCCGCATCGGTAAGATCCTTGGTCCCCGTGGCCTCATGCCGAACCCCAAGCTCGGCACCGTGACCATGGACGTCGCCAAGATGGTCTCCGAGCTCAAGGCTGGCCGCGTTGAGTACCGCGCCGACCGCTACGGCATCTGCCACGTGCCCCTGGGCAAGAAGTCCTTCTCTGAGCAGCAGCTCGTCGAGAACTACGCTGCCCTGTACACCGAGATCCTGCGCGTCAAGCCCTCTTCTGCTAAGGGCAAGTACGTCAAGTCCATCTCCGTGTCTTCCACCATGGGCCCTGGCGTCAAGGTCGATCCCGCTGTCCAGCGTGACTTCCTGGCTGAGTAACTGCTAGTTACTGCTTGAGCAAAGCAAGCATTGCTAAAGAAACCCGGTTCTGCCCTGCGCAGGACCGGGTTTCTTGCTATCGCGTCAAAACCACCTCTAAGGGGGCAGTGTCCTCTTAGAGGTGGTTACCAGGGTGTTCTGGCGGTTGAGGACTCGATGGCATCGTGGCGCTTGAGCTCGCGGCGCATGGTTTGCGAATTGAGCCAGGCCGCCTGCCAGCCACGGATGGGGTAGCGCGTCTGGTCGAGCTCAAACTGCGTATAGCCGCAGGCGTTGATGATCGTCGTTCCACATGCATGCTGCCGCTCGCGCTGAAAATCGTAACCGTAGCTTTGGTGTACATGCCCATGCACCATGTAGTCGGCCCCCCAGGACTCAAGCGCCGTGTTAAAGCACTCAAACCCTCGATGCGGCAGATCGTCCAGATCACCCATACCGGCCGCGGGTGCATGGGTAAGCAGAATGTCGCACCCGCCGACCATCCTAACCTTACGCGACAGCTTACGCATGCGCTTGGACATCTCGCGTTCGGTGTACATGTTGGCGCCGTCGCGATAACGCATGGACCCGCCAAGGCCCGCAATGCGAATCCCTCGGTATGTGTACACGCTGTCTTCCACGCAGATACATCCACCCGGTGCATGACGTGCGTAGCGGTCATCGTGATTGCCGCGTACGTAGATGAGCGGTTTATTGATGACTGTGACCAAAAACTCAAGATAGTCCGGGTCCAGATCGCCGGCGGACAAAATCAGGTCGACGCCCTCAAAGCGTTCCTTACGAAAGCACTCCCAAAGGCATCGTTCTTCGGTATCGGCTATGGCAAGGATCTTCATAGGGCGCGGACTCCCGGCTCATTTTCGAGCTGCGGAATGGTGCCCACTACGTTGTCAGCCAGCCAGTCCATTTCGACGATCTGCGTGCTCGGCAGTGGAGGGAATCCCTCGATCTGCACCACGCCGTCCTGACTGTGAAGCTCGCCGCCAAAGGGGTTGATAGAGCCCTCGACGATGCCGTTGCGGAGTAGCTGAACAAGTTTGCGCGTCTGATAGGGCAGGCCCGGAGCGTAGCGAATGTCGATGACGCCCGAGCTCATGCCATACCAGTAGTTGACGGCGCGGACCCGGCTGTCGTCACTGGTCTCGTCCCAGGTGCCATGCAGCAGACTTCGCACGATAAGCTCGTAATATCGGCCCCAGTTCCATACCGGCATGGCAATGCCGGCAACCTTGCCATCGATCAGGCGGTGAAGTCCGTAGGCCGTGGGATCTTCGAGCGACTTTGACATGTCGGCGCCGGTCATGACGCTCACGCCTTCGCGGCACATGGCCTCGGCAAGGCCACCGACGGGCACATCGCCCCAGGTCAGGATAATTTGCGCACGGGGGTCGAGTAGCGAGGCTCCAATCGCAAAGGCGTTGATCTCGCTGAGTGCGCCCGAGGCGAAGACCGACGCGTGGTAACCGATGCGGTGGTTGTCCGCCATGCTGGCGGCAAGGGCGCCCAGGAGGAACTTGGCCTCGTACATCTTGCCAAAGTACGAACGGACGCTTTGGTGGGGAAGGCCGATAGAGCAGTTGAGGAACCGAACCTGGGGATACTCAACGGCAGCCCTGAGCGTGTATTCCATCAGGCGGTGCGAGGTCGAGAAGATGACGCTGTCTCCATGTTTGACAGCCGTTTCCACGGCGGCGTAGAACACGTCCGGATCGTGGCAGTCCTCGAACGCCTCGGTGCGCACGATACCGCCAAAGTGCTCATCGAGATACTGACGCCCTTGGTCGTGCAGGCTGTCCCAGCTCGACGTCGCACAGGGGAACTCATGGATAAAGGCGATGCGCAGGGGATTGGCCGCCGAATAGACGGTCTTGCCCATAAAGAAGTTGAGCACGCCGGAGGTGGACTTGGCGGGCGACTCTTCCTCATCGACGCTCGGTGCTTCGACAAGATCGACCTTGTCCTCGTTATTCTTGCCGGCAATGACCAGCTCACGCCAAATCTTACACAGGCGGTTTACGACGATATCCGTCGGCGTATCCAGCAGGCGGTCCTGGTTGTACACATTGAGGTAGACGAGCATGGCGTCTGCGGGCGTAATGTCCAGGTGGTCGCCGCCCGCGCGAAGGTAGGCGCGCTTAAAGAGTAGGAAGGTGTGGCGCAGGTAGTCGACCTTTTTCTGCGGCCATTTTTCGATAAGGTCCTGACCGAGCATCTTGGCGAGCGTCTCGTAGCTTCCCTCGCGCGAGAACTCGATCTCGTATAGGGGGCAGACGCGCCAAAACGCGCAGAACTCACCGTACAGGCGGCTTTCGACGGAATCCCATGTGCCGGGGTAGAGACGGGTGACCTTGGCCGAAACCGTCGGGGCGTCCAGGAATTTGAGGACACTGACGCGCTTGTTGCCCTCTTGGACGTAAAACCGATGCATGAACTCGGTGACGATGACGGGATCGCGATAGCCCTCGGTCACCTGGATGTCGTAGAGGTTGGACCACTTGCGGGCGAACTCCGTGCTAAACGGCAGCAAGGGCATAAAGTTGCATGAAAAGGCCGACTGACGGCCCTTGGTAACCGTGCCGACGACCATTTCGAGCGGAATGTCTCTCAGGCCGACATTCTCTCGCTGGCCCAAGGGGAGCTGGGCAACCAAGCTATCGAGGTCCGTAAGGTACGGATGCTCGCTTTGACTAATGGCGCGTCGACGTCCTTGCTCGCCGCGCTTGCGTGCTTGACGATAGGCCTCTTCCATAGTTTTGCTCCCTTAGTCGTTTAAACAACTATATGAACCATGGTACCACGAATGAAAACCACCACAAAGGTGCCTGTCCCCTTTGTGGTGGTTTAGGCGATGATGGGGGCGATGGCGCGAATGCAGGCGTCGGCCGCCGTGAAAGTGGTGCTGTCGTCGCTGACGATAAAGATGATCTTGCCCTTAATGCCAAAGTCGCCGATCTCGCTAAAGAGCACGTAGGGCTCCTTGTCAAAGCTCGAGATGGGAAGCACGGCGGCCTTGGTGGCGCTGGTCAGCTCGTCTGCCAGCGCGTCGAGTGAGGCCCACTTGGATGTGTCCTTTACGACAACGGGCACAGCCACACGCCCAAAGGGCATGAGATGCACGAGCGTGTTCTTGGAGATATTTGAGTTGGGGACGATGATGGTCTGCCCGCAGGCGTCCTCGATGGTCGTATGACGCCAGGTGATGTCCTGGACCACGCCCGACACGCCACCGACTTCGATATTGTCACCGGGCTTGATGATGCCCATAAAGGTTACCTGCATGCCGCCGATAAGGTTTGAGAGCGTGTCCTGAAAGCCGAGCGAGATGGCGATGCCGCCGACGCCAAGAGCGGCGACGAGGGCGTTTGCGTTAATGCCAAAGCAGTTGTCGAGGATAAAGCTGCCGCCGATCATCCAGATGACGGCGCGCGCAATGTTGATGAAGATACTCGATGCCGGAAGCGGGTTGTCGTCGCGGTTGAGCAGGTGGCGCAGGGTCTTGGATACGACCTTGGTGGCGATGGCGGTGCCTATTACCAAGATGCCGGCCCAGATGATGTTGTGGACCCACCGTTGTTCAAAGAAATGAAGAATCGGTTCAAACAATTCCATGTTGGGAAAACCTCCTCATGATCGTCCAACCATGATACCCACCAAAAGCCCGTCCGATCACATTCGGACGGGCTTTTGCGCTCGATATAAGGTTTGCACGGCGGGGCTGCAAGGCCCGGCGGTGTAGCTTAGCGTCGACGCTTCCAGATTAACGCGGTGGCTAACGCAAGGCGGGGGAGTCTTTTCATGGCTGTCTCCTTACTCTTTAACAAAAACCACCACAAAGGTGCCTGTCCCCTTTGTGGTGGTTATCTAGGTCGTTAGCTCAGCAGCATGCGGTCGTTGGCGAGCTCGCCGCCCGAGACCTCCTCGAACTTCTGCAGCAGGTCGGCACCGGTGAGCGACTTCTTCTCGTTGCCTGCCACGTCGTAGATTACGTGGCCCTCGTGCATCATGATCAGACGATTGCCCAGACGGATGGCGTCGTTCATGTTATGCGTGACCATGAGCGTGGTCAGGTGGTGCTCGTCGACGATTTCCTCGGTCAGATTGAGCACCTTAGAGGCCGTCTTGGGGTCGAGCGCCGCGGTGTGCTCGTCGAGCAGCAGCAGGCGTGGCTTGGTGAGCGTGGCCATGAGCAGGGTGAGTGCCTGGCGCTGGCCACCCGAAAGCAGACCGACCTTGGCGTTGAGGCGCGTGTCCAGACCAAGGTCCAGGCGCTTGAGCAGCTCAACGTACTCGTCCTTCTCGGCCTTGGTGACGCCCCACGAAAGACCGCGATGCTGGCCGCGACGCTTGGCGAGGGCCAGGTTCTCGGCAATTTGCATGTCGGCTGCGGTGCCACGCATGGGGTCCTGGAACACGCGACCCAGGTACTTGGCACGCTGTGACTCGCTCAGACGCGAGATGTCGGTGCCGTCGAGCTCGATAACGCCCGAATCGAGCGGATACACGCCGGCGATCATGTTGAGCAGCGTGGACTTGCCGGCGCCGTTGCCGCCGATCACGGTTACAAAGTCGCCATCATTGAGGGTAAGGTCGACGCCGGTGAGCGCTCGCTTTTCGGTGACGGTGCCCTTATTAAAGGTCTTCTTGACGTGTGAGAGCTTAAGCATCTGCCTCATCCCCCTTCGTGTAGGAGCTGCGGAGCTTATAACGCTCCCAAACCACGGGCACGCACAGGGCCACGGCGACAATCACAGCGGAAAGCAGCTTCATGTCGTTGGCGTCCATGCCCAACTGCAGTACGATGGCGCGGATAAGGAAGTACACCACGGAGCCAAAGACGGCGGAGGCAAGACGGACGCTAAACTGCGTGAGGCCGCCGGGCAGCAGGCGGCCGAGCACCTCGCCGATAACAATGGCGGCAAGACCGATAACGATGGCACCGGTACCCATGCCAATGTCGGCGTACTTCTGGCTCTGGCAGATGAGCGCGCCCGAAAGGCCGATGAGAGCGTTGGAGAGCACGAGGGCGATCATCTTGGTGGAGTTGGTGTTGACGCCCAGAGCGCGGATCATGTACTCGTTGTTGCCGGTGGCGCGCAGCGCCGAGCCGATCTCGGTGCCAAAGAACCAATACAGGATGGCAACGATAGCCACGGCGAGCAGGATGCCCAAGATGATGGCAACGGTGGACTGCGGCAGACCGGTCATATTGCTGACGGCCGAGAACACGGTGCCCTTGGCAAGAATTGGCGTATTGGACTTGCCCATGATGCGCAGGTTGATGGACCACAGGCTGATCTGGGTGAGGATTCCGGCGAGGATCGCGGGAATCTCGAAGACGGTGGTCAAAATGCCCGTGACGGCACCCGCGATGGCGCCGGCGCACATACCGGCCAGCACGGCGAGCAGCGGGTCGACGTTGTTATTGACGATGAGCACGGCGCAGACGCAGCCGCCGAGGGCAAAGCTGCCGTCGCAGGTCATATCGGGGATGTCGAGCAGGCGGAACGTGATAAACACACCAAGCACCATAATGCCCCAGAGGACGCCCTGCGAAACGGCGCCCTGCAATGCAATAAGCATGCTTCATACCTCCTAGGATAGGGTGGACACGTGAGTCACCATGATAGCGGTAACAATGCATAAAAGAGCTGCGGCCGGATGTTTTGTCTCATCCGTAACAAGCAGGGCGAACGCCGGTCTTTGGCGTTCGCCCCTGTGGCTCAGATATTGAATAACGCAGCTATGGCGCGAGTGCGGGTCCTAGACGCGTTACCGCGCATGGCGCTACTCGTCCAGAGCGGAAAGGTCGAGGCCCAGCGCCTCGGCCATCTCGTCGTTCTTGACGACGACCAGGTCCTTGCTCGAGAGGTGCTTGATCGGCATATCCTCGGGCTTGGCCTCGCCCTTCAAGATTTTGACGGCCATCTTGCCCGCGGCGTAGCCCAGGTCCTCGTAGTTGATGGAGAGGGTGAACAGGCCGCCGGCCTTGCACATGCCCTCCTCGCCGGTTACGAAGGCGAGCTTATTCTCCTTGCAGATCTGGCCGACCTGCGAAGCGCCCGCGGCGATGGTGTTATCGGTGGGGGAGTACAGCGCGTCGACCTTGCCCACGGCAGATTCGACGACGGACTGGATCTCGTTGGAGCTCGAGACGGTGAAGTCGGTGTAGTCCAGGCCCAGCTTGTCGAGCTCCTTCTTGGCGGCCTTGATCTGGACGTCGGAGTTGGACTCGGCGGTGCAGTAGAGCAGACCGACCTTCTTTACGTCGGGCAGGACCTTCTGCATCATCTCGAGCTGCTCGGCGACCGGGGTGAGGTCGGAGGCGCCGGTGACGTTGGTGCCGGGCTTATCGTTGTCCTGGACCAGGCCCGAGGCGGCGTAGTCGGTGATGGCGCAGCCCACGATGGGGATATCGGCGGTGGCGCCAGCGGCGGCCTGCGCGGCGGGCGTAGCGATGGCATAGATCAGGTCGACGCCATCGCCCACGAACTTGTCGGCGATGGACTTACACGTGGACTGGTCGTTCTGGGCGTTCTTCTGGTCGATTTTGACCTTAAGGCCGCTCTTCTTGATGGCCTTGACGAAGCCGTCGTTGGCGGCGTCGAGTGCGGAGTGCTCGGTGAGCTGCAGAATGCCGACGGTGTAGTCGGAACCGGCGGCAGCAGAGCCGGAACCAGAGTTGCCGCCGCATCCGGCGAGCGGAGCGAGCGCGAGCAGGCCAGCAGAGACCAGAAGGCTCCTGCGGCTGATGGTGATGTCCTTCATATCGTTACCCCCAGTATAGAAATGGCTGGAAACACTGCACTCAAACAAAGTGCAAGTGGAATTATAGTAGCGCGGATGTCCATTTTTACAATAACCTGGCGGGTTTTTTAATACAGAACCGGATGGGCGGTACGGGTAGTCGAATGGACGGCGGAGGTTCTTATGCGGCGGAGGCGTCCTCTTCGTCGAGGGCGGCGAAGAGCTTCTTGCCGTCAAGGAGACGTGTGGTGACGTTTTTCATCCGGCCGATCTCTACGGTACGCAACGTGTCATCGGCGCCTCGGGCGTCATAGACCGTTCCCAGCAAATACGAGATGCCGTCTCGTTGCTTGATGGCAAAGGGGCGGAGTGTCATCCGTGCTACTTCGGTTTCGCCAGGTGTCGTGACGCTCGAAATATCAAAACTCACCGTGGTTCCGTGGTCGATGGCTTGCTCGATGAGCTCGCAGGTGTCGATGCGCTTGACGGGCGTGCGCGTGGCCTTGGTGGATTTGCCACCGGCGCTTGGAGCGGGCTCGGGTGCATCGAGGTAGCCGCGAACGTCGGCACTCGCCATGGCGACCAAGTGCTGAGCCATGCTTTTTCGAATGGTGATGGGCGTAGAGCGGTTGCGCATGACCATACCGTGGAGCCGGATGATCTCTTCGTCGGTGAGCGGACGGGTCAAGAGCCGATACCCCACGCCGCGTTTGTACTCAATTTCGTATCCGGCATGGCGAAGTGCGGAGATGGCGGTGTAGATGCTGCGTCGCGCCGCCGAGATGGGCATGCGGGCGGGGTCGTCGGGATGGGCGAGGCGCCGGATCAACTCATCGGAAAGCATGGCCTTGTCCTCGCCAGTGTTCTCGCTTAATAGTTGCAGGATGCGAACGGCACGATAGGCTGCCATCGAGGCGGCGCCTCTCGTTGTGGTGTCGTAGGTTTCAACAGCGGCTTCGGTCATCGTGCCCACGTCCTTTCCGTTTTGGGTGGCGACGGTATGGAGCCTAGGACGTGGGGCTTTTTCAGGGGCGCAGGGCGCTCTGGGCGGTCGGTAGTTGTCGGCAAACGGCGGGTCGAGTTTTCAACAGCCCTGCTCAACTGACCAAAAACTTGCCAAAATCTTGACGGATGCTGTTGAAAAAAGCGTCTCTCGACCGATGCCGAGAGACGCTTATGCGATGAGCGTTGGCGTGTGGCGACGCGAGCTAGCGTCCGACGATTAGAAGTCGGCGTTGCCCACGGTGCGCGGGTGCGGCAGGACGTCGCGGATGTTGCCCACGCCGGTCAGATACATGACCAAGCGCTCGAAGCCCAAGCCGTAGCCGGCGTGCTTGCAGGAACCGTAGCGGCGCAGGTCAAGGTAGTACTTGTACTGCTCGGGATTCATGCCCAGGTCCTTGATGCGGGCCTCGAGCAGATCCAGGCGCTCCTCGCGCTGGGAGCCGCCGATAATCTCGCCGATACCGGGAACCAGGCAGTCGGCGGCGGCGACGGTCTTGCCGTCCTCGTTCATGCGCATGTAGAACGCCTTGATCTCGGCCGGGTAGTCGGTTACGAAGGTCGGTCGCTTAAAGTGCTCCTCGGTCAGGAAACGCTCGTGCTCGGTCTGCAGGTCGATGCCCCAGCTGACGGGGTAATCAAACTGGTGGCCAGCAGCGACTGCCTGCTCCAGGATTTCGACAGCCTCGGTGTAGGTAACGCGGGCAAAGTCGGAGTTTGCCACGTGGTCCAGGCGCTCGATCAGACCCTTGTCCACAAACTTGTTGAGCATGTTGAGCTCGTCGGGGCAGGTGGCCATAACGTCCTTAAGGACGTACTTGAGCATGGCCTCGGCGTTATCCATGTAGTCGTTAAGGTCGGCAAAGGCCATCTCGGGCTCGATCATCCAAAACTCGGCGGCGTGGCGCGTGGTGTTGGAGTTTTCGGCGCGGAAGGTGGGGCCAAAGGTGTACACGTCGCCAAAGGCCATGGCGAAGTTCTCGGCGTTGAGCTGGCCGGATACGGTAAGGCTCGCGTGCTTTCCAAAGAAGTCCTGGCTCCAGTCGACCTCGCCGGATTCGGTGAGGGGCGGATTTTTGGGGTCGAGCGTGGTCACGCGGAACATCTCGCCGGCGCCCTCGCAGTCACTCGTGGTGATGATAGGGGTGTTGACGTAGACAAAGCCCTGCTCCTGGAAGAAGCGGTGGATGGCGGCAGCCGCGACAGAACGGATGCGGAACACGGCGCGGAACAGGTTGGTGCGCGGGCGCAGGTGCTGTTGGGTGCGCAGGAACTCGACGGTTGCGCGCTTCTTCTGCAGCGGGTAATCCGGGGCGCTGACGCCCTCGACCTCAATGGAGGTGGCAGAAAGCTCGAAAGGCTGGGGCGCATCGGGGGTCAGCTTGACGGTGCCGGTGCAAATGAGTGCGGCCGAGACGTTTTGATGGGCGATCTCGTCGTAGTTGTCGAGTGCCTCGCGGTTCATGACGACCTGCAAGTCGCGGAAGCAGCTGCCGTCGTTGAGCGTGACAAAGCCGAAGTTCTTCATGTCGCGGACGGACTTGACCCAGCCGGCGACGGTGACGGTCTGGCCGCCGAGCGACTCGGCATCGGCATAGAGCTGCGCGATTTTGGTGCGGTTCACGTATCCTCCCATAACGGTTGAATGATAGTTATCCATACAGTTCGATATTCTAGCAGCTCGGCTCATTTGGGCTATACAGATAAGGCATTGGCGGGATGGTTTTTCAAACGAAAAGCGCCCGCGGCCAAATGGTCGCGGGCGCTTGACGAGGTGCCTTTTGCTGTGTGGCGCGGGGCCTGGCTACTTGGTCTTGGCTACCAGCAGCGGGTCGCCAAGCTTAACGAGCGGGTTGCCGCCGATAAGCGTGCCGGACTCGCCGACATGGTCGATGCTCTTAAGACGATCGAGCTCGGAGACGATGACGGTCACGATGCCCTCGTGACCAGCGGCCTTAATGGCCTCGCGGTCGAAGCTGATGAGCGGCTGGCCTGCCTTGACCACATCGCCCATCTCGACAAAGCGGGCAAAACCCTTGCCGTTCATTTCCACGGTGCCCAGGCCAACATGGATGAACACGCGAAGACCGTCCTCGGTGATCATGCCGATGGAGTGGTTGGTGACAGTGGTGGCACCGATGCGGCCGTTGGCGGGCGCATAGATGGTGCCGGTAATGGGCTCGATGCCATAGCCCTGGCCAAGCATGCCCGAGGCGATCGTCTCGTCGGGAACCTCGTTCAGGTTGACGAGCACGCCGTTGACGGGGGCATAGATGACGCCTTCGCGGGTAGCGAAGCTTGCTGCGGGCGGAACGGACGCCTCGCCGGTCGAGGTGAAGGTGGACTTAAGCGAATCGAGCAGACCCATAGTTGCCTCCAACTTAAATAGGCGCATATCGCGCGTTTGGTTTGCCGGAAACGTTTCACATGTGTTTCGCGGCTTGGTCAACGCCCCTATTCTACGCTGCTCAACGATACCTCTGAACTGGGATTATGTGATATATCAGTTGAAGGGAAACTTATTGCCGGAGTGTTTCTGCGCCACGGGTTCAAGTGGGGTACGCTTGAAGGCGAAAAACAAGGGCGCATAATTTGCGCGAAGGGAGCACATATGATTGTCGAGAACCATGCGCTGTGGGGCGAGGAGCCGACCGAGGAATATCCGGCGACGTTTACGTATTTGGGTGCCGAGCCGCTGCCCGATAAACCGAATGGCCGCCGCCCTGCCGTGATTATCTGTGGCGGAGGTGCGTTTACGCATATCGCTCCGCATGAGCAGGATCCTGTGGCGTTTGCGTTTTTGGATCACGGTTACCAGGCCTTTGTGCTCAACTATGTCACGAGTTCTACGGGTGACGTGAGCTTTCCGCACCCCCAGGCAGATCTTGCCAAGATGGTCGCCACGGTGCGCGCCAACGCCGACGAGTGGCATGTCGATCCTAAGCGCGTGTGCGTCGTGGGATTCTCGGCGGGCGGCATGATCTGTGCCTCGCTGGCAACGCAGTGGAAGACCGGCCCCTTCGCGGCACTTGCCGGGGCGCGTCCGGACGACATTCGTCCCGATGCCGTGGTGCTGGGTTATCCATTGCTCGACTTTGCCTATGTGCGCGACATGCAGACGCGCGATCCGCGCATTGACTTGCGTGTGCCCAAGACGGGCGGCAAGACGGGGCGCGATTTGCTCAACGACTACTTGTCGATGGTGACGGGCGGCGAGGCAACTGACGAGCATCTGGCCGACATCTGCCCCACCACGCATGTTTCGCGTCAGATGCCACCGACCTTTGTGTTGGGCGTGTCCGACGACAAGACGGCACCGATCGCGCAGGTCTACCCGTTTGCGCAGCGCATGGCCGAGGAGGGCGTTGCATGCGAGATGCACGTCTTCGACCAGGGTGGTCACGGCCTTTCGCTCGGCAACGCCAACACCGCGGTCGACAACGAGGACAAGCAGGTGGCGGTCCGTCCTTGGATTCGCCTAGCCTTCCGTTTCCTGGAGCGCCATCTGTAAGAGGACGGGCATCCCAGCCCTTCAATAACTTGCGGTGAAATAGTTCCGATCTGGGGCATCAACCAGCCCATCCAGGAACTATTCCACCGCAACTTTGTTTTTGATGTCCCGTCCGGAAACTGCATCCCAGTCTCGCCCTTCAAGGTGGGACACGGTTTCCCATAGGGCCTCGATTTGGAAACCACATCCCGTTTCGAGCTCAAATTCTGGGTCGCAGTTTCCCCGAGGGGCCCCGTTGGGAAACTGCGACCCGTTTCGAGCGGGAATAACGGGACACGCTTTCCGCAAGGGCATCGTTTCCTACCAGACGGTGAACTGGGCGTTTTCTGTGTTCCAATGGACATCGCGAACGTAGTCGCGCACGCCCGTCGCATCTCGTGCTTCGAACAACTCAAGAATATGAGCATGTTCGTTGTTGGCTTTATTGAGCAGTTTGCAAGCCGTCTCCTGGTCGACAGTCTCGTAATCGCGCTTGATAAAGCAGCGCTCGAGCTGCGAGATCATATCGCGCAGTCGGTCGTTGCCGCAGCGGTTGAAGTACGTCAGATGAAAGTCTCGCTGAATGTCGTCGTACTTTCGGATGAGACCGCCTTGGATCGCGAGGTCCATGGAACCGACGAGAAATTTCAGCTGCGTAATGTCATCGTCGGTTAGGTTCGGACAGGAGAGATATGCGGCCTGCCCGTCGAGCGGCCCCATAATCTCAAAGACTTCAACGGCGTTTTGCTGATCGAACCCACGGACGCGGAATCCGCGGCGGGGGAGATTGTCCAGGTAGCCATCGCTTGCCAGTTGGATGAGCGCCTCGCGAACCGGCGTGCGCGACACGCCCATGGCATCGCAGATCGCTTGCTCGCTCAGCCGGTCGCCGGCGGACAACTCGCCGGCGTCAATACGGCTCGAAATATAGTCGTATACGTGGTCCTTCAGGGGCCTTCTGAGCGTTTCCATGAGCTTATGTTCCTTAACTGTATTTATCTATAATTAAATACGTTTCGCTTGAATAGCTCAGTTGAATTATAGAACGACCAGCTAAATCGTGCTACTTTGCGCCGATACGTAAGAATACGCTTACCGATGAATATCGACCGTTCAGGATTGTATACAATATACAAAACAAGAAAACCGCCTTAAGATAAAGCCATCGAAAGGAAGGCGGGCGCGAAGAAGTCCCGCTCTCTGCTAAGAGGTCCAAGGAGGATCATCATGACCAAGTTCAGCCACGTCATCATCCGCCGTCCCGGCAAGTCCCTGAGCAATGGCATCACGAGTGCCCCCGAGCTTGGCCAGCCCATCTACGAGCGCGCCATCGAGGAGCACTACGATTACGAGCATGCGCTTGAGCAGTGCGGCGTGGATGTCTCGGTGCTGCCCGCCCTCGAGCAGTATCCCGACAGCTGCTTCGTCGAGGATCCGGCCGTTATCACTCGCTGCGGCGCCATCATTACCAACCCCGGCGCCGATAGCCGCAACGGCGAGAAGGACGAGATCGAGCCGGCCGTCCGTCGCTTCTTTGACGACGAGCATGTCAAGCACATCGTTTCTCCGGGCACGCTCGACGGCGGTGACGTCATGATGGTCGGCGACCATTTCTACGTCGGTCGCTCCGCTCGTACCAACGAAGAGGGCATCCGCCAGTTCTGCGAGATTCTCGAGGGCTGGGGCCTCGAGGGTTCCGAGGTTCCGCTGGAGGAGGTCCTGCACCTCAAGACGGGCGTCAACTACATCGAGGACAACAACATGCTCGTCTCTGGTGAGTTCATCGATAAGCCCGACTTTGCCCAGTACAACAAGATCGTCGTGCCCGAGGACGAGGCTTACGGCGCCAATTGCATCTGGGTCAACGGTACGGTCATCGTTGCCGAGGGCTATCCGACCGTGCTCAAGGCCGTGCAGGATCTGGGCTACAAGACGCTCGTCGTTGACACCTCCGAGTATCGCAAGGTCGACGGCGGCCTTTCTTGCCTGTCGCTGCGCTTCTAACGCGATGGCTGTAACAGTTTGATGATCGCTTGACCGATGGCCCGGCACCCGATTCGGGACGTCCGGGCCATCTTTCGTTCGATCACATGATGAAGGGGGTGCACATACAATGGCCTCTAAAGCTCAAAACGACGAGATTATCGACCCTAATGGCCTTGATCTCTTTCGTCTGACCATGATGGTCATTACTGCCAGTATTTGTGGCGGTATCTTTTCGCTTGCCGGTGATATGGCAGCAGGCGGGGCAAATACCGGTGCGGTTATCGTCTCGTGGGGAATTTGCTTTATTGGCGTCTTTGCGCTGATGATGGTGTTCAACGGTTTGTCTCAGGCCCGTCCCGACCTGACCGGCGGCATCTATGCATACGCTGCGGCCGGTTTTGGCGATTACATTGGATTCAACTCCGCCTGGGGCTACTGGATCAGCGCATGTCTTTCCAACGTGAGCTTTGCGCTCTTGCTGTTTAGCGCGCTGGGCTATTTCTTCCCTGCGTTTGGCGCGGGTAACAACCTGCTTTCCATCGTCTGCGCCAGCGTGTTTTTGTGGTTCCTTACCGCCCTTGTGCTTCGTGGTGTTAAGGAGGCTGCGGGCATTAACACAATCGTCACGTTGGCAAAGCTGGTGCCGCTGGGACTCTTTGTGCTGAGTATCGTGCTCCTGGGTAAGTTCAACGTCGATATCTTTATGGACAACTTCTGGGGAGAGCCGGCTGGTCCTGGCTTTGGCGAGCAGGTTGTCTCGACCATGATCGCCCTTGTCTGGGTCTTCACGGGCATCGAGGGCGCTGTTGTTATCTCGGGTCGCGCAAAGTACGTACGCGACGTCGGTCGCTCGACGGCGCTCGGATTTGCGGCTGTATTTACGCTGTATCTGATCATCTCGATGCTGTCGCTCGGCATTATGCCGCGCGAGGAGATGGCGCAGCTCGCGACGCCCTCCATGGCGGGAATTCTCGAGTGCGCAATTGGTCCGGTTGGCGCTGCCATCGTAAACCTGGGCGTTATCCTCTCGCTGGTCGGCGCGCTGCTGGGTTACGTCATCATTGCGTCCGAGACGCCGTTCGAGGCGGCGCGCCAGGGATCCTTCCCGCTGGCGTTTGCTAAGACGAACAAGCACGATGCCCCGGTGGTAACGGTTCTCGTAAGCTCCGGCATCACGCAACTCTTTTTGATCGTGTCGTATGTGGCGGCGAGCACCTACCAGTTCTTCTATAGCTGCGCAGTCAATACGATCCTAGTTCCGTACGTGTGCTCGGCAGCCTATTACATGGTGATTGGTTGGAAGAACGAGCATCTGGATGGTCCGCATGCGCCAAGCGTCGGCAAGGCGCGCTTCTTCGGTACGCTCGGCTTTATCTACACATTGTTCCTGGTGTGGTCGACGGGTCTCCAGGGCGTTATGATCACGACGATCCTTTTTGCTCCGGCCATTCCCGTTTATATGCTGGGCGAGCGAGGCCGCGGCAAACCGGTGCTTCCGCACCTGCACGATAAGCTGATCGCGGCGGTGGTCATTGTCGTGGCAATCATTTCGCTGTATCTGCACTTTGCCGGCATTGCGCCGATTGTCTAGGACTGCGGCAAGCTTCATCGCTTGGTAAGCCGACGGAGGCATTGCGTGCCGGTGCCGTTCGGTAATCCATAACTGACGTGGGCCTCTGTAACGTGCCTTTGTGAGCGCCCGCCAAGCCCGCGCAGGTGACTACGGTTACCTGCGCGGGCCTTTGCTGTTGCGGCGAATTACTGCCGGCAGCTGGGGACGTTCCTTAAGTGCCGGCACCTTGGGAAACTCCTTGGATGTTCCGCATGCGACAGAGGAAAGCGGATGATTTTGACGAGGGGTGGGCGGTTGATTCGGTCCTTGGGGAAACCGTGTCCCGTTTCGGACGCATATTCCGGGCCGCAGTTTCCCCGAGGGTCTCGATCGGGAAAATGCGTCCCAGTCTGAGTGCCTATTCCGGGATGCACTTTCCGCTAGAGACCTCAACTGGAAAGCACATCCCGTTCTGGCGCTCCAGAGTGGGACGCAGTTTCCCCGAGAGGCCCCATCGGGAAATCGTGGACCGGAATTCGTCTGAGTAGTGGGATGCAGTTTCCGCAGCAGGCCCGCCTGGGAGGCAATGGCACAGAATTCCCCCTGCACCGATCTGTCGATTGAACATCGTTGCATGTTCGCGTTATCATGCATGGGTAAAATGGTTAGCCAAGGCGAACTGTTAGCCTAGGTAAACTAAATGCAACGCCTTGTGGGCGCCGGGGGAGGAACGCGGACGTGAGGCTCGATACGCTCGAGATCGGAAAAGACGCCATTGTCGCATCGGTGGCATCGGACGACCAGGCGCTTCGACAGCATATTTTGGACATGGGCCTAACGCCGGGTACCGAAGTCACCATGATGAAGTACGCCCCCATGGGCGACCCGCTCGAGATCCGCCTGCGTGGCTACGAGTTGACGCTGCGCAAGGACGATGCCGCGCGCATCGAGCTCGTGGGTGTTCACGACACCGATACCGGCCCACGCGCTAACGCCGCAATCGGCACGACGGAGCACCCGGCACTCGGCGAGGGGACGTATTCGCCCCGTGCGGCAAAGACGGCCGTGCCCGAGGGCGCGCCGCTGCACTTTGCCCTCGCCGGCAACCAAAACTGCGGCAAGACCACGTTATTCAACCAGCTGACGGGCTCCAACCAGCACGTCGGTAACTTTCCCGGCGTGACGGTCGACCGCAAAGATGGCACCATCCGTAACCATCCCGAGGCAAGCGTTACCGACCTGCCTGGCATTTACTCCCTGTCGCCGTACACAGGCGAAGAGGTCGTGAGCCGTCAGTTCATCCTCGACGAGCGCCCGGACGCCATCATCGACATCATTGACGCCACCAACATCGAGCGTAACCTGTACCTGACACTGCAGCTTATGGAGCTCGATCGCCCCATGGTCATCGCGCTCAACATGATGGACGAGGTGACCGCCAACGGCGGCGCCGTGGACGTCAACTTGCTCGAGAGCCTGATGGGCGTGCCTGTTGTCCCCATTAGCGCTGCCCGCAACGAGGGCATCGGCGAGCTGGTGGACCATGCCCTGCACGTGGCGCGGTTCCGCGAGCGCCCTGGTCGCCTGGACTTTTGCGCGCCCGACGGTCCGGACGGTGGTGCGCTGCATCGCTGCATCCACGGTATTGCTAACCTGATCGAGGACCATGCCGTGACGGCGCACATCCCGGTGCGCTTTGCGGCGACCAAGCTGGTCGAGGGCGATGAGCTGGTAACCGAGGCGCTTCACCTGGATCGCAATGAGCTCGACGCGATCGAGCACATCATTACCCAGATGGAGGGTGAGGCCGGCACCGACCGCCTATCTGCGCTGGCCGATATGCGTTTTAGCTTTATCGGCGACGTGTGCGGGCGTTGCGTCGTCAAGCCGCACGAGAGCCGCGAGCACGTGCGCTCCGTCAAGATCGACCGCATCCTGACAGGTCGTTACACAGCCATTCCGGCGTTTCTGGTGATCATGGGCCTTGTTTTTTGGCTGACGTTTGGCGTGATCGGCGCGGCGTTGCAGGGACTTATGGAGGACGGCATTGCTGTCATCATTGCCTCGGCCGATGCGGGTCTCAAAGCGTTCGGCACCAACGACGTGGTGCGCTCGCTGGCTGTCGACGGCGTGCTTACGGGCGTGGGCAGCGTGCTGACCTTCCTGCCGATTATCGTCGTGCTCTTCTTGTTCCTCTCCATTCTGGAAGACTCCGGCTACATGGCGCGCGTGGCCTTTGTCATGGATAAGGTATTGCGTCGCTTTGGTCTGTCGGGCCGCAGCTTCGTGCCCATGCTCGTCGGTTTTGGCTGCACCGTGCCGGCTATCATGTCGACCCGTACGCTCCCATCCGAGCACGACCGCAAGATGACGGTCATGCTCACGCCGTTCATGAGCTGTTCGGCCAAGTTGTCGGTCTACGGTCTGCTGTGCGGAGCGTTTTTCCCGCAGGCGACAGTTCCCGCCATGGTTTCGCTCTATCTGATCGGCATCGTGGTCGGCTGCATTGCCGCCCTGGTGCTCAACCGCACGGCATTTAAGGGCGACCCGGTGCCGTTTATCATGGAGCTCCCCAATTACCGCCTGCCGAGCGTCAAGACGACGGTGATGCTGGCATGGGATAAGGCCAAGGACTTTATTACCAAGGCCTTTACCATTATCTTTGCCGCTACCGTGGTTATCTGGTTCCTTCAGACGTTCGACATTCGCTTTAATGTGGTCGCCGATCAGTCGCAGAGCCTACTTGCCGGTCTGGGTAGCATTATCGCACCGGCGCTGGCGCCGCTTGGGTTTGGCGACTGGCGTGCATCCACGGCGCTCGTCACCGGACTTATCGCCAAGGAGAGTGTCATCTCGACCCTCACCGTGCTTTTGGGTGCTACGTCGCCCGTGGCACTGTCGACCATGTTTTCGCCGTTCACCGCTTACGTGTTCTTGGTCTTTACGCTGCTATACCCGCCCTGTGTGGCAGCCATCGGTGCCGTTAAGAGCGAGCTGGGCGGACGCTACGCCGTTGCCGTGTTCGCGTTTCAAGTGACGGTCGCCTGGACCGTGGCGTTTGTCGTGCATTCGGCGGGCATATTGCTGGGGTTGGCTTAGTTTTTTATTGACGGCGCAGCCTCTGTGTATCGAATTGTTTTCGGCCCCGCATCTGTTGCTGACGGATGCGGGGCCGTTGCTATATAATCGCCTCCGCTCAAAATGATTGGAGACGTTATATATGAGTCAGGCAAGGCAAGACGGCATCACGCTCAGGCAGTGGCTCCCGCTCGTCGGGCTCACCTGCTGTGCGTTCGTGTTCAACACGTCGGAGTTTATGCCCATCGGCCTTTTGACTGATATCGCCGCGTCGTTCTCGCTCACCGAGGCCCAGGCGGGCATCATGATCTCGGTCTATGCCTGGGGCGTCATGCTGCTGTCGTTGCCGCTTATGGTGTTTGCCTCGCGCTTCGAGTTCAAGCGGATGTTGCTGGGCGTGCTGGCCGTGTTTTCGCTGGGCCAGTTTCTGTCCGCTGTGGCGCCGACTTATCCCATCCTGGTCTGTGCGCGCCTGGTGGTCGCTTGCGCACATGCCGTGTTCTGGTCGGTCGCTTCGATTATGGCCTCGCGCCTGGTCGACACTCGCCACGGGGCGCTCGCCATCGGCATGATCGCTACGGGCTCGTCCGTCGCGCAGATCTTTGGTCTGCCCCTCGGTCGCGCTATTGGCTTGGCCGTGGGCTGGCGCATGACGTTTGCCGTGGTCGGGGTCCTCTCGGCCATCGCGGTCGTCTACCAGGCGACCGTGTTCCCGGCCATGCCGGCGGGCGAACGCTTTACCGTCAAACAGTTGCCCGAGCTGCTCAAGAACCCGCTCCTGATCGCGCTCTACGCGGTCACGGTTTTTATGGCGACCGGCTACTACGCGGGTTACAGCTATATCGAGCCCTTCCTGGCACAGGTCGCGCACGTCGACGCGGGCGCCATCACCATGACGCTGACGGCGTTTGGCTGCTCTGGTCTGCTCGGAAGCTGGCTATTTGGCCGCCTGTTCGATGGGCATCGCTTCCCGTTCTTGGCTATTACGCTCTCCGGCGTGCCGGCGGCCCTGCTGCTCATGGGTCCGGCCGCATCGTCGCTCGCGGCAGTGCTTGCCGTCTGCGCACTGTGGGGCTGCTGCGCCACGGCCTTTAACGTGGCGTTCCAGGCCGAGCTCATCAGGAACACGCCGGCGGATTCGTCGGCTGTCGCCATGTCGATCTTCTCGGGCCTGTTCAATCTGGGTATCGGCACGGGCACCGCAATCGGCGGCGCCGTGGTGTCGGGCCCGGGCATCGCTTGGATCGGCTACGCGGGCGGCACGATCGCCGTCGTGGGCGTCATCCTCGCCATTACCGTACTGTTCCCGGCCATACGCCGCGCAAAGCCCGTCGCCTAACCACGTCCCCTCATCAGTTGCGGTGGAATAGTTCCTGTTTAAGGCCTCTGAAGGCCCAGGCAGGAACTATTCCACCGCAACTTATTTTGGGGGAGAGGATACAAGCTGGGCATACAATGGGTGGCGTTGCGTGAAGGATTTCCGGGAGGCTGTTATGTGGGCATACGAGACGACGTTCTATCAGATCTATCCGCTGGGCTTTTGCGGGGCTCCGCGCGAAAACGCCGCGCCCGTTGCCGAGGATGAGCTTGCCCAGGCTGCCAACGCCGCGCCCAACCCCGATGCGCCCATCATGAAAATCGCCCAATGGGCCGACTACCTGCAAGAACTCGGTATTGGCGCTGTGCTGATCAACCCGCCACTCGAGTCCGATAGCCACGGCTATGATACGCGCAGCCTGCGTCATATCGACCGTCGCCTGGGTGGGGATGCCGACTTTGCCGCCGTGTGCGAGACGCTGCACGACCATGGCATCCGCGTGGTGCTCGATGCCGTCTTCAACCACGTCGGTCGCGGTTTTTGGGCCTTCCGCGACGTGCAGGAGCGCAAGTGGGACTCGCCGTACAAGGACTGGTTCCACATCAGCTTTGACGGTGACTCGTGCTACGGCGACGGCTTTTGGTACGAGGGCTGGGAAGACCATTTTGAGCTCGTGAAGCTCAACCTGCAAAACCCCGCCGTTGTCGATTACCTGCTCGAGTCCGTGCGCCGCTGGGCCGAGGTCTTCGGCGTCGACGGCCTGCGCCTGGATGTTGCCTATATGCTCGACCGCGACTTCATGCGTCGTCTGCACGACTTTACCCGTGAGCTCAAGCCCGATTTTGTGCTGATCGGCGAGACGCTCCACGGCGACTACAACCAGATTGTCAACGACGAGATGCTCGACTCCTGCACCAACTACGAGTGCTACAAGGGCCTGTACTCCAGCTTTAATTCGATCAACATGTTCGAGATTGCCCACTCTCTTCATCGCCAGTTTGGCGGTGACCCGTGGTGCATTTATCGCGGCAAGCATCTGCTGTCGTTTGTCGACAACCACGATGTGCCGCGCCTGGCGAGCATCCTCACTGACAAGTCCTGCCTGCGCCCCGCCTATGGCATGCTGTTTGGCATGCCGGGCATCCCGTGCGTCTACTACGGCAGCGAGTGGGGAATTGCTGGCGAAAAGGGCGGCCCCGATGGCGACTGGGCGCTGCGACCTGCGCTCGATGAGCCTGCGCCCAACGAGCTGACGGCTTTCATCAAGCAGCTCATGCACCTGCGCTCGGCCGACGACGCGGCGGCCCGTGCTCTCAACTACGGTGCCTATCGCAACGTGGTGATCCAGAACAAGCAGCTGCTGTTCGAGCGCGCCTGCGACGACGCGACGGTGCTTGTGGCGGTCAATGCCGTGAACGAGCCCTATACCTTTGGAGCCGGCGAACTCAACGGCTCCTTCGTCGACCTACTTGCCGACGATGCTCCCACGGTCGAGCTGACGGGTACCCTTGAGCTTGCACCCTACGAGGTGCGCTATCTGCTGAGGGCCTAGCTCGTGGCCGCGCCGGACGAGGGCTATCAACATATTGAGCATGGGTTTGAACCCGTGTTTGACGAGCACTCGCGCGTTTTGGTGCTCGGGTCGTTTCCCTCGGTGCTTTCGCGTGCCAATGCCTTTTATTACGGTAACCCTCAGAATCGCTTTTGGCGCGTGATGGCCGCATGCCTCGGTGTGTCCGTGCCGCCCAACGAGGGCGACCCTTTGGCAAGCGGTGAGCCTGCGACGCTCGACGCCTCGATTGTCGCCAAGCGCTCCATGCTGCTGAACGGCGGCGTAGCCCTGTGGGACGTGATCGAGAGCTGTGACATTAAGGGCTCGAGTGACGCGAGCATTCGCAACGTTGTGCCGGCACATATCGAGCGCATTACCGGCGCAGCTCCCATTGAGCAGGTGATATGCAACGGAGGTACGGCGGGGCGCCTTTATAAGCGCTATCTACAGGAGCGGACGGGTCTGTCCGCTGTCGTATTGCCGTCAACTAGTCCCGCCAATGCCGCCTGGCGTCTGGGGCGTCTTGTTGAGCGTTGGCACGAAGCCGTTGACTGGGCCGTTCTCTAATTTAGATATCTGATTGGGCGCGGGCGCCGAGGCGTTTCAGAACGCCTCGCCAGATCGGCGCGGGCACAGCTGGCTCGGCGCAAACCATGCCGTCGACGTTGACGTTGACGGCATTGCCGCCGCCAAGTCGCTGCGCATGCTCGACGGAGCAGCCCATGCGAACGGCGCCTACGAGCTTGTCCATCGCTTCGGAAAATGGCCGGCGCAAGAGGCCCATACGCGGGGAGTGGCGAAGCGCCGCAATACCGCTGCCGGCACAGACGACAACGCCGCCACACCACGACAGGTCACGAAGACGGCAGGCCCGGTGCAGCCGCACGGCGGTTTCGTGTGCCCGTTCGGCGTCCTCGGATCCAGCAAGAACGATGACATAGACGCGTGTTTTCGCGATTCCAAGGCGATCGAGTATCTGCTCGACAGCGATCATCGCCTCATCATCAAATGCATCATTAATACCGAGCACGATACCATCGGCAACGCCGTCGGCATTATCCGCCTTCAGGTCGATCGGGCGGGGGAGCGTGGTGCCGGAAAGCTGTGCATAGGCGGCGATGGCATCCTGCAGGTCCCAGAGCAAAAACTCAAGATCCGCGCTATTGGGAATGCTGATATACGCAATGGTTTGCAACGTTTTTGGTACATCGCCGCGTGCGGTCGTTTCCATGCCGCCTCCTTTCCGGTTGGTTTCCGTTTAGGTTACACCGTCTGGCGGCGCCTCGCCGCGCTATCCTAGTGCAACCCTTACGAAAGGAACGCCATGCGTCTGCCCATGAACACCTCGCTTGCCACGCTCAAGCCCTCCGGCATCCGTCGGATTAACGCGCTCGCCGCCCAGCACCCAGGGTGTATCGCGCTTGCGCTCGGCGAACCCGATTTTCCTACGCCCGATGTGATTAGCGCCGAGGTGACCGCCGCGCTGGGCCGCGGCGACACGCACTATCCGCCCAACAACGGTCGCCCCGCCCTGCGCGAGGCGCTGTCTGCCTACATGGGGAACGCGGGCCTTACGTTTTCGGCCGACGAGGTCATCCTAACCGACGGCGCGACCGAGGCCCTGTCGGCAACATTCATGGCTATGCTCAACCCCGGCGACGAGATCATTATCCCCACGCCGGCCTTTGGCCTGTACGAGAGCATCGTCGTGGCCAATCACGCCAAAGCGGTCTTTTTGGATACAGAGCCTGCGCAATTCCAGATTGAAGAGGAGGCGCTTCGTGCCTGTGTGACGCCGGCGACTAAGGCCATCGTCATCTGCTCGCCCAACAATCCCACGGGTTGCATCCTCGACGCGGCATCGCTCGACGCCGTGGCACACGTGGCGGAGCAGGCGGGCATCTACGTGGTCTGCGACGACGTATATAACCGCCTGGTCTACGTGGACGGCTACGAGCGATTTGCCCAGCGCCACCCGGAGCTACGCGAGCAGACGGTGGTCATTGAGAGCTTCTCCAAGCCCTGGGCCATGACCGGCTGGCGTTTAGGTTGGCTCGCAGCGGCAACCCCCGTCATCGCCGAGATCGCAAAGGCCCACCAATACCTAGTATCGAGCGCCGTCTCCTTTGAGATGGACGCCGCAGCCCGAGCCCTCACCGTCGACCCAACCCCCATGCTCAAAGTCTACCGAGCTCGCCGCGAACGCGTACTCGCAGCCTTAGACGCCATGGGCCTCGACGTAGTAGAGCCCGCAGGAGCCTTCTACACTTTCCCGAGCATCAAACAGTATGGCCTAACCAGCAAAGACTTCTGTATCAAAGCCATCAAAGAAGCAAACGTAGCCCTAGTCCCAGGCGACTGTTTCGGCACCGAAGGCCACATCCGCCTCAGCTACTGCGTCTCCGACAAAGATCTGGACGAAGGCCTAAATCGCCTGTCCACCTTCATTTCAACCCTGTAGCCATCAGGGACGCAACACATCAGCCCACCGACCCAAGCATTATGAGTGGGGCGCGCCGGCCAACGGAAAACCGGGCTGCCCCATAGTTGACGCAGGCCGCGCCGCCGAAGGCCAGGCGCAAGGTTTTCGTAGATTCCGCACGAGCCGAAGGCCACTTAATGTGGCCTTCGTGCGAGCCCAGGACTTGACCGAGCGAAAACCTTGCGCCTGGCCTTCGGCGGAGCGTGCCGGATGGTGGAATTGTGTGCAGCCCGGTTTTCCGTTGACCGACGCCGGGGTCCCCGCCATAATACTTTCGGTTCACGCACGAATCCGCTGCCAGAGATAGCCGGCGCAAACGGGTCTTACCCGCGAGCTTAATGGGACTTCCCGCCAGCCGAGGTGGTCGAGTAGATATGTCTTCTCGCCCCCGTCGCTCATGCAGCGCGGGGGCTTTCTTTTTGGACATGCCCCCGTCACGTCCTTGTGGCGGACCGTGCCCGGAAAGAATTCGAGGAGGTGTAATTCATGCCCCAGCAGTACAAAATCGACAAGGTTGCAGAGATCGAGTCCCGTATCGCCGAGAACGCCGGTCTGTTCGTCGTCAACTACAACGGTCTGACGGTTAAGCAGGCTCAGGAGCTGCGTCATCAGCTTCGCGAGTGCGGCGCCGAGATGAAGGTCTACAAGAACAACCTGGTCAAGATCGCTCTCAAGAACCAGGAGCAGCCCGAGCTCGACGAGATTCTCGCCGGCCCCGTCGCTTATGTGTTCTACGAGTCCGAGCCGGTCGAGGCCGCTAAGGCCCTTAAGGACTTCTCCGCTAAGTCCAAGGGCGTCCTTGAGATCAAGGGCGGTATCTCCGACGGCAAGGCCGTTTCCGCTGATGATGTTAAGGCTATCGCCGAGCTGCCCACCAAGGATCAGCTTCTCGGCCAGATCGCCGGTCTCATCTCCGGTTTCGCTCGCGACATCGCTGTCTGCGTCAACGGCGTTTCCTCTGGTCTCGCTCGTTCGATCCAGCAGGTCTCCGAGCAGAAGGCAGCCTAGTCGCTGTTTTCACCCGCGGCGGCAACGCCGCACCCCTGGCGTATTCGCGCCGTGTTTTAACTGATCTCCGTGCATCCGCACGGAAACCGAAAGGACTTAGAAATGGCTAAGCTTACCACCGATGAGATCATCGATGCTCTTAAGGAAATGACCCTTCTCGAGGCTTCCGAGCTCGTTAAGGCTATCGAGGACACCTTCGGCGTTTCCGCCGCTGCTCCTGCCGCTGTTGTCGCCGCTCCCGCTGCTGGCGCTGCTGAGGCCGAGGAGAAGACCGAGTTTGACGTCGTGCTCGAGGGCTTCGGCGACAACAAGATCCAGGTCATCAAGGCCGTCCGTGAGCTCACCAACCTTGGCCTGAAGGAGGCCAAGGAGGTCGTCGAGGGCGCTCCCAAGGCTGTTCTCGAGGGTGCCAAGAAGGAGGACGCCGAGGCTGCCAAGGAGAAGCTCGAGGCTGCTGGCGCTGCTGTCACCCTCAAGTAATCAGGCTTTCTCGCCAGATTTCTTTGCAGACGGGGTTCGCATTGCGAGCCCCGTCTTTTTTGTTTTTCGGTCCCTCGGCATCGGTTGCTCAAACTGCCATGTTCTGTGATTTGCGTCGTATCGGGCGCCCTGCCGTTGGGCAATAAAATTGCACCATTCGAGCAATAATTTGCGTTGACCTGCTGAAGAATTGTCTCTGCCTTGTAGCGACATATAGTTCCAGCGGTAAGATGCTTGGGTATCGCAATTTGGTCTGCGGCCGCCGTGCCGCACGCACAGGGCGCATCTTGCGCCTGCGAAAGGATCTTTGAATAACATGAAGGCAATCATCCCCGCCGCCGGTCTTGGCACGCGTTTTCTGCCTGGCACCAAGTGCACGCCCAAAGAGATGCTGCCGGTGCTCGACAAGCCGGTCATCCAGTATGTCGTCGAGGAGGCACTCGACCCCGAGGAGGTCGACGACGCCATCATCGTTACCTCGCCCGGCAAGCCCGAGCTGCTGAACTACTTCCAGCCCGACCGTTCGCTCGAGAACCTGCTGCGCGAGCGCGGCAAGAACGCCTATGCCGATGCCGTCGCCCACGCTGGCGGTATGCCGGTCGACTTCCGTTATCAGTACGAGCCCAAGGGCCTCGGCCATGCTATTCGCTCTGCCGCCGACGCCGTGGCAGGGGAGAACTTCCTGGTTCTTCTGGGCGACTACGTTGTGCCTAACCGCGACATCTGCGACAAGATGCTCGCCGTTTCCAAGGAGCACGGTGGCGC
>JAXJPE010000004.1:0-18017 GCA_036426035.1 Collinsella sp.
CATTAAGGAAGGCGACCGCGAGCGCATCCAGGTCTTCCAGGGCGACGTCATCCGCATGGCCGGCGCCGGTGCCCGCGAGACCTTCACCGTCCGCAAGATGTCCTTCGGTGTCGGTGTTGAGCGTACCTTCCCGCTTCACAGTCCCAAGATCGCCAAGCTCGAGGTCGTTCGTCATGGTCGCGTCCGTCGCGCCAAGCTGTACTACCTCCGCGACAAGGTGGGCAAGGCTGCTCGCATCCCCGAGAAGCGCTAAGAAGATCGCAGCGTCCGTCCACTCGTTTGGACACAAGGGCCACCTTCGGGTGGCCCTTCTTTTTATCTGATTTGCATGCAAGGAGGGCCTGGTATGGCCAATATGACGAGCTCGGTTTCGGCATCGCAGGTTGCCGGCGAGCTGGCGAGCGCCACGTTCGAGGAGATTCCCGCCCTCGTGGAGCATTATCGCGAGGATCCGCGCCAGCAGGTGATCAAGGCTTGCGAACGTGCCCTTAAGCGCCATGCCAAGGAACTTGCCGAACGCGAGCGCGTCAACGGCATGTACGAGCTTATGCATGAGCTCGGCGGTGATGGCGTGGTCGTGGGCGTCGACGAGGTGGGCCGTGGCTCGGTAGCGGGTCCCCTGACCGTGTGTGCCGTGTGTCTTCCGATGGAGCCGCGCATCTGGGGCATCAACGATTCCAAAAAGCTCACGCCGGCGCGCCGCGAGCTGCTTTCGGTGAAGATTGCCGAGGTGGCGACTGCTATCGGCTTTTGCCATATCGCTCCTGCGGATATCGATGAGATGGGCATGGCCCGCGCCATTCGAGCCGCTGTCGCGGGTGCGGTGGCAGATACGGGGCTTGAGCCCGATTGCGTGCTTATGGACGGTAACCCCCTGGGCGCCGTGCCCCACGAGCGCGACGTGGTCAAGGGCGATGCCAAGATCGCCTGTATCGCCGCGGCATCCATCATGGCAAAGGTCACGCGTGACGAGATGATGGTCGAGTACGATGCCGAATATCCCGAGTACCATTTGGCCGAGTCGAAGGGCTACGCAAGCCCCGAGCACATCGAGGCGATTCGCAAACATGGACTTTGTCCGCTGCACCGTGTGAGCTTTTGCGGAAACTTTCTGCAGACTGAGCGCCTTTTTTAGGCCAATTGTGAAGACTGGGACCTTAAGGGCTCCATAAACCTGCTGGTAGGGGCCGTGTGCAACGCTATTGTTGCGCGCGGCCCCTCATTTGTCGGCATTTGGTTGGTTTTTGGTTTGCTTCCGGTACTTACCCGCATGAAACCTGCCCTCATTATCGAGGCAATGCAGGAAGTGGGAAAGGAGACCCCATGTGTGCCGCAGCCAAAATGAGCAAGACGCAGCAGCTCAAGGAGCGTTGGGAAGAGGGGGAGCTCGATTGCGGGTCGATCACGCCCGAGTTTATCAAGGGGCTCAGTCCTCGCGAGCTCGGTATGCTGGGCGAGCTTATCGCAATCGATTACTTTAACGAGCGCGGCTATGCATTGCTGGAACAAGGCTATCGATGCTCGGAGGGCGAGGCCGACCTGGTGCTGCTCGATGAGCTCGACGATGTGGTGGTGATGGCCGAGGTCAAGACCAGGCGTGTTGCGCTGGATTGCGATACGCGGGTGTTTCCCGAGGAAGCGGTGAACGCCCAAAAGCAGCGGCGCTATCGTCGCATCGCGAGTTGTTATCTCATGGAGCATTATCCGCTCAAGGCGATCCGCTTCGATGCCGTGGGCGTCACCATTCGCGGCGGGCATATCGCCGAGATCGAGCACCAGTACAATGCGTTCGATTGGCAGGTGTCGTGATGGCGTTCGAGACGTTTGCCGTTCACGCAGCCTGTATCCGCGGCGTTGAGGCGATTCCCGTCACGGTCGAGGTTTCGCTTGCGGGCGGCATCCCGGGCATCCAGATGCTCGGCATCCCGAGTATGGAGGTCATGGAGTCGCGTGGGCGCATTCGCTGCGCGATGCGCTCTGCCGGATTCGAGATCCCGCGCTCGGGCATTACGGTCAATCTGGCGCCGGGCGATATCCGAAAGACCGGTAGCGGCTTTGACCTGCCGATAGCCATTGCGGTGCTTGCGGCCGACGGTCAGATTCCACGCGACAATCTCGACCGCTGCATCATTGCCGGCGAGCTCGGCTTGGATGGTACGGTGCTTCCCGTCAAGGGCGAAGTGGCGTTCCAGCTGCTGGCTCGCGACATGGGGCTGTCTTTTATCGCCGGCAGGTCCGACCAGCATGTTCCGCTCGCGGGGGTCGATTGCGGTTTTATCGATCATCTGTCGCAGCTTGCCCGCGGTATGGGCGAGGCAGCTCGGCACTATCTGGATTCTGAAGTGCTCGAGGCCACCTTTGAGCCCGAGCTCGATTATGCCGACGTGTTGGGGCAGGAGGTCGCCAAGCGCGGCATAGCGCTTGCGGCGGCAGGGGAGCTGGGCTTGCTTATGATTGGGTCTCCGGGATCGGGCAAGACCATGCTTGCGCGCCGCATGACGGGTATCTTGCCCGAGCTTTCCGTCGAGGATCAGCAGGAGGCGCTGTGCATTCATTCGGTCTTGGGTGAGAACATCGATGGCCTGCTTGCGGGGCATCGGCCGTTTCGAAGCCCCCATCACAGCATTTCGACAGCGGGCCTTATTGGCGGAGGGCGCCCGGTGCATCCGGGCGAGATCAGCCTTGCCCATGGCGGCGTGCTCTTTTTGGACGAGCTTGCCGAGTTTCCCACCGGTGTGCTGCAGACGCTTCGTCAGCCTATCGAGCGCGGCTATGTCAGGATCGTGCGCGTCGACGGCGCCTTCACGTTTCCCTCGCGCTTTCAGCTGCTTGCGGCGAGCAATCCCTGCCCCTGCGGTTTTTTGGGCGATCGCGAGGTTCCGTGTCGTTGCTCGGCATCGATGGTCGAGCGCTATCGGTCCAAGCTGCGCGGTCCCTTGGCCGACCGCATCGACCTGATGCTCGACGTGACCCGCCCCGATCCGCAGGTGATTATTGAGGGCGCCGAGGGCATGTCGTCGGCCGAGCTGCGCGACTACGTTGTCCGCGGTAGGGCTTTTCGTGCCTGGCGCGAGACCCATATGGACGATGCGGATGCCGAGGCCGAGGACGACGAGTCCCGCTCTATCGATGGTGTTGTGTCGACCTTTGCGCTCGATCAGGCGGCGGAAACGTGCGTGCTTGGATTGTCGAAACGCACGCATCTCACGGGGCGCGGCATCGTGCGCCTGGTGCGCATCGCGCGCACGATTGCCGATGTCGCCGAAAGCGAGCGGGTGACGCAAGACCACGTGCTCGAGGCGGCGATGTACCAGGGAAGGAGGGATCAGTGATGGGCGAGGAGACTTTTGAGCTGCATCCCGGTGATGCGTTGTATCCAGATACCGTTTTGGAGCTCTCTGATGTACCCCAGACGCTGTTCGTGCGTGGCGACCCGGAGGTGCTTTCGACGCCGGCGCTCTCCATCATCGGCGCTCGCAAGGCCTCGCCGTACGGCCTGGCCGTGGCAGAACTGGCCGCGAAAGTTGCGGTCGAGGCGGGGGTGACGGTGGTCTCGGGCGGCGCGGTCGGCTGCGACCAGGCCTCGGGTTGGGCCGCGGTCAACGCCGGTGGCAGGCACGTCGTTGTGTTGGGTACGGGCGCCGACGTGGTCTACCCGCGCTCGAGTGCGGGGCTCATCGCGCGCACGATCGATACGGGCGGCGCGGTCGTGTCCATCTCGCCTTGGGGTATGGGGCCACGTAAGTTTGCCTTCCCGCGGCGTAACCGGGTGATTGCCGCGCTTTCGCAGGCGCTCTTCGTGTCGGAGGCTGGCATGCCTTCGGGCACGTTCTCGACGGCGGAGGCCGCCATGGACCTGGGGCGTGAGCTTCTTGCCGTGCCGGGTTCGATTTTGTCACCCGAGTCGCGCGGTACCAACTACCTCATTGCCAACGGGGCCTGCTGCATTATTGACGAGGAGTCCATCGAGGTGGCTATCTCTCGCATATACGGTACCCTGCGCTATTCGCGTCCTGATGCTCCTGGTATCGCAGATCTGGACCCCACGCAGCAGGCCGTGATGCATGCGCTCATCGCCTCGCCGCTCAAGGTCGACGACATCGCGGCACTCGTCTCGCTCGATGCCGTCGGCGTGCTCAAACTTCTGGGTTCGCTCGAACTCGAGGGCCTCATCGAGCGCATGATGGATGGAAGGTATGCGCCCTCCAAGTTTGCCCTTCACGCCCAGACGCCCTTCGGTCACAATGGAAAACGTGTCAATTAGAAAGGTGTTTGCAGATGCTGTTTGATCAGGTGACGGTTATCGGTGGCGGTCTGGCGGGATCGGAATGCGCGATTCAGCTGGCAGATCGCGGGTTCGCCGTAAAGCTGTGCGAGATGCGCCCGCAGGTGAGCTCTCCTGCCCACCATACCGATCACTTGGCGGAGCTCGTCTGCTCCAATTCGTTTAAGTCGACCCGTCCCGATTCTGCCGCCGGTCTGCTGAAGGCCGAGCTCGGGCGTATGGGCTCGGTGCTACTCGACTGCGCTCATCGTGCCGCTGTTCCCGCCGGCGGCGCCCTGGCGGTCGACCGTGTCAAGTTTTCCGAGCTTGTCGAGGCCGAGGTTGCCGCTCGCCCCAATATTGAGGTTGTCCACGGTGAGGTCACCCAGATCCCCGAGGGTCATGTGGTCATTGCCGCGGGCCCGCTGTGTTCGCCGGCATTGAGCGAAGAGGTCATGAAGCTCGTCGGCGGTGACGCCCTGGCGTTCTTTGACGCGGCCGCCCCGATCGTCGATGCCTCGACGCTCGATATGGACGTGTTGTTCTCGCAGTCGCGCTACGAGGAACAGGGGAGTGGCGACTATCTCAACGCCCCGCTCAACAAGGAAGAGTACGAGGCCTTTATCGAGGCGCTCACTACGGCCGATCGCGTGGTGCTCAAGGATTTTGAGGGCGGGGATCTGTTCCAGGCCTGCCAGCCTGCCGAGGAGGTTGCGCGCACGGGCAAGGATGCCATCCGCTTTGGCGCCATGAAGCCCGTCGGGCTCACCGACCCGCGCACCGGTCGCCGTCCCTGGGCGGCAATTCAGCTGCGCGCCGAGAACAAGGAGAAGACCGCCTATAACCTGGTTGGCTTCCAGACCAACCTGACCTTCGGCGAACAGAAGCGCGTCTTCCATATGGTTCCCGGCCTGGAGAACGCCGAGTTCTTCCGCTACGGCGTCATGCACCGCAACACCTTTGTCGATGCTCCGCACGTGCTCGACGGCACCTTTGCCGTTCCCGGCACGAGCGTGCGTCTTGCCGGTCAGATTACTGGTACCGAGGGGTACATGGAGGCCGTGGCGACGGGTCTGCTCGCTGCGCTCAACACCTATGCCGAGGCCATCGGGGCCGCGGGCGTCGAGCTGCCGCGCGTGGGCGCCCTGGGCGCGCTTGTGGGGTATGCGACCGATCCGGCTACGGTGGGCTACCAGCCCATGCACGTCAACTTTGGTCTTGTGCCGCCGCTCGAGGACGGTAAGCGTCGCAGCAAGCGCGATCGTTACCAGGCTTACGCGGACCGCGCCCTCAAGGCCCTGGATGCCTATCTGGAATCGCGCTCCGATCTGTTTGGAGGCGAGAGGTCATAGCTTTTGACCTGTACGATGCCGTCGACTCGTTCATTGCCTACATTGCACGCGTCGAAGGACTCGCTCCCAATACGGTAACCGCCTACACCTCGCGGCTCGAGCGCTTCGCCGCGTGGTGCGACCGCGAGGGCATCGACGCTCGCGCCGCCGACGTTCGGACCGTTCGCTCCTATTTGGCCGAGCTGTCGCGTGGCCAGGTGGCGGCTCGGACCCTTGCGGCACACCTGTCTGCCATACGCTCGCTCTATCGGTGGATGGCTGCCGAGGGAATCGTTGAGGGCGATGCGGTCTCGGCGATTTCCTCGCCCAAGCTGCCGCGCGATCTTCCCGGCGTGCTGACGACCCGGCAAGTCGAGTCGTTGCTCAAGACCCCGGACACCTCGACGCCTTCGGGGCTGCGAGATGCGGCGATGCTCGAGCTGCTCTATGCCTCCGGCGCGCGAATCTCGGAGCTCGCGGCGCTCAACGTGGAGTCTATCGGTTGGTCCGAGCGAACGCTGCGACTTTGGGGCAAGGGGAGCAAGGAGCGTATCGTGCCCCTGTATCGGCGCGCTCTCGAGGCTACCCGCCGCTATATTGAGGAAGGGAGGCCGCAGCTCCTTGCACAGGCAAAGCGTAACGACGGTGCGAACGGCGCGCATCCGCTGTTTATCTCGGCGCGCGGAAACCGCATGAGTGCCGCCATGCTCAGAAGGCGGTTCCACATGCTTGCGGCACTTGCCGGCATTCCTGCCGACATCGCCCCGCATGCGATGCGCCACACCTTTGCGACCGACCTGCTCGAGGGCGGCGCGGATCTGCGCTCGGTTCAGGAGCTGCTGGGGCATGCGAGCTTGTCCACGACGCAGATCTATACGCACCTCACGCCCGACCGACTAAAGCGCGCCGTGAGTCAGGCACACCCCCGCGGCGAGTAGGAGAAGGGCCTCCCGCGCGCACCGAGGTGTGTGGTTTTGATTGCGGGTTGGCAGGAAGAGGCAATCCTGCTATCATTCATCGGGTTGCTTCACGGCAACAGGTTTTTATCACGCACGCGCGGCTACTTCATACCGTGGTGCCCGGGCTTTGGTAGCACATGTCCGGGTTGGTTTTGGAGGATGACCCCGCGCGGAGGCAAACCACAGGAGGTTTAATATGGCTACCAAGATTAATATCCGCACCCTGCTCGAGGCCGGCTGCCACTTCGGTCACCAGACCCGTCGCTGGAACCCCAAGATGAAGCCGTTCATCTTCGGTGAGCGCAACGGCATCTACATCCTCGACCTCAAGCAGACCATCCTTGACGCCGACCAGGCTTACACCTTCGTCAAGAACGTCGCCAAGGGCGGCAACGTGCTGTTCGTCGGCACCAAGAAGCAGGCTCAGGAGGCTGTTAAGAACGCCGCTGAGCGCGCCAACATGCCTTACATCAACCAGCGTTGGCTCGGCGGCATGCTGACCAACTTCGTCACCATCCGCTCCCGCATCAACCGCATGGAGGAGCTCGAGGCCATGGTCGAGGACGGCCGCATGGCAGTGCTGCCCAAGAAGGAGCAGGCTGTGCTCGGCAAGGAGCTCGCTAAGCTCCAGACCAACCTCGGTGGCGCTCGCGACATGAAGGGTCTGCCCCAGGCTCTCTTCGTCATCGACACCAAGCGCGAGGAGAACGCCATCAAGGAGGCCCAGCGCCTGAACATCCCCGTCGTCGCTCTGATCGACACCAACTCCGATCCCGACGAGGTCGAGTATGGCATCCCCTGCAACGATGACGCCATCTCCGCTGTCACCCTTATGTGCGAGCTCATGGCCGACGCCTGCCTCGCTGGCTCCGGCAAGGAGCAGGTCTCCGAGGCCGAGATGGCCGCCGAGCCCAAGGCCGAGTAAATCAGTCCTATTTAAGTCTTTTTCATCTCTTTGAAAGGAACCACAATGGCCCAGATTACTGCCGCTATGGTCAAGCAGCTCCGCGAGATGACCGACTCCCCGATGATGGAGTGCAAGAAGGCTCTCGTCGAGGCTGACGGCGACATGGACGCCGCTGTTGACGTTCTGCGCAAGAACGGCCTCGCCAAGGCTGCCAAGAAGGCTGGCCGTGAGACCAACGAGGGCGCTGTCGCCGCGTTCGTCTCCGAGGATGGCAAGACCGGCGCTCTGCTCGAGCTCTCCTGCGAGACCGACTTCGTGGGCTCCAACGCCAAGTTCACCGGCTTTGCTTCCAAGGTCGCTGAGGTTGTCGCGACCACCGAGCCTGCTGACGTCGATGCTCTGCTCGAGAAGCCGATGGGCGAGGAGACCGTTTCCTCTGAGCTCACCGAGATGATTCACATCATGGGCGAGAACATGAAGATCTCTCGTTTCGCCGCTCGCAAGGCCGAGAACGGCGCCCTCGCTTCTTACATCCACATGGGTGGTAAGATCGGCGTCCTCGTCGAGTTCGCTTTCGAGAAGGCCGAGACCGCTCAGGCTGAGTCCTTCAAGACCTTCGCTCACGACGTTGCCCTTCAGGTTGCCGCCGTCGCCCCGATCTGCGCTACCCGCGATCAGGTTCCGGCTGAGACCGTCGAGCACGAGAAGCAGATCTACATGGCTCAGGCCGCCGAGTCCGGCAAGCCCGAGGCCATCCAGGAGAAGATGGCCGTCGGCCGTCTGGAGAAGTTCTACAAGCAGTCCGTGCTCACCGAGCAGGAGTTCATCAAGGACAGCTCCCTCACCATCAAGAAGTACGCTGAGCAGGTCTCCAAGGAGCTCGGCGATACCATTACCGTCGTTGCCTTTGACCGTCTGGTCCGTGGCGAGTAAATAAGCTCTTGTAGCTGGTAATGAGCAGGCTGTGGGTTTTACTCACAGCCTGCTTTTTCATGGCTCTTATCAGAGCCTTTGCTATCATATTGAGAGTCTAATTAAAGGAGGATCGCTTTGTCCGACATCCGATATAAACGCGTGCTTCTGAAGCTTTCCGGAGAAGCACTGATGGGCGATGGCCAATATGGCATCGATCCCAAGGTTACCGACCATCTTGCCAAGCAGGTCAAGGAGCTGCTCGCTGTTGGTCACGAGGTCGGCGTTGTTGTCGGCGGCGGCAACATTTTCCGCGGCATGGCCGGCGCTGCCGGTGGCATGGAGCGCGCCCAGGCCGACTACATGGGCATGCTGGCAACCGTTATGAATGCGCTCGCCCTTCAGGATGCCTTCGAACACAACGATGTTCCCTGCCGCGTGATGAGCGCTATCCAGATGAACGAGATCTGCGAGCCTTATATTCGCCGTCGCGCCATCAACCACCTTTCCAAGGGCAATGTTGTCATTTTTGCCGCCGGTTCGGGCAATCCGTACTTTACGACCGACACCGCCGCGGCTCTTCGTGCCTGCGAGATCGGTGCCGAGATTCTGATTAAGGCCACCAAGGTTGACGGCATCTACGACAAGGATCCTGTCAAGTGTTCCGATGCCGTCCGTTTTGACAAGATTACCTATCACGAGGTTCTCGTCCGCGGTCTGCAGGTTATGGATTCCACGGCCACGGCGCTGTGCCAGGATAACCGTATGCCGATTTTGGTCCTCAACATCGATGGCGAGGACACCGTCAAACGCGCGCTTTCGGGTGAGCCCGTCGGCACGCTCGTCTATCAGGAGGATTAAGCATGGCAGAGAATATCACCGCCCACATGGACAAGTCGCTCGAGTCCCTCAAGCACAACTTCTCCAAGGTTCGCACGGGCCGCGCCAACGCTAACATTCTGTCCGACATTTCGGTCGATTACTACGGTGTTCCCACGCCGGTTACCCAGGTTGCCGCCGTTAAGACCCCCGAGGCTCACATGCTGCTTATCGAGCCCTGGGACAAGGCGCTCGTCAACGCAATCGCGAAGGCTATCAGCGCTTCCGATCTGGGCATTACTCCCAACTCTGACGGTACCGTCGTGCGCCTGCCGTTCCCGGCTCCCACCGAGGAGCGTCGTCGCGAGCTCGTCAAGGAGTGCCGCGAGTATGCCGAGCAGGCCAAGGTCTCCATTCGCAACATCCGTCGCGACTTTAACAACAAGCTCGAGCGCGACGAAGAGCTCACCGAGGACGATGTCCGTCGCGAGCAGGCCAAGGTCCAGAAGCATACCGATGAGTATGTTGCCAAGGTCGAGGAGCTTCTGAAGGAAAAAGAAGCCGAGGTCATGGAGATCTAAGGTGCAATACGACGAGAACAAACTGGTCGAGTACTTTGCCGACGCCCCTGCGGGCGTCGGTTTTTCCGACCTTGACCTCAATAAGATTCCGCATCATATTTCGTGCATCATGGACGGTAACGGTCGCTGGGCCACGGCGCGCGGTCTTGCCCGCACCGAGGGACACAAGGCCGGTATCGTCTCCCTGCGCGAGATTATTACCGCATGCGTGCGTTTGGGCGTCGACGTCCTTTCGGCCTATGCGTTTTCCACCGAAAACTGGAATCGTCCTCAGCATGAGGTCAACGTTTTAATGCATCTGTTTGCTAAGACGTTTATCGATGAGCTGCCGCTGCTTAAGCGCGAAAACGTGCGCGTTGTCTTTTTGGGCGATATATCCGCACTGCCCAAGAAGACCCGCGATGTCTTTGAGCGAGGTCTTGCCGAGTGTGCCGACCATACCGGCATGACGCTGGCACTTGCCGTCAACTACGGAGCCCGTGCCGAGATCACCCGTGCCGTCCGTCAGATCGCGCTCGATGCCGCTGCCGGAAAGATCGTTCCGGCCGCTATCGACGATGATATGGTTGCTTCGCACCTGTACACCGCTGGGCTACCCGATCCTGAGCTTGTGATTCGAACCTCCGGCGAGCTTCGCCTTTCGAACTATCTGCTGTGGCAGGTTGCCTATTCCGAGTTTTATGTCACCGATACCTATTGGCCCGACTTTGATCGTTGGGGTCTTGTCAACGCCATTTTGGCCTATCAGGGCCGCGACCGTAGGTTTGGTGGACTGAGCAAGACCGAGGAGGCTTAATCGTGTCCGATCGTCCCAAGGCGTCTGCTCCCAAGGCGCCTGCCGCCAAGAGCGGCGCGGCCGCGACTTCGTGGCTTGCCGGCTTTATTACCCGTGCCGCCGCAGGTATCGTCTACGCCGTCGTATTTATTCTCTGCCTGGTTTTGGGTATCGTTCCCACCGCCATCTTCGTCTCCGTCATGAGCGGCCTGTGCTGCTTTGAGTATTTCCGCATGACGAAGCTCGATGGCAAGGTGGCCAACGAGCGCCTGGGTATCGCTGCCGCCGTGCTCTTTCCGCTCTCGGCGCTGGGCGACTCGCTGCTGTTGAATGCGCTGCTTTTTGCATTGATGCTTGCGGTGGGCATTTGGTATGTCTGTTCGTCGCGTACCCGCATATCCGATGTGGCTGTGACACTCATGGGTCCCATCTACACCGGTTTTATGCTGTCGGCCATCGTGCTGCTGCGCGATGCCGTGCCCGGTTTTGCCGGCGCCCTGCTTTCGGTGGGTGTTTGCGCGTCTCTCTGGGTCTCCGATTCGTTTGCCTACATCGTGGGCAGCCGTATCGGCAAGCACAAGATGGTCCCCAAGATCTCTCCCAAAAAGAGCTGGGAGGGCTTTGTTGGCGGTATCTTGGGCTCGGTTCTCATCTGGCTCATTTTGTGGGCGACGCATTTCTATAAGCTGAGCTTGCCCTATGCGCTGCTTTGCGGCGTGGTTGTGTCCATCCTGGGCGTTATCGGTGACCTCATCGAGTCACGCATCAAGCGTGGCGTGGGCGTCAAGGATTCTGGCAACCTTATTCCGGGCCATGGCGGCATGCTCGATCGTAGCGACTCGCTTATCTTTGGCTGCATTACCGCGCAGCTGCTTTTGATGATCGGAGGCGTGCTGTAATGGCCTTTCAGACGACGTACGCCCCCGATGGCCGTCTGCGGGTTGCAATTTTGGGCTGTACGGGCTCTATTGGCACCCAGGCGCTCGATGTTTGCCGTCAGCATGCCGACAGTCTGCAGGTGACGGCGCTTTCCGTTAATTCCAGTACCGCTGAGCTTGTTGCGCTTGCCCGTGAGTTTTCGGTTCCGGCCGTTGCCGTGGCCGACACCACCCACGGTACGGACGCTGTGCTGCAGGAGTTGCCCGAGGGCACGGAGCTCGGCGTTGGCGCACGGGCCGTGTGCGAGCTCGCATGCCGCGATGATGTCGACTGCGTGCTCGTGGCCATCGTGGGCGCTGCCGGGCTCGAAGCAAGCCATGCGGCCCTGACATCGAACAAGCGTCTTGCACTTGCTAACAAAGAGTCCCTCGTTGTCGGCGGCGATCTGCTGATGCCGTTGGCGCAGCCGGGTCAGCTCATTCCGGTCGACTCTGAGCACTCCGCCATCTACCAGTGCTATCTGGGGGAGAATCCGCGCGAGGCCCACTGCATTTGGCTCACTTGTTCGGGCGGTCCGTTCTTTGGCCGTTCGCGCGAGGACCTCGACCACGTGACCCGCAATGACGCCTTGGCGCATCCCACGTGGGCCATGGGGGCAAAGATCACCATCGACTCCGCCACCCTTATGAACAAGGGCCTGGAGCGTATCGAGGCGATGCATCTGTTCGGTTGCGACCTCGACTTTATCAACGTGGTCGTTCAGCGTCAGTCCAAGATTCACTCTATGGTCGAGTTTGCCGACGGCTCCGTGATGGCACACCTTGGCGCCTCCGATATGCGCATTCCCATTCAGTTTGCCTTCTCGTATCCCGAGCGTTGGGATACTCCGGCGCCTCGAATCGATTTTCGTGAGTTGGGGCAGCTTACCTTCGACGCGGCCGATATGGAAACGTTCCGTTGCCTCGCGCTTGCCGAGCGTGCGGGCAAAACGGGCGGCACCATGCCGTGCGTGCTGAATGCCGCCAACGAAGTTGCCGTCGATGCCTTCCTGCACGATGCCTGCACCTTTACCGATATCGACCGTATCGTCGAGTCGTGCATGGACGCACACGATACACAGGCGGTCGCATCGTTTGAGCAGCTTCGCGATATCGACTCGTGGGCTCGTGCCAAGGCCGCCGAGGTGCTTGCTGCAACCCGCTCTTAATCGTAAGGATTGCTTTTCGTTTTATGGATACTGTTCTGAGTGTTCTCTCCTCGGTCTTTTGGGGTCTTTTGATGCTATCCGTCCTCGTGTTTCTGCACGAGGGCGGCCACTTTTTAGCGGCTCGTGCGTGCGGTGTGCGCGTCACCGAGTTTTTCTTGGGCCTGCCGTGCCGCTTTGACATTCATCGTACGTCGCGTCGCATTGGTACCAAGTTTGGTGTGACGCCGCTGCTGCTGGGTGGTTATGCCGCTATCTGCGGTATGGACCCGACCGATGTCTCGTGCGCCGACCGTGTGCTTGCGGCGATCTATCGTCATGGTCGCGTTTCGGTTGCAGACCTTTCCGTCGAGCTGGAGCTCCCCGAGGAGGATGTTCTCGAGGCTTGTGTCTTGCTTTTGGGCTGGGGTTCCATTGCGCCTTGGTACGAGGAAGGGGAGAAGCCTTCACCTAGCTACTATCCGGTCAGGTACCAGACGCTGCCGCGCGACGCTGCAGGATATACCACTTTTGACGGCCGCAGGTTTGATCGAGAGCATGCAACTGCCGAGGGAGATGTGTGGGAGCCCCCGGTCGCCGCTTCGGAGTTTCTTGAGCAGGAGCGTTCACATACCTATCTGGGCCAAGGTTTTCTCAAACGTGCCTTTATGCTGCTCGCTGGCATTCTCGTCAATATTCTGACGGGCTTTTTGCTGCTTATGAGCATCTACTCTATCGCCGGCGTTTCGGTGCCGGTCGATAGCAACGTGATCGGTCAGGTCGAAGAAGGCTCGATAGCAGCCAATGCAGGTATCGAGGCCGGCGACGCAATTCTTTCGGTCGACGGCGTGTCCTGCTCTTCCTGGATGGACGTGTACGATGCGATCGGAGCGGCCGCCGGAAAGGACGATATCGCCATTGAGTATCAGCGCGACGGCAAGAAACTTTCGACCTCGGTTGCGCTCAAGAAGGACGAGCGTTTGGGCGTTTACGCCTCTACGCAGGTGGTCCATTTGGACCCTATCACCTCGGCGCGCCTGTCGTTCTCCTATGTTCAGCAGACTGCTGAGGGCGTGATGCGCCTGCTGCAGCCGCAGCATACGATGGAGATACTCGATCAGTCCTCCTCGATTGTGGGTATCAGCGTCATGTCTTCTCAGGCGGCGGCAGCCGGTCCCGCGACGTTCTTGACGTTTGCCGCGCTCATCTCGTTTTCGCTGGGCTTTATGAACCTGCTGCCCATTCCGCCGCTCGACGGGGGAAAGTTGATTATCGAGATTATCCAAAAGGTTGCCGGTCGCGAGCTGCCGCTGAAGGTGCAGACAATCGTCAGCTATGTCGGCATCGCGCTCTTTGCGCTGCTGTTTGTCTACATGCTTCGTTCCGACGTCCTTCGATTTATTTTGTAGGGGAGTGTTTGGATTGTCTTTGTCCCATCCTTTGCCGCGTGAGCTGACACGCCCCGTGTTTGTCGGTGACGTGCAGATAGGCGGCGGCGCTCCGGTGGTGGTTCAGTCCATGACCTGCACCGATACCGCCGACGCCCAGGCAACGCTTGCACAAGTTCATGCACTCGCTCAGGCGGGTTGCGATGTTGTGCGCGTGAGTGTGCCCACCGAGGCTGCGCTCGAGGGCTTTCGTACGATTTGTGCGGAGTCTCCGGTGCCGATCGTTGCCGATATCCACTTTAACCATAAGCTCGCCATTGGCGCCGTTAAGGCCGGTGCCGCCAAGCTCCGCATCAATCCCGGCAACATCGGTGATTGGGCCAAGGTCGATGCTGTGATCGATGCCGCGGGCGCCGCTGGGTGCGCGATTCGCATTGGCGTGAACGCTGGCTCGCTTGAGCAGGATATCGCCGAGCGCGATGACCTTACGCAGCCCGAAAAGCTCGTGATGTCGAGTGAGCGTTTCGTCAAGCATTTTGAGGATCGCGGTTTTACCAATATCGTGCTTTCCGCCAAGGCCCATAGCGTGTCCACGACGCTCGACACCTATCGCGCCCTGTCGCGCGAAATCCCCCATGTTCCGCTTCATTTGGGCGTTACGGAGGCCGGAACCAAGCTCCAGGGCACCATTAAGAGCTCTGTGGGCCTGGGTATTCTGCTTTCCGAGGGCATTGGCGACACCATGCGCGTCTCGCTTACGGCCGATCCGGTCGAGGAACCGCCGGTCGCCTGGGGTATTCTGCAGTCGCTTGGCCTTCGCCGCCGTGGCCCCGAGATCGTCTCGTGCCCCACGTGCGCTCGCTGCCAGGTCAACCTCATTCCTATCGCCGAGGAGGTCACCGAGCGGCTTAAGAACTACTCCGCGCCGCTTTCGATCGCCGTTATGGGATGCGCGGTCAATGGCCCCGGCGAGGCTTCTGACGCCGACTTGGGCGTTGCCTGCGGACGAGGTCAGGGCCTGCTCTTTTCGCACGGCCAGATCATTGGTAAAGTAGCTGAGGACCAAATTGTCGACGCGCTTATGGCCGAGGTCGACAAGCTAATTGAGGAGAAATAAATGACTCGAGCAATGTATATGTCTAAGCTGTATGCTCCGACGCTCAAAGAGGATCCGGCCGATGCCGAGCTTGCGAGCCATCGCCTGCTGCTGCGTGCCGGCATGATTCGCAAGGAGGCCGCCGGTCTCTATTCCTATCTGCCGCTCGCGTGGCGCTCGATTCGCAAAATCGAGAACATCGTGCGCGACGAGATGGACGCTGCCGGTGCCCAGGAGCTCATGATGCCCATCATGGTCGATGCCGAGCTGTGGCGTGAGTCCGGCCGTATCGATGCCTATGGTAAGGAGCTCGTGCGCTTTGATGACCGCCACGGCCGCGAGTTCGTGCTCGGCCCCACGCACGAGGAGACCGTGACCGCCTTGGTGCGCAATGAACTGCGTTCCTACAAGCAGCTGCCGGTGAATCTCTATCACATCCAGGATAAGTTCCGCGACGAGTTCCGTCCCCGCTTTGGCCTGATGCGCGGTCGCGAGTTCATCATGAAGGACGCCTACAGCTTCTCTGCCACGCAGGAGAGCCTGCAGGAGGAGTACGACAAGATGAAGCAGGCCTACGCCAATATCTGCGAGCGCTGCTACATCAAGGCCCTGCCCGTCGTCGCCGATTCCGGCGAGATCGGCGGTGACACCTCCGTCGAGTATATGGCGCTGGCCGAGGCCGGCGAGGCTTCGCTGGTCTACTGCGACGATTGCGGCTTTGCTGCCGATGACGAGGCGGCAAGCACTAAGGTTGTCGTGACCGAGGGTCCCGGCGACGGTACGCTTACCAAGGTCGAGACTCCGGGCATGGGCACCATCGAGGCCGTTGCCAAGTTCTTTGGGTTCCCCGAGAACGGCACGCGCAAGTCCCTGGCTCTCATCGACGCCGAGGGCAAGCCGGTTGTGGCCATCGTTCCGGGCGATCATGAGCTCAACGACTGCAAGGCCGAGCACGTCTTTGGCAAGGGCTATCGCATGATGACCGATGAGGAGCTCCAGACCTACGGTCTGCACAAGGGCTTTATCGGACCGGTTAACCTGCCCGAGGGCATCCGTCTGGTCTGCGACGAGAGCCTGCGCGAGTCCAAGCAGTGGGCCTGCGGTGCCAACGAGGTCGATTATCACCTTACCGGTGCCTGCCCTGAGCGCGACTTTACCGTCGACGACTGGGCCGACCTGGTTACCGTCGTTGCCGGCGATCCCTGCCCGCACTGCGGCAAGCCGCTCTCCGCTGCCCGCGGTATCGAGGTCTCTCAGGTATTCCAGCTGGGCACCAAGTACTCCGAGGCCATGGGTGCCACCTTTATGGACGAGGACGGCAAGGAGAAGCCGCTCATCATGGGCTGCTACGGCGTTGGCGTGTCTCGCTCGCTCGCTGCCGTTGTGGAGCAGCACAACGACGAGCACGGTATCGTCTGGCCGGTCTCCGTTGCCCCGTACGAGGTCGCGGTGATTCCGCTCGATCCCAAGAAGGAGGAGTGCGCTTCCGTTTGCGGGCAGATCGTCGAGGGTCTGTGCGCCGAGGGTATCGAGGTTGTCGTCGATGACCGTGATGAGCGTCCCGGCTTTAAGTTTGCCGACAACGACCTTATGGGTTTCCCATATCAGGTGATTCTGGGCAAGCGCGGTCTTAAGAACGGTACCGTTGAGCTTAAGGACCGTGCTACGGGCGAGCGCGAGGATGTGGCAATCGATGAGGTTGTCGCCAAGGTCGCCGAGCTTGTGAAGGCAGCACGCCGTTAATCGAGCCCGCTGCGTTGAGTGCGCTTACGAAGCGCCCCTGCGTCTCTCGAGGGAGAGGCGCAGGGCCGCTTTTGCGTCTAAGAATCTTTTATAGCTAAAAGAAAAACCCCACAGCCCATTCGAGCTGCGGGGTTTCCCTTTGTGCCTCCGATGCGAAATAAATCGCTCAGATACTACTGATAATCGACGACGTCGATCCAGTTCTTAAGGAACTCATCGTTCACGTTGCGCTTACGAGCGAGCTCGGAAGCGGCGACGATGCTCGTCCACTGACGCACGACCTGCATGGGCATGTCGGCGCGGTCGCAGTAGAGCTCCAGGTAGGCCTCAGCCTGGTCCTTGCTGTTGAGGGCAAAGAGCAGGTAGGTGGTGGCAACGTCGGCAGCAGGGGAGCCCTGGGTGGCGTGTGCCCAGTCGCAGACGTACAGCTGGCCATCGTCGCCGACGATGACGTTGGAAGGGTTGAAGTCGCCGTGGCAGACCTTGAACTCCTTGGTCATGCCGTCCAGACGCTCCTGAAGGTTGTAGCGCGTGGTGGCATTGAGCTGATCGAGGCTGTCGATCATGCGGGCGAACTTATCGCGCTGACGGTTGAGCAGCGGGGAGGTGTAGCCGTGGATCTCGATCTGGAGGTCGATGAACATCTCGAGGTACTCACCAAAGCGCTGGGGCTCGGCAGTCATCTTCTCGGCAAGGGTGGTGCCCGGAACCTTCTCGGTCACGAGCGCCCAGCCGTTGGCGTTCTCGAGCTGAGAAACCTCGAGAGCCTTGGGGCTGCGGATGCCGCACTCATTGATGCGGGCAAGATTCAAAGCCTCGTTGAACACGTCGGAGACGGGCTTGGTCTCGTTAAAGACTTTGACGATCTTGTCGCCCAGGTCGTAAACGACCTTGTTGCCGCGACGGACGAGCTCGGTCTTGGAATCGGGGAGCAGCATGATTGCATCCTTTCAACGATGCGATAGAAGCAACGGCGGGGGCGTGCGTACACCCGTGCACCCCCGCCGCAAATAACCGTGCTAAAAACTAGCAGACGGCGTAGTCCTGGGGCTCGCGGCCGTAGTAGGCGTCCAGGTAGAGCTCCTTGATCTCGCTCATGAGCGGGTAGCGCGGGTTAGCGCCGGTGCACTGGTCGTTGAATGCCTGCTCGGTCATCTCGTCGAGGGTGTCGAGGAAGTAC
>JAXJPE010000005.1:0-4544 GCA_036426035.1 Collinsella sp.
ACATGGAAGCGGGCGCCACGGCAGACAGGATCTCCTCGTGGTAGTCGGGCTCGCTCTGCGACTTGACGAACTCGACAATCTCATTGATTTCGTCATCCGAGACAAAGCAGCCCTGGATACGGCGAGGCTTGCCCCAGTCGACCTTGGAGAACAGCATATCGCCCAAACCGGTGAGCTTTTCGGCACCCATCTGATCGATGATGACGCGCGAGTCGATGCCCGTGGCGACATTAAAGGCGATGCGGTTGGTGATGTTGGCCTTGATGAGGCCCGTCACCACGTTGGAGCTGGGGCGCTGGGTGGCCACAATAAGATGAATACCGGCGGCACGGCCCAGCTGAGCAATACGCACGATCGAGGCCTCGACATCCTTACCGGCGACCATCATCAGGTCCGAGAGCTCGTCGATGATGATGACCAGGTAGGGCATCTTTTGCGGCGGGTTATCGTAATGCTCAAACTCGCCGGCGGCCTGCTTTTCGTTATAGGTCGAGATCTTGCGAACGTTGAGGCGCTCGAAGACCTTCAGGCGACGCTCCATCTCGGACACGGCCCACTGCAGCGCACTGGCAGCCTGCTTGGGCTCGGTCACCACGGGCACATAGAGATGCGGCAGGCCGTTATAGCCCGCAAGCTCGACGCGCTTGGGGTCGACCATGATAAGGCGAACGTCCTCGGGAAGGGCGCGCATGAGCAAGGTCGTGATGATGGAGTTGATCATGACCGACTTACCCGAACCGGTGGTGCCGGCGATCAGCAGATGGGGCATCTTGGCGAGGTCGGCGACAACCGGCGTGCCCTCGGCATCGCGACCGATGGCAAGCTCGAGCGGACCGCCCTTCACATAGGGAAGCACGTCGCCCAGGTTGACGTTCTGACGCTTGCGATTGGGGATCTCGATACCCACAAGCGAGGTGCCGGGAATCGGCGCAAAAATGCGCACCGACTGGGCGGCAAGCGAAAGCGCGATATCGTCCTCGAGGCTCGAGATCTTACTCACGCGCTCGCCCTCACCGGGCTGCAGCTTAAAGGTCGTGACCGTGGGGCCGGCAATCCAGCCGACGACGCGGGCGCTACGGCCAAACTCAAGCAAGGTGGACTGCAGCGACTCGGCAGTCTGTTCCAGCTCCTTGTCAGAAGACGCGGAGGACGCCGACTGCGGGTTGGCATGCAGGATTTCGAGTGGCGGGAGCTTGAGGCCGTCCTCTTGGTCGCCCTCGTGATCTGCGGCGCCGCCGTCCGTTCCCCCATCGCTGGCCGCAGCCGATTCGACAGCACTCAAGGCAGGCGCATCGGCAACCTTGGGATGCTTCAAGAAGTCGGGGATCTGAGGTGCTGCCGAGACAGGATTCACGGCAAACGGCGGCTCGGACTCGTCGATCTTATCGGGGTCGTCTTCCATCGAAAGCTGACCGGTTACCTGGTCGCGCTTTGCATGGCGACGCGGCAGCAAAGTTGTCTTTGCGGTCTCAATCGGAGCCTCGTCGTCCTCGTCATCACCCTCGGTGAGCTCAATCTCGCTCTCGGACCAAGACGGGTCGGGCTCACTCGTATTGAGTTTGGGCGCAGCCTTGCCCTTCTTGGCATGGCGGCGCGGCAACAGCGTTGTCTTGGCCCGCTCGGCCTCCACGGCCTCAGACACGTCGACAAACGGATCCTCGTCCTCGTCGTCATCGTCCAAAACCGGGTCCACATCGTTGCCCATGACCGTGGTCACGGCAGCATCGGAGCCCTTTTGACGAAGAATGCTCAGGTGCGGACGGGCAACGCCGGGAACCGACAGGGCCTCTTCATCGCCCCACGGGCTCGCGTTGACATCGGCACGACGGCGCTCGGCAAAATCGGCAGCGCGATCACGTGCGGAGCGCAAAACGCCACCCACCGAAAAGCCAATGATGACCAGGCCAACGACGACAAGGCCCAGCAAGACAACCATAGCGATAGGTTTACCCAGGGCGTTTTGCAAGGCACTTGCGATAAAGGCGCCAATGTAGCCGCCCGAGGCGGTAAGGTTCTGCGGCGTAAACATGAGGTCGCACGAGTCGGTCGTACCCGGAACCATCAACGATAGGATAGAAACAATGGCCACAAAGACCACGGCACCACCCGCGACCGAGCGAATGTTGAGCGGCGAGTCCTCACCCAAAAAGAGCGTGGCGGCAAACAGCAAGATGACGATCGGCAGCACGTAGGCGCCCAGACCAAAGCCGAGGTGATAGAAACCGGCAACCGCAGCTGTCACGGGTGCCGTTGCCGGAGAAATCACGGCAATGAAGGACGCAATCGCCAAAACGGCAATGATAACGCCGGCGATATCGCGATTGGCCGAAGGCTCGACCAGGGGTTCGAACTCATCGAACTCGGACTCGTGGCCCTTATTGGCACGCAGATGGGAACCGGCACCCTTAGCAGATGCCGGTTGGTTGTTGGATTTGTTGCCTTTGGCGTTTTGTGCAGATCCGCGCGCCAAACTAAACCTCCATGACGACTGGGATGATCATCGGACGGGTGCGCGTGCGGCTCCAGATAAAGTTGGAGAGCGAATCGCGCACGGCCTTGCGAATGGCATCGGAGCCGCTACTGGTAAAGCTAAACTTGCCCTTCTCGATCGTCTTCATGATGGCTGCGGAGGCATCCTCGGAGAACTGGTCGTCGATGGCAAACGAAACGCCGCGGCCCGAGAACTCGATAGCCTCGATCTTCTTGTGCTTGAGCGAGACGATGGCAACAGCCGTGACCATACCGTCGTTGGCGAGCTTTTGGCGATCGCGAAGGACGATGGGGTCGGTGTCGCCGATGCGCAGACCGTCGACATAAACGACGCCGGACTCGACGGGCGCACCGCGTTTGACGATACCGCCACGCATCTCGAGCGTGTCGCCGTTATCAAGGATAAAGATGTGATCGTCCTTGATGCCCATCTTACGGGCAAGCTGGGCATGGGCGCGCAGATGCACGGCTTCGCCGTGAACCGGCATAAAGTAGGTGGGCTTGGCCATGGCCATCAGAAGCTTGAGCTCCTCCTGGCTGCCATGGCCCGAGACATGGACGAGGGCACGGGACTTATCCCAGACGTCGCAGCCAAGCTTGGCCAGGCTGTTGACGACCTGCTGAACTGCCTTCTCGTTGCCGGGAACGGGAGTTGCCGAGAGGATGACGGTATCGCCCTCGTGGATAGAAAGCGTCTTGTGCTCGCCGTTGGCCATGCGGGACAGGGCCGACAGCGGCTCGCCCTGAGAACCGGTGCACATGACGACGATCTTATCGTCGGGCAGGTTATCGATATCGAAGGCATCGATGATATCGGCATCGTCGATGTTGAGATAGCCAAGCTCACGCGCCACGCGGGTGTTGGTGAGCATGGAACGTCCGGTCACGACGACCTTGCGGCCACACTTGCGGGCGGCATCGCAGATCTGCTGCAGGCGATGGATGTGGCTCGAGAACGACGCGACGAACACGCGGCCCGGCGCGTTCTTGATGGCGTGCAGCAGGTTGGGGCCGACCTCGGCCTCGGACTTGGTAAAGCCAGGAACCGTGGCGTTGGTGGAGTCGGAAAGCAGCAGGTCGATGCCCTGCTTGGCAAAGCGGCTGATGGCGGCATAGTCGGGCGTGACGCCGTCGATGGGCGTCTGGTCGAGCTTAAAGTCGCCCGTGTGCATAACGGTGCCCTGGTTGGTGCGAATAAACACGCCCAAAGCACCCGGAATGGAGTGCGTCATGGAGAAGAAATCGAGCGAGATGCCACCGAGATTGACGTGGCTGCCGCCCTTGACCTCACGGAACTTGGGCGCGCGAATGCGGAACTCGGAGAGCTTACCCTCGATAAAACCGAGCGTCAGCTTGCTCGAGAAGATGGGCACCTTGTTGTTGAGGTCCTGCAGCAGGTACGGAAGCGAACCGGTGTGGTCCTCGTGGCCATGGGTGACGATGATGCCGCGGAGCTTCTCCTCGTTCTCCAGGACATAGGTGTAGTCGGGAAGCACCAGGTCGATACCGGGCTGGGAGTCGTCGGGGAACATGAGGCCGGCGTCGACGAGCACCATGTCGTCGCCGCACTCGAAGACCGTCATGTTCTTGCCGATGCCGTCAAGGCCGCCGAGCGGAATGATCTTCAAGGGAGATGATTTTTTAGCTGCCATAGGTTCGTGTGGTTTCCTTTCTTCGAAACGGGTCTGGAACAACCGACGGGGCGCTTCTGGCAAACCGACCGCCGGGAACGTACAAACATGCATCACAGAGTCGATGCAATAACTACAGCATCATACCCATTTGCCCACCAACAGACCACCCATGCATCAAAGCCCCATCTGAACCTGCGTATCCCACCGTTCTGGTCTCAGCGGCCCCGGCACGGGCTAAGTTTCCTGCTCTACAGTCCTGCTCACGACGGAGGCCACATTAAGTGGCCTCCTGTTCGTGCGGAACTCGCGATAAACTTCATCAGGGCCCGCCCCACGGGAAACCTGCCAATAAGGGACAGGTTTATTTTGGTTGGTTTTATCTGGGGAAATGCTGCTATGTCTATCTACAGATCTGAAATC
>JAXJPE010000006.1:0-11235 GCA_036426035.1 Collinsella sp.
ATCCAGCCGTCCTTCATGATGACGTCCATGTTGTCGGTGTTGAGCACGTGGATGTCGGCGGCGACGTCACCGTTGACGACCAGCAGGTCGGCGCACTTGCCGGCCTCGATGGAACCGGTCTCGTCCTCGATGTGGCACATCTTGGCACCGTTGAGGGTGGCGCAGGTGATGGTCTCGACCGGGGTGAAGCCGATCTTGTCGACGAACTCGTACATCTCCTCGATGGAGCAGGTGCCATACGGGGTGACGAAGGAGAAGGAGTCGGAGCCGATCGTCATGACGACGCCGCGCTTCTTGGCCTCGCGCAGGCAGTCGTAGTTGCGCTGCAGCTCCTTCTCGACCAGGGTGCCCTCGTACTTGTCGTGCAGCTCGGGGACGTAGACGGGCGGATAGGTGGCGTACCAGGTGGGCAGGAAGGCGATCGTCGGGGTGAAGAAGGTGCCCTGCTCGGCCATGAGGTCCATGGTGCGCTCATCGATATCGAAGCCGTGGATCAGCTGCTCGCAGCCAAAGCGGACGGAATCGTAGGCAGCGGCGTGGTTGTTGTAGCAGTGGCTCCACACGGGGATGCCGACCATCTTTGCCTCTTCGACCACGGCCTGGATCTCCTCGGAGCAATAGTGCTGGTCGCGACCGGAGTCCCAGCGCCAGATGCCACCACCGGTAGCCCAGATCTTGATGGCATCGGGGTTCTCGCGCAGGCGACGACGGACGGCCTTGCGCAGATCCCAAGGACCGTCGACCTGGTCGCCCCAGGGATGGGATTCCTTGTTGAGCTCCTGGGTGCAGTGGTGAGAGTCGCCGTGACCGGCAACGCGGCAGAAGCCCAGGCCGGTGGCCAGAACGCGCGGACCCTTAAAGACGCCCTTGTCGATGCAGTCACGGATCTGGATACCAAAGCGGCCGATCTCGCAGACGGTGGTGAGGCCGTGGGTGAGGCAGTCGTAGGCCTGCTTGACGGCGACGGCCTGCTTCTCGAGGAGCGGCTGCATGACCCAGTCGGTGTCATCGTCGGTCAGGTTGCCCGAGAAGTGCAGGTGGGTGTCGATCAGGCCGGGAAGGACGGTCTTGCCGGCGGCGTCGATAACCTCAACGCCCTCGGGAAGGTCCTGCATGACACCGGCGTACTCGATCTTGCCGTTGTCGTCGACGAGAACGAGGGAGTTCTCGACCGGCTCGGCACCGGTACCGTCGATGAGCTTACCGCCAACGATTGCATACTTAGTGGACATGGTTCCTCCTTATGGATCCATATAGTGGGCGAGGCCATGTTGGGTTAAGGCCTCACAAAGCTACCCAAGTGGTGCCGGGTTCGGTGCGCAGAAGAGAGGGTTCCGCGCACCCGATCCGCCCCGGCTCGGCGTTACTTTTTGCGGGAATTGGTGAAAGCCATGAGGGCCAGGCCAATGGCCAGCCAGCCGATCACGATGCTCCACTCCACCATGTTGAGGGAGGCGGGAGAGAACGGGATCACGAGCAGGCCGATGATGACGGCGCAGGCAGCGACAGCGAGGCAGATGCCAAACTTGCCGCCGGGCACCTCGTAGGGACGAGGCAGGTCGGGCTCGGTGAAGCGCATGCGCAGGCAGGCGAGGGCGACCATACCGCAGGAGAAGATGAAGGCGAGAGCCGACACGTTGGTCAGAGGGATGAGCATGTTCTTGCCCAGGAACGGACCGATGACGGTGATGACGCCCAGGACGACGCAGGCGAGCTTGGGAGCGCCGGACTTGGGGTCGACCTCGGCGAATTTCTCGGGCAGCTGGCCCTTGCGGCCCATGGCAAGCATGATGCGGCTCGTGGCGCCATAGAAGGAGTTCATCGGGCCCATGGGTCCAAGCGTGGCGATGACGAGCATGGCCAGGTACAGAAGCATGTTGATGCCCTTGAGGCAGGCAAGCGCGGGAACCGGGCTCTTAACAAACTCATGCCAGTCGAGGATGGTGCCGAACGAGTAGATGCAGACCATGTAGAAGCCGCCTGCGGCCAGCAGGGCTAGGGAGATGATCTTGCCGAACTTGTTCCAGTTGAGGCCCTCGGCTGCTTCCTCAGCCTGCTGAGGAATGGTATCGAAGCCGGCGTAGAAGAACGGGGTCAGAACCAGGACCGACACGATGCCGGCGAACAGGCTGGTGCCCTCGGTAGCGGGCTTGCCGCCGCCAGCACCGGTGACCTGGGAGAACACGGGCATGGCGTGTTCCGGCGAACCGGTGAACAGCGAGACACCCATGGCGAGCAGCATGCCGCAGAGCAGAGCTTTAGTCAGGAAGGCCTGGAGCTTGGCGGCCGAGCTGGCACCGCGGAAGTTGAGGAAGATGACGTAGACTGCAAAGCCGAGCGCGATCAGCGTCGGGAACAGGTAAACGTCGGCACCTAGGATGGTATAAAGCTTGACGGCACGCAGCCACTCAAGACCGGGCAGGCTGCCGAACATCTCGGACACGAGGGTCGAGATGGCGATTGCCTCCCACGGGCACAGGATGCCGTTGCCCAGGGCCAGGAGCCAACCGGTGATGTAGCTCAGCGTACGGCCAAAGCTGCGATCGACATACTCGACGATGCCGCCCGAGATGGGGATAGCAGCCGTGAGCTCACCGAAAACAGCTCCGACGGGCACGAGGAAGATTGCACCCAAGAGGAATGCGATCATAGCGGGAACGGGACCGCCGCCCACGACCATCCAGTCGCCGACCTGCAGAACCCAGCCAGTTCCGATGATGGCACCGAAACCGATGGTGAAGAAGTTCCAGAGCGAAAGCGTTTTCTTCATGCCGCCGTTACCTTCGACTGCAACTTCTGCGTTCTTGTCCGCCATTGTTCCCCTCCTTTCCTTATTGACGCCTCTTTGGCGTCACCCCTTGCGCGGTCCGTTTTGCCGCGCGCTTTTATTTCGTGGCTTTAAGATACGGCCTTGGCACAGCAGCGCCGCTTGTGGCTCGACCGAAGGCAGAACTGCAAAACGAGCGGCGCCGTTTTTGGGACGAACGGCACGGTTTGCCGCTCATTGTTGCCGCCCGCCCGACAGGCGTACGCTCATCGGACGCATATAGAGATGTTTTTGAGGCCGTGTGTTTTGCGCCTTTCGTACCGTTTACCGAGCTTTTGACGCGCAGACCCATTTGTTGCACATCTTTTTTGTAGGATAGACAGGTTATACATGAGACAAGGCGGTACGAATGGCATACGGATACAACGACGGTGATCAACGGCGACAAAGCGTTCGCCTTGCTGGCCGCACCACGCCGACGCCCAGAAGTGCCACGAGCAGCAATCCGCAACGCCCTCAAGAGCAACCCAGGCCTTCGTCTCGGCAGCAGACAAGCAGAACACGGCAGAGTGGCCGTCCGAGCACGGGCACAAGCGCGCAGCAAGATAGCCGCTTGGGTGCGCGCACTCGACAGCGTCAGGCCGAGGTTCCGCAACTGCGCCGCAACGGCGCACGTCAGCCCGGCATCCATATCAACCGCTTCTTTTCGCATCCCCAAGGCGGACGCGACGGCAAGCCCTACCGCTCGACATCGTACGTGAATGCCCCCGCCCTGCCGGCTCGTCGGCTTCGCCTCGCACTGTGCTCTATCCTCACCTGTCTGGTCTTTGTGCTTATGAGCTCCTGTATGTCCCACGGCTCGGCCGGTCTCGAGCCCACCGCCGAGGACAAGCTGCTCAAGGCCCCCGTCGCGCCCGGTTATTCTTTCGCCTTTTCGACCCCGCGCTCGCAATGGCAAGCCGGCACGATGCCCCATATCTATCAGATCGACCCCGCGTGGTCGGAGTTGCCTTACGCCGGCGGCACCATCCGCCAAAATGCCTGCGGGCCTACGTGCCTCACCATGGTCTATATCTTTAAGACGGGACGCACCGATATGACCCCCGTCGATATGTGCGCGCTTTCCGAGGCGGGCAATTACGCCCCCACCGGTGCAACCGAATGGTCTTTTATGACGAGCGGCGCGTGGCAGTTGGGACTTAACGGAACGGAACTCCATAACGATCGTGACTCGATGACTCAGGCGCTGCGTTCGGGAGCGCCCGTCATCGCCGCCGTTCGGCCGGGCATCTTTACCAACGTGGGCCACTACATTGTGCTTTACGGTATTGACGACGCCGACCAGATTGAAGTCTTCGATCCCAACTCGGCCAGCCGCAGCGCCCGCCGCTGGGGCGTCGTAGAGGTCCTCAACGAAGTCGAAGCCATGTGGGCCTACTACTAGTCACTGGGGACAGACTTAAATGAGTGGTCTCTGGATGCCCGGAACTGCCGGCACGGAAAGCGCATCCTGCTTTGGGGCCCAATAGCGGGGTGCGCTTTCCGTTAGCGGCCCGTTTGGGAAACTAGGGACCGCTTTTCGACAATAATCCGGGATGCATTTTCCGATTGAGGGCCTCAAGGGAAACCGCACCCCATGTTGGACGCTCATTCTGGAATGTGCTTTCCGCAGTTGATCGATGCGGCCTTTAAGGACTGTCCCAAGCTGCCGGCAGGAAAGGAACGTCCCCAAGTGCCGGGTTTCCGCAGCCTGCAATGCTCCTCATGAACAGCCGCCTCAATAACAAAAGCCCCCGCGGCCGAAGCGGACCGCGGGGGCAACAGACCTGCAAGAGTTAACTCAAGTCCTCGCCATTTGATGCAATGACCTTTTGGTACCAGCAGAAGCTGTCCTTTCGGTAGCGATCGAACGTGCCTTTGCCCATATCATCGGCATCAACATAAACAAAGCCATAGCGCTTCTTCATCTGCCCCGTCGAGGCCGACACCAAATCGATACAGCCCCACGGCGTGTATCCCATCAGGTCAACACCGTCCTCGACAATTGCATCGCGCAGCGCAAGAATATGCCTTCGCAGGTAATCAATATGATACGCATCGTGGACTTTGCCGTCTTCCAGCGCATCGAGTCCGCCCACACCGTTCTCGGCGATAAAGAGCGGAAGATGGTAACGATCGTGGTAGCCGGCAAGCGTCACGCGCAAACCCAGCGCATCGATCTGCCACTTCCAGGCAGTCTCTTTATCCTTGAGGTACGGATTGCGCAGCGTCGGGAACACGTTGCCCTCCGCCTTCTCGGCGATCACCTGATCATCGGCGCACACCAAGCGCGAGCAATAGTACGAGAACGAGATGAAGTCGACCGTATGCTCTGCCAGATACTCCGTATCGCCCGGCTCAAAGGGCACGTGAACACCCTCTTTCTCGAGTGCACGCAGCTTCCAAGCAGGATAGGCGCCCGCAGCCATCACGTCTGTGTAGAAGTAGCGGCCGCGGTCCTCCTCATACGCAAGCCATACGTCCTCGGGCGCACAACGGTACGGATAGGTCGCACCGGCAGCGACCATGCAACCCACCTTGTTTGCGGGATCGATCTTGTGCAGAATCTCGACAGCGCGAGCGCTCGCCATAAACATATGGTGCGAGAACGCCGCGGTCACGGCTGCACGGTCACGCTCATCCTCGAGCGTGACACCCGCGTTGAGATAGGACAGCGCCACGCTGTTGATCTCGTTGAACGTAAGCCAATAACGCACGAGGCCCTGGTACGCGCGTCCGACGGTCTCGACGTAGTGCGCATACCGCTCGATCATCTCTCGGCTTTGCCAGCCACCATAGCGCTCGACCAGAGCCAACGGATAGTCGTAGTGCGACAGCGTCACAAGCGGCTCGATTCCATGCTCGCGCAGCGCCTCGAATACCTGACGGTAAAACTCCAAGCCCTCGCCGTTGGGCTCGGTCTCCATCCCTGTGGGAAAAATACGGCTCCAGCAAATTGAAAGACGCAGGCACTTAAAGCCCATCTCGGCAAAGAGCTCGACATCCTCGTGCCAATGATGGAAGAAGTCGTTGCCCCAGCGGCATGGATACAGCCTGTCCGGATCGTCCACGGGCTTTTGCCTGCCAAACATTACATCCCAGCGGTCGGAACCCTGTGGGATCAGGTCGGAGTGCGACATGCCGCGGCCGCCCTCGTTCCAGCCCCCTTCGGCCTGGTTGGCGGCGAGGGCACCACCCCACAAAAAGCCCTCGGGCATACCGGCGGCAGACGTTCTGTCAAAGTAACTCATGCTACTCAGTATCCTCGGCAGAAGCTGCCGCGGCGTTCTCCTGCTCCTGAGCCAGGAGCTGGTTATCGTACACCTTAAAGAACGGGTACCAGACCACAGCCATGACCACGATCAAAACGATCGTAAACACCCAGATGCGCGGGTCGAGGCACTGGACAAAGCCCTGAACGAAGATGGGGAACGTGCCGCTCACCAAGATGTAGAAGTTAGAGACAAGACCCAGTGAGACCGCACCCCAATACAGCAGGGCCGAGATCATGCCGCCTAGCACAAACGGAATCATGAGGATCGGGTTGAAGATGATGGGCGCGCCGAAGATCGCGGGCTCGGAGATACGGAAGAAGCTCGGCACGATCGATGCCCTGCCAAATGCCTTGAGCTGCTGCGACTTTGCCCTAAACGCGCAGAGCGCCACAAAAGAGAACGTATTACCCGTGCCGCCGATGAGGTTGATGGCCAACGACATGAGCACCGGGTGGAACTCAAGCGGCTGCCCGGCAGCATAGAGCGAGGCGTTGGCGGCAAAGGCGGCAAGCGAGACCGGGGCGGTGATGGGCATTACGATCATGTTGCCGTGGACGCCAAAGCACCAAAACAGCAGAGTCATGAAGCAGATAAGCAGTGCGCCGGGCACAGAGTCAACTGCGACGGAAAGCGGGGCAGCGAGCAGCTTCTCGATAACCGAGGGGATGGACAGCGCGGGATCGATCATCTGGATCAGCAGGTTGCCGCCAAAGAAGATGAGGATGTTGGCGAGCATAGGTACGATGGCGCCAAAGGTTTCGGACAAAAACGGCGGCACGCCATCGGGCATCTTGATGGTGATGCCCTTGGTCTGGCAGAAGCGCGTGACCTCGACGGAGACCAAGGCAACGATGATGGCGGTAAACAGGCCCTGCGCACCCAGATAGGTGCAGGGGACCGCCTGGAGCACGGACTCGTCAGCAAGCTGGTAGTAGGACGACGGCGCCGCGGCGATCAGGAACATCACCAGCGAGGTCATGCCGGCGTTAAGCTTGGGCATCTTGTAGGTGCCCGCCAGGTTATAGGCGATTGCGAACGTCACGATCACCGACAGTATGCCCATCGTCATATTGAAGGGGATGAGCAGCGTGAGCTTATTGGCCGTCGCAAAATCGAGCCAAGGGCCAAAGACGGACCAGAACCCGCCCTGCGCCACCAGGTCGGCCGTGACCGGCGGGTTGGCGAGGATCATAAAGACGGCAGATACCAAGATGAAGCTGATCGCGCTCATAAAGCCCTTTTGCATGGAGGCAAAGTGGCGCTCGGTGCCGCAGAAATTGGCGATAGGGGTCAGTTTTTCCTGAAGCAGGGTCATGAACTTCTCCATGGTCGCCTCCTAACCCAACAGCGACTGGGCGAGTGCCAGCACGTTGGCGGCGTTGCCCATGCCGTAGTCCTGTGCGGGGATGACCGCGGTCGGCTTACCGCTCCCCTGCTTGACGGTGTTGAGCTGGTAGGACACCTGCGGCCCCAAGAGCAGCACGTCATAATTGGCGCACGTCTCCTGATACTCGCCGATACCCACCGCATCGATATCGAGCTCGATGCCGTTTTGCTCCGCATATTTCTCGAGTTTCTTCATCAGAATGCTTGTAGACAGACCAGCTGCGCAAACAAGAAGGATCTTCATAAGGGATTCCCTTCGCATTGATTGGTTGGATAGTCACCGCACGCCGCTAGGCGTTCTTGGTTGCAGTGCACTCATACAGGCAGATCAGCTCCTGCACGAGCTCCTGAGCAAGCATGGAGCACATGAGGTGGTCCTGAGCATGGACCAGCAACACATCCACCGACAGATGCTCGCCCGCTGCCTCAGTCGAAAGCAGCTGCGTTTGAATGTGGTGAGCCTTGATTCCCGCATCCTTTGACTGCTTCATGAGTTTGGCGGCGGCGTCAAAATCCCCCGCTTTTGCCTTTTCAAGGGCTTCGAAGGCAAGGCTGCGTGCCTCTCCCGCTGCAGCGACCAGCTGAAACGAAACCATCTCGGTTCCCTGATCGTCCATAACGGTCTCCTCTCCCGTGATGTTTGGTTTGTACTTGAATATTCGAAACGCCTATCTCCCGCCCGCAATCCTCGAGGTTTATTGCAGGTAGACAGACAGGGTTATCGACAAAAGAAGTCTTAAGCCGTATGCGCTTGCACAAGCGCCATCAGCTCATGCCAGGACCGGCGCTCGCGTAGGCGCTCGACCCCCTGGCGGTCCATAAAGATCTCGGCGAGCAGTGAGCTCAAGATCCGCGCCTCATCGCCGCCCGACCGGGCAAACGACACCATAAAGACGATATCGACCTCATGGCCGTATTCGTCCCAAAGAATGGGATGTTCGAGCAGGCCCACGGTAACAAAGGCCTCGGCGCTCAAGGGATGCATCCCATGGGGCATGGCTACCCCATTGCCAAACGAGGTGGCACTCGCGCTCTCGCGCTCGGCGACCTCTTGGGCAAACGGGGCATCGACACGGCCGCTCTCGACGGCGCGCTCGGAGAGATATCGGAGAACGGCCTGCTTCGACGACGCCTCAACGCGGTTGAAGAACAGGGCACGGCTAAAGAAAGAGCTTACGGAGTCCGATTGCGCAGTGTCGTCGCTCAGCACCTTGCGGATAGCGTTGACATCGCTCGTCTCCAAGAAGAAATCGGCCTCGCGGACGGGCACGGGCAACTTGACGTTGAGCGGCACCGTTGTGAACACGTAGTCGATGTGCGAAAAATCGAACGTTCCCACGCGGGCGACATCGCATGTCTCAATCGAATCGATATACATGCCAAACTGCTTGCGGTACTGGTGCTCGAGCATACGGGCGCTTCCCGCTCCCGAGGCGCACACGATCAGGATGCGCTTGCGACGCGGCTGGTCGGCTTGCTGCTCGAGGGCCAGGGCAAATGCCATGGCGATGTAGCCGAGCTCTTCATCAGAGGGCTGGCTGCCAAAATGACGCTCGAGTACCTGCGAGGTGCCAGCTGCCATCGAATAGGCCAACGGAAACCTCGTCTTGATATCGGGCAGCATGGGGTTATCCATATGCATGTGATATTCAAGGCGATAGCCCAGAGGGCCGATATGCCGAGCAAGGTTCATGCGAAGTTCAAGATCGCCGCTAAAGTCAAACCTAAACTCATCGTTGACCGCACGTACCATCTCGGAAGCAATCTCCCACATCTCGTCCGAGATAACGACAGAGCCCTTCTCGGGCACGCCCGTGCCCCTGCCGAGCAAATGGATTGCGATAAAGGCAACCTCTTCTCGGGGCATGCTCACGCCCAGGGCATCCTTGATGTTTGCGGCAATCTGGAAAGCCGCGGCGTATTCGCGCGTTCCCTCCAGTTTTTGAACGTCCGATTCTGCAGCTGGGACATAGCAGCCCTGCTCGATGCGGCCAAGAGCAATGTAAAGATGCATGATGAGATTGCGGGATGCCAGCGAGCTCACCGTGACGGGCGAGGCCGTCAGGGCATCGTCCACACATGCGGCGATGGCCCGCAGGCGCTCGGCGAGCTTTGCATCGTCGGTGTCGGGCAACACGGGCCTCACCAGCGAGGCCAGGCACAGGCGCCGTTGTGACTCCCCGCCCGCAACGCGGATTCCGTAGCGTGGGCGCTTTTCGAGCGTTAAGTCAAATTGGGCGAGTTTCTGCTCTACCAGACGCATGTCATTGGACAGAGTTCGCGCCGAAACGTAGAGTAAATCCGCATACTCCTCAATCGTCACCCACTGGGACCGCATGAGGAGGTCGTTAAGAAGGAAGGACACACGGCCATCGCGCGTATCAGGAATGCCCGGATGGGCCAGAGCCGCACCGTCTAGCAAGCGAGCAAGCTCATCTGCACGTGCAACATCGATACGATACTGCCCCTTGCTGCCAACGATGCGTGCAACCCCTGCAAGGCTGTCGTTTGCGCGATGGATATAGTTTCTCACGGCGCGCTCGCTTACCTCGAGACGCTTGGCAAGTACCGCGACAGCGACAGGCTGAGCGTCCTCGATCATATTTACAAGCTGCTTGACGCGAGCATCCATGTCCTCCTCCTTTCCCTGCGTCTAGTCTAACGCGGTAAAGAATGACACTCCACGTCGCGCTCGTTCCGCCAACTCGGAACAGGTTGCGGGGAGTCCAGCTGAGCTATGGAGAGCCTGGGGAGAGGGCCCGAAGGCAATGCGTCGGTGTGGGATGCGCCTTCCCAGCCATTGGGCAGTCATTGGGGACAGACTTAAATGAGTAGTCGTTGGGGACGTTCTTGTTTGACTAGTCGTTTAAGAACGTCCCCAATGACTATTAAGGACTGTCCCAAGCTGCCGGCAGGAAAGGACCGTCCCCAAGTGCCGGGTTTGTCCCCAATGACTAGGTGAATAGCAAAAGCCCCGCAGTCGGAGCGGACTGCGGGGCTCATGAAGAGAGGCTAGTTTGCGGGCGTCTTGCCTGGCGCCCACGAGAGAGGCAACGAAGTAGAGACTACTCGTGGATGCGGGTACCGGAGAGACCGGCCATGGTCTCGGCGGCCTTGTCCAGGGCGCCGATGATGCAGGTGCGGCCCTTGCGGGAGCGGGCGAACTTGATGGCGGCGCGGACCTTGGGCTCCATGGAACCCTTGCCGAACTGGCCCTCGTCGGCCAGGCGCTCGGCCTCGTCGGCGGTGATGTCCTCGAGCTCCTCCTGGTTGGGCTTGCCGAAGTTGATGGCGACGTGCTCGACGGCGGTCAGCAGGAACAGGACGTCGGCGTCGCAGTCCTCGGCCAGCAGCTCGCCGCCCAGGTCCTTGTCGATGACGGCGGGGACGCCCTTGTAGCAGCCCTTGTTCTCGTAGTCGCGGACGACGGGGATGCCGCCGCCACCGCAGGCGATGACGATGAACTCGTTGTCGAGCAGGTTGAGGATGGAGTCGGCCTCGACGATCTTCTTGGGGTCGGGGGAGGCGACGACGCGACGCCAGCCGCGGCCGGAATCCTCGACGAATACCTTGGAGGGATCCTCGGCCATGAACTCCTTGGCCTGCTCCTCGGTGTAGAAGGGGCCGATCGGCTTAGTCGGGTTCTTGAACGCGGGATCGTCCGGGTCGCACTCGATCTGGGTGACGACGGTGGCGGCGTGCCAACGCTTATAGCGCTTGTGCATCTCGCGGCCGATGCCCTGCTGCAGGTGATAGCCAATGTAGCCC
>JAXJPE010000007.1:0-6775 GCA_036426035.1 Collinsella sp.
CTGCACCGTCCCGGCGACGAGCTCCTCAACCTGCCGCCCGACGAGCTCGAGCGACTCCTGTTCGACGACGTCCCGTTCCTGGAGGTCGCGCAGCAGGAGCACGACACCTTCGCCCAGATCCTGAGGGACCAGGGCGTGGAGGTCCTCTATCTCGAGAACCTCGTCGCCGAGGTGTTCGACCAGGTCCCCGGCGCCCGCGCCGAGTTCACCGACCAGTACATCGCCGAGGCAGGCATCCGCGGCCAGCACATGCCGCAGATCGTCCGCGAGAAGCTGGACTCCATCGAGGACAACCTCGAGTTCGTCAAGAAGACCATGGCCGGCATGACCAAGGCCGAGATCGACATGCCCCTCACGGCGTCCACGACCCTCGACTCCCTGGTCAACTCCGAGTCCGAGTCCGACCTGATCATCGACCCGATGCCCAACCTCTACTTCACCCGCGACCCGTTCGCGGTCGTCGGCGAGGGCGTCAACCTCAACCGCATGTACTCGGTCACCCGCAACCGCGAGACCCTGTACGGCAAGTACGTCTTCAAGTACCACCCCGACTACAAGGACGTCTCGCTGTACTTCCGCCGCGACTGCCAGTTCCACACCGAGGGCGGCGACGTGCTGAACATCAACGAGAAGACCCTCGCCGTCGGCATCTCCCAGCGCACCCAGGCCGCCGCGATCGACGTCATGGCCCAGAACATCTTCTGGAACTCCGACTCCAAGGTCGAGCGCATCCTGGCCTTCGACATCCCGGTCTCGCGCGCCTTCATGCACCTCGACACGGTCTTCACCCAGATCGACGTCGATAAGTTCACGATCCACCCCGCCATCATGGGCACCCTGCGCGTCTACGAGCTGACCGCCGGCAAGAACCCGGGCGACGTGAACATCCGCCTGATCGAGGACACCCTCGAGCACGTCCTGGAGGACGCCACCGGCGTCGACCAGGTCAAGCTGATCCCCTGCGGCGGCGGCGACCCGATCGCGGCCTCCCGCGAGCAGTGGAACGACGGCTCCAACACCCTGTGCGTCGAGCCCGGCAAGATCTGCGTCTACGCCCGCAACACCGTCACCAACGACGTGCTGTACAAGGAGGGCCTGGACCTTCTCGTCGTGCCCTCCGCCGAGCTCTCCCGCGGCCGCGGCGGCCCGCGCTGCATGAGCATGCCCTTCTGGCGCGAGGACCTCTAAGTCTTTCCGTTTCCGGTGCGGTCCCCCTACAACCGCACCGGCTTCGCCCGTTAAACGGGCAACACTAATACTTACGTAATTCATTTCTTCGAAAGGAATCGAACCATGGGTGTTAACCTCTCCGGCCGTAGCTTCCTCAAGCTTCTCGACCTCACCACCGAGGAGATCGAGTACCTGCTCAAGCTCTCCAAGAACTTCAAGGACATGAAGCGCGCTGGCGTTCCGCACCGCTATCTCGAGGGCAAGAACATCGTTCTGCTCTTCCAGAAGACCTCCACTCGTACCCGCTGCGCCTTCGAGGTCGGCGGCATGGATCTGGGCATGGGCGTCACCTACCTCGATCCGGGTTCGTCGCAGATGGGCAAGAAGGAGTCCATCGAGGACACCGCCCGCGTTCTCGGCCGCATGTATGACGGCATCGAGTTCCGTGGCTTTGCCCAGGACGATGTCGAGGAGCTCGCTGCTAAGTCCGGCGTGCCCGTGTGGAACGGCCTGACCACTGAGTGGCATCCCACACAGATGCTCGCCGACATCCTGACCGTCCAGGAGAACTTCAACTACGACATCAAGGGCAAGACTCTCGTCTTCATGGGCGACTGCAAGAACAACGTTGCTCGCTCCCTCATGGTCGTCTGCTCCAAGCTCGGCATGAATTTCGTGGCCTGCGGCCCCGAGGAGTGCATGCCCGCCGACGACGTCATCGAGGCCTGCAAGCCCATCGCCGAGGCCAACGGCTGCACCATCAAGCTGACCACCGACGTCAAGGACGGCGTCACCGGTGCCGACGTTATCTACACCGACGTGTGGGTCTCCATGGGCGAGCCCGACGAGGTCTGGGCCGAGCGCATCGCTCAGCTCACCCCGTATCGTGTTACTTCCGAGGTCATGGCTATGGCCAACCCGGGTGCCATCTTCCTGCACTGCCTGCCCAGCTTCCACGACACCAACACCACGATTGGCGCCGAGAAGTGCGAGCAGTTCGGCATCACCGAGCAGGAGGTCACCGACGAGGTCTTCGAGAGCCCCGCTTCCAAGGTCTTCGACGAGGCCGAGAACCGCATGCACACCATCAAGGCTGTCATGTACGCCACGCTCAAGTAAGAGCATCTAGCATCTCGCTCGGGGTGTATTGCTGCACACCCCGAGCGGTTTTATCTGGTAATAATCTCGCATCAAGCGGCAGGCACGGCACGGAAGAGCCGCTTCTGGCGAGATCAGTAAATGATTTATGAAGGGGGGATGAGAACTATGACTGAGACCGCTAAGAAAAAGCGCGGTATGCCTTCATCGTTCACCATTCTTCTAGCTCTGCTGGCAATTGTTGCAGTGATTACCGTTATCGTCTCCGGCACGTCCGGCGGCGCGGTTACCGCAGCCCGCCTGAGCGATTTCTGCACCGCCCCGATCCTGGGCTTCGCTGACGCTCTGCCCGTCTGCCTCTTCGTTATGATCCTGGGCGGCTTCCTCGGCATGATGACCGAGACCGGCGCCCTGGACAACGGCATCGCCGTCCTGGTGCAGAAGCTTAAGGGCAACGAGATCATGCTCGTTCCCGTGCTGATGCTCATCTTCTCCCTCGGCGGTACCACTTATGGTATGTGCGAGGAGACCGTTCCCTTCTACGCCCTGCTTGCCGCTACCATGATGGCCGCTGGCTTCGACCCGATGGTCGGTGCCGCCACCGTCCTGCTCGGCGCTGGCTGCGGCTGCCTGGGCTCCACGGTTAACCCGTTTGCCGTCGGCGCTGCCGTCGACGCTCTGACCGGCGTTGGCATTGAGGTCAACCAGTCCATCATCATCGGCCTCGGTGCCGTCCTGTGGATTGTCACTACCGCTATGTCCATCGTCTTCGTGATGAACTATGCCAAGAAGGTCAAGGCTGACAAGGGTTCCACCATCCTGTCGATGCAGGAGCTCAAGGACGCCGAAGAGGCTCACGGCAAGGCTGCTTCCGAGGTCCACAAGGAGGTCAAGCTCACCGGTCGTCAGAAGGGTGTTCTGATCGCCTTCGCCTTCACCTTCGTCGTCATGATCGTCGGCTTCATCCCGCTGGCCGACCTCAACGAGGGCGTCGCCAACTTCTTCGACGCTGGCGCTGTCTACGACGCCGACGGTAACGCCGTCGTCCAGGGCTGGTCTGCCCTGATCACCGGCCTGCCCATTGGCCAGTGGTACTTCGACGAGGCTTCCACCTGGTTCTTCCTCATGGCCGTCCTGATCGGTATCATCGGTGGCCTGTCCGAGAAGCAGATCGTCAACACCTTCATCACCGGCGCTGCCGACATGATGTCCGTTGTTCTCGTCATTGCCCTCGCCCGTGGTATCTCCGTCCTCATGGCTAACACCGGTCTCGACGTCTTCGTCCTCGACGCTGCCGCCAATGCCCTGGCTGGCCTGTCCGGCGTGATCTTCGCTCCCATGAGCTTCCTGGTCTACTTCGGCCTGTCCTTCCTGATCCCCTCGACCTCCGGTATGGCCACTGTCTCCATGCCTATCATGGGACCGCTGGCTGTTAAGCTCGGCTTCTCACCCGAGGTCATGGTTATGATCTTCTCCGCCGCTATCGGTGTCGTGAACCTGTTCACCCCGACCTCCGGCGCCATCATGGGCGGTCTCGCCCTGGCCAAGATCGAGTGGACGACCTGGCTCAAGTTTGCCCTTAAGCTCATCGTCGCTCTCTCCGTCGTCTGCGCCGTCATCCTGACCGTCGCCTGCGTGCTGCTCTAAGTACCCAACGGGTACCCCACGGAAACCTTGACGATCCTGTAGAGGATCACCTGGTCATCGTCTGTCCGGTGGGGTCAACCCACCGGTAGACTCCTACCTTTAGCCCCCTCCCGTTCCGTGCGCGGGAGGGGGCGCTCTTGTGTTCCGGCGTTTTACCAAACGCCGGAACCACTCGACGCTGCAAGCCCGCCAGAGCGGCAATCTGACGTTCAACCGTCGGGCATGGCCAAAAGGCCTATGCCCTCCTCTTTCACGCCACCTTGCTCGCTCTGGCGGGCTTTCGCTGGCTTATGCTCAACCTGCGGCGCTGCCATCGTTGGTGCTGAGTGACTTGTTCCTCGCCTCAAATTAGCCATCCTGGGTCCCCGGTGGTTGCGGTGGGCGTGTTTGGTTGGTGCCTGTTGATGGTCTGGTTATCGGGGAGGGCGGGCTCCGTTATAATCGCGTAGGAACTTAATTTACGAAACGGGACGGGAGCCATACATGCGCCAGGGTTTCGACAACGCGAAGTATATCGAGCTGCAGGCTGCTCACATTAAGGAGCGCATCTCACAGTTTGGTGGCAAGCTCTATTTGGAGTTTGGCGGCAAGCTGTTCGATGACTATCATGCGAGCCGCGTGCTGCCGGGTTTTGAACCGGACAGCAAGTTCCGCATGCTCAAGAGCATCGCCGACGATGTCGAGGTTATCATCGCGATCAACGCGAACCACATCGAGAAAAACAAGGCTCGCGGTGACCTTGGCATTACCTATGACGAGGATGTGCTGCGCCTGGTTGACTTGTTCCGCGGCAACGGCTTTGCCGTCGCGGCTGTGGTCATCACCCAGTACGCCGGCCAGCCTGCTGCCGATGTGTTCCGCAACCGCCTGAACGCGCTCGGCATTCCTGCCAAGCTGCACTATCCCATCGAGGGCTACCCGCACGATGTCGATCTGATCGTGTCCGACGATGGCTACGGCAAGAACGAGTTTGTCGAGACCACCCGACCGCTCGTCGTGGTCACTGCCCCCGGTCCTGGCTCGGGCAAGCTTGCCACCTGCCTGTCTCAGCTCTATCACGAGCACAAGCATGGCACGGCCGCCGGCTATGCCAAATTCGAGACCTTCCCGGTTTGGAATCTGCCCCTTACGCATCCGGTCAACATTGCCTACGAGGCCGCCACGGCAGACCTCGATGACGCCAACATCATCGACTCCTTCCACCTTGAGGCCTACAACAAGACCACGGTCAACTACAACCGCGACGTCGAGGCCTTCCCGGTAGTCCGTGCCCTGATGGAAAAGATCCTGGGCAAGAGCCCCTACCAGAGCCCTACGGACATGGGCGTCAATATGGTTGGCTTTGCCATCACCGATGACGATGCCTGCCGCGACGCTTCCAAGATGGAGATTGTCCGCCGCTACTTTACCGCGGTCGAAAATGTGCGCCGTACCGGCGTGGGCGATGAGCAAGTCGACCGTCTCAAGATTATTATGAAGAAAGCCGGCATCGATAAGAACTACTCACCGGCGCGCTCGGCGGCCCTCACCAGGGAGCAGCTGACGGGCGGTCCCGTGGGTGCCATGGTCATGCCCGATGGCTCCGTGGTGACCGGTAAGACCTCCACGCGCCTGGGCGCCGCAAGTTCGCTCATTATGAACGCCCTCAAGCATGTCTCGGGCGTCGACCTTGAGCTCGAGGTCATTAGCGATGAGGCGATCGAGCCCATCAGCAAGCTCAAGACGCATTTCCTGGGCAGCAAAAACCCGCGCCTCCACACCGACGAGACGCTTATGGCGCTGTCGATCACCTCGGCCACGAGTGAGACGGCCGCTCGCGTCCTTTCGGGCCTGGAGCAGCTGCGCGGTTGCGATGCCTTCTTTAGCGTGATCATCTCGCCGACGGACGAGACGGTACTGCGCAAACTGGGTATCAACGTGTGCTGCGAGCCCAAGTTTGAGCGCCGCGGTTTCTTCCATCGCTAAGTTTGAAGCACCGCGGTAATTGCATTGCATTTTGGCCGTATCGGGTTAGCGCCCGGTACGGCTTTTTGATCAATAAAGCGCCTATTTCGGCGAAAAATAGCCGTTTACCTGCCTAGAAACAATTTGAGCGGTATACAATAACCGTAACTGTTTCATCCTTAGCGGGATGCCGCATGATGGATATTACCTGCCATCGTGAGGTGTGTCGGTCGCGCACGGCGCGTTAGATGCTCGTGCTCGGTTTGAGGAGGCTGCTATGGCGGGCAAGGGTCGTGCGAGTGTCAACGATATGAAGCGTGTCGAGGTGCTGGTGTTGATGGAGATCGACCAGCAAACCGAAGACAATGGCGGGCCGTATGGTTTCTCGCGCAAAACGCTTGCCGAGCGCGTGGGGGTTTCGCCGTATCGTGCCCGCGCCGCAATCGATCGCTTGGATTCCGAAGGCATGATTGATGTCGTCTCGCGTTATAGCGACGACGGCGGTCAGCTTGCAAATGGTATTTGCCTCACCGAACGTGGCGAGTGGTATCTTGAGGGCGTCCGTACCGGCATGCTCGTTCAAGAAATGCTTGAGGACGAGGCTGCTGATCGATAGCAGCATGTAACCCTTGCCATAACGACGCCGCCTGGGAAACCGGGCGGCGTTTTGTTTCAAGATTGAGAAATGCAATCGCACGCGAGAAAAATTGCGAACGGTCCGCGGCGCGAGTATTACAATGAAGACCCGTAAGATGTGTATGGACAACTTCTACGGGAAGCGCAGGTAACTCAATATGACCAAGCATGTGTTCGTAACCGGTGGCGTGGTTTCGTCCCTGGGCAAGGGTATCACCGCGGCCTCGCTGGGCCGTCTGCTCAAGTCGCGTGGCTACAAAGTAACGATGCAGAAGGCCGA
>JAXJPE010000008.1:0-10962 GCA_036426035.1 Collinsella sp.
ACCTCGTCCTGCGGGAGCTCGGCCACCGAACCGTCATTGTAGAGTGCCTTCATGGGTATGTTTTCTCCTCTCGGATGCCTGATGCAAGTGCGTGCGATGCGCTCGGCGTTTTTGACTTGCATCATTATAGGCAGGTTGCCTTGGTATACAAGCGCCCGCCGCACCTTAATGGCACGGCGGGCGATTTTCTACGCATGCTTCATCGTGTGGGGCGGGGCTGCGGGGCGCGCGTGCGGCTTGCACATGACGCGCGGTGCCCGTGGCTTACGGCCGGCCCGGCGATGGATGCGTTACTGGATGCGAGTTCGGCAGTAGGGGCAGACCTTCCAGTGCGCGTCGAGCGGGCGATGGCAACTGGGGCACACGTTGCGAACCTGGGTGTCGCACACGGGGCAGACCACAAAGTCCTTCTCGATAGGAGCGCCGCACTGCGGGCAGGTACCGTACTGGGCAAGCTGGCGCTCGCGCAGGGCCATGTCCAGCTCCTGCTCCTCGCGGTCGGCCGCGTAGGAGTGCGGACGCAGGACAAGGTAGGCGATGAGGCCCACAAACGGGATGAGGGCGATGATGCCCCATGCCACGTAGGCGCTGGCGCCGCGGCGGCGAGCGTCGATGAACACATAGACGACCGACAGTACGTACAGGGCGATGATAAAGCCAACAAAGGCATAGATGACGCCCATAAGCTGCGGCGACATGAGCTCAGAGATGTACTTGGACATTGAGGTGTACCTTTCGGAATAATTACAGTCTGGTCAAGTTTACCACGGGGTTTGTTTATATGGGACTACGGTTGCAAGCGGGGCCGGTGCGGACACAAACATCTCAATCTGTAACAGGTGGGAGCGGAATCCGGGTCTAGGTGTTACAGATCGAGAAGAACAGGTGTGCCGCCGAGCAAACGTCTCGATCTGCAACAACTGGGACCAAATTTCCCCTCTTGCTGTTACAGATCGAGACACAGGGATCCCTCCCCGACTTCAATCTCGATCTGTAACATCTTGGGCCCCAAAACCCCTCTTACTGTTACAGATCGAGACATTCAAAATCCGTCGGAAGGTTTGTCTCGATCTGTAACATCTACAACCCAAATCATCAGCTAACTGTTACAGATTGAGACAAAGGAAAACGTCCGAACCGAATGTCTCAATCTGTAACAGTTACTCGGCAAAAACAACCCCAGATGTTACAGATTTAGACAAACCATTCTCTCCCCGACTTAAATCTCAATTTGTGACAACAACTCGGCAAAAACAGGTCTAACTGTTACGGATTTAGACATTCGAAACCGTCTGATAGGTTCATCTAAATCTGTAACATCTAAACCCCAAAACGGTCCCGAGATGTTACAGATCGAGACAGAAGAATCTCTCCCTGACTTTAAATCTCAATCTGTAACACGTAGGACCGATTTTCTCCTCTTACTGTTACAAATCAAGACAAACGGAGGGCCCGCCTGGCAAACGTCTCGATCTGTAACATCTGGAACCCAGTTCTTCTGCTTACTGTTACAGAACGAGACAAACCTCTGGCGCCAGGGGCGGCAGACGAGGTCACCGATGGCCCCGAGTCTCCCCTCGACTGCCGTTGACGGATGCAGCGGGGCTTTTCGCCGCATTGCCGCTGCACTGGGGGTCTGCAGACCGTAGGATAGTCTTATTGACAGCCCGTCAACTCGTCTGGGAGGCACTGTGACGGAAACCTTTGATATCGCAATTGTGGGCGCGGGAATCACGGGGTGCGCCATCGCGCGGCAGCTCGCGCGCTATGACCTGTCCATTTGCGTGATCGAGGCGGCCAACGACATCGCGCTGGGCGCGTCGAAGGCCAACGGCGGCCTGGTGCACGCCGGCTACGATCCGGCACCGGGCACGGTCAAGGCGCAGGTCAACGCCCGTGGTTGCGAGCTATATGGCACCTGGGCCCAGGAGCTGGGGTTTTTGTTTTGCCGAACCGGTTCGATGGTGCTGGGCTTCAACGATGAAGACCGCGCGCACCTGGAGAAGCTGCGCCAGAATGGCCTTGCCAACGGCGTGCCCGAGCTTTCGATTATCGGCCCCGAGCGCATCCACGAGCTGGAGCCGCGCGCGAGTGCCAAGGCGACGTGCGCGCTGTGGTGCCCCTCGACCGGCTTTGTCGATCCGTTTGAAGTGGCCATCGCCGCGCTGGAGAACGCGGTCGCCAACGGCGTGACATTTATGCGCTCCGCACCGGTGGAGGCCATTGAAGTTGCCGGCTCGGATGACGGAGCCGCGCGCTTTACGCTGGTGACGCCCGCCGGCAATGTGCGCTGCCGTTACCTGATTAACGCCGCGGGCAACGGTGCCGCAGACATCTCGCATATGGCCGGCGCCGAGGAGTTTCAGATGGTCTGGCGCCAGGGCAACATCGTGGTGCTGGACAAGGAGCCGCGCGCGCTCATGCCGCTCTACCCCGTTCCCACGCCGGTGTCCAAGGGCGTTATCGTGACGGGGACCGTTCATAGCAACACCGTGATTACCGCGACGGCCGCCGTGCGCGAGCCAGGCGATACACAGACCTACGCTACCGATGTCGACGCGCTGCTGAGCGGCGCGCGCAAGCTGGTGCCCGATCTGGACACGCGCCGCGTGGTGCGCACGTTTGCCGGCGGACGTCCGGTCATTAAGGGGACGAACGACTTCTTTATTGGGCAGTCCGCCGTGGTGCCGGGGCTGTTCCAGGCCGCAGGTATTCAATCGCCGGGCGTGGCGAGCGCGCCGGCCATTGCCGAGCGCATGGAGCAGGTGTTACGCAATGCCGACGTGGTCCTGCGCGAACGGGAAGATTGGGACCCGATACGCCGCGCGCCGGACGACTTTGACCGCGCGCCGCTTACGCGCAAAGAAGAGCTCATCGAGTCCGATCCCGCATGGGGGCAGATCGTCTGCCGCTGCGAGACGGTGCCCGAGGCCGAGATCGTGGCCGCGATTCGACGCCGCCCGGGCTCGGTTTCGGTCGAGGGCGTCAAGCGCCGCTGTCGTGCCGGCATGGGTCGGTGCCAGAGCGGTTTTTGCCAGAGCCGCGTGGTTGCGATCCTTGCCCGCGAGCTGGGCTGCGACCCCAGCGAGGTGTTGCTGGAGGATGCCGGATCTTGGCTGGTTGAGGGACCGCTGAAGGGGGTACGCTAGGATGGCGACGTTTGACATGCGCGACGGACGCGCGGAAGCCGGAGCTACGGAGACGGTGCAGACGCAGGCGTTCGACGTGGTCGTTATCGGAGGCGGCCCTGCCGGTATGGCAGCCGCGCTTGCCGCGCATAAGGTCGGCGCACACGTGGCCATCGTGGAGCGCGAGCAGCATCTGGGCGGCATCCTGCGCCAGTGCATCCACCCCGGTTTTGGCCTTTCGCACTTTAAGCAGGAGCTCACCGGTCCCGAGTACGCGCAGCGCTTTATCGACCAGGTGCGCGCAACCGACATTACGCTGTTCTTGGGCAGTATGGTGCTTGAGATTGATTCGGATGAGGGCGCAGCCGCGAGCGCGTCGAGCGCGGACGAAGCCGCAGGAGCCACCGCAGTCCATACCGTCACGCTCATGAGCCGTGCCGGCATGCTTCAACTCACCGGGCGTACGGTCGTCCTTGCTATGGGATGCCGCGAGCGCACACGCAGCGAGATCAAGATCCCCGGCAGCCGTCCCGCCGGCGTGTTTACGGCGGGCCTGGCGCAGCGATACATCAATATCGAAAACCTCAAGCCCGGCTCGCGCGCCGTCATTTTGGGCTCGGGTGACATCGGGCTGATCATGGCGCGCCGCTGCACGCTCGAGGGGATTTCGGTCGAGGGCGTGTACGAGCTCATGCCGTACGCCAACGGCCTGCGCCGCAACGTCAAGAACTGTCTGGACGACTTTGACATTCCGCTGCACCTGTCCACCACCGTCACGCGCGTGATCGGTCGCGACCGCGTTGAAGCCGTCGAGGTGAGTCAGGTCGACGAGCATCTGGCACCCATTCCGGGGACCGAGCGCATTGTTCCGTGCGACACGCTGCTGCTTTCGGTGGGCCTGATTCCCGAGAACGAGCTTTCGGTGGGCGCGGGCGTTGAACTTGACCCGCGCACGCGCGGCGCCGTGGTGGACCAGAGCCTGCAGACGGGCGTGCCGGGCATTTTTGCCTGCGGCAACGTACTGCACGTGCACGACCTGGCAGACAACGTGACGACCGAGTCCGAGCGTGCCGGTACGGCTGCGGCGGCGTACGCGCTGGGTGGCAGCGCGAATGTCGAGCACGGTACTGCGGACCCGAGCTGCCAGCTCACGGTCTCCCCCGCCGGCATCGCGGGCTACGCACTGCCGGGACGCATTACGGCCACGACACTCACCAAGCTCAACTTCCGCGTGCGCCGACCGGTCGACGCCGCCCGCGTGCGCATTCTCGCTGGCGACGAGGAACTGTTTGCAGGCAAGGTCCGCCCGTTTAAACCGAGCGTAATGGAAAGCTTCCCGCTGCCGGCAAAGGTGATTCAGCGCGCACTCGACCTGGGTGTTAGCAAGATTGTCCTGTCCGTCGATCCCATTGAGGAGGCGTAAGGCCATGAGCATAAACACGATCGAAACGCTGCAGTTCAACTGCACCACCTGCCCATCCGAGTGCCTCCTGACCGTAGAGGTAGAGCGCGACGCAGACGGCGCAGTGGTAGAGGTGCGCTCCGTGACCGGCAACAGCTGCCCGCGCGGTGATACGTTCGCACATCAGGAGCTCACCTGTCCCATGCGCGTGCTCACCACCACCGTGGCCGTATCCGGCGGCGACGAGGCGCTGCTGCCCGTACGCACGGCCGAAGCCATCCCGCTCAAACTCCACGCCCAGGCGATGGACCTCATCCGAGGCTTGGTCGTTGAAGCCCCCATCCGCATGGGCGACGTCGTGCTAGAAGACATCCTCAGCACCAGCATCAACCTCATCGCCAGCATGGACATCGACCCAGCCTAAGCAGCTCATTTGGGACGCGGCTCTTTTAGCTACCCCGCCATCCACCCCGCCCCTCCTCAATTGCGGTGAAATAGTTCCTGATTTCCGCCAAAACCCCGGCATCCAGGAACTATTCCACCGCAACTATCCTTGGAATCGATATTTAGCCTGTGCCTGCTTTAGTGCCATTTCAAAACTATGCTGGATTACGGGGATGATTCGGAGACCCCCATCCATACCGGCAATTTTCAATATTTGATAAGCCGTCTACCTGCGGTTTTAATTTCACGGTTTTTCCCATGGTCAAGTAATACAGGTCCAGCCCCGTAATCCACCATAGTTTTGAAAGCAGCCCATTTGGGACTGGCCTCTTATGGCTACTTTTGTCCGAACGTTCGCTCAAGTGATTTTTCTGGGACGGGGATTAAATAATCATTGGGTGCCGAATGATTATTTAATCCCCGCCCCAGAAAAATTATTCCGCATGTTTGACGCAGCTAAAATAGCCCCGTCCCAAATTGACTACCCTGGCATTGGGGATACCATGGTGGCACCCTAGCGAAAGGATGTTTCATGGCACATGTCGATGACCAGCGAGTGGCGCGCGTGCTCGATGCGCTCGAGGCTCAGCACCCCGGCGCGCAGTTGCTCGTAAACGACCCGTGGTCAATCTACTATCTGACCGGCTTTTATGCCGATATGTTCGAGCGTTTTTGCGGCGTGCTGCTCGCGCGCGATGCCGAGCCGGTGATCTTGGTCAACGTGCTGCATCAGCTGCCTGAGTATGACAATGCCCGCGTTGCCTATCACACCGATACCGACGTCGTAGCCGACGCCATCGCGAGTGAGATCGATCCGACCAAACCGCTCGGCATCGACACCGTCATGCGTTCCGGCTTTTTGATGCCCCTTATGGATCGTCACGCCGCGAGCGAGTTCTTCCTGGGCGACTTTGCCGTCACCGTCGCACGCGCACACAAGGATGCCGCCGAGCAGGAGCTCATGCGCATGTCCTCGGCCGCTAACGACGCCGTGATGGCCGACGCCATCAAGCTCGTCCACGAGGGCGTAACAGAGCGCGAAATTGCCGACCAGATGCTCAGTCTGTATCGCAAGCACGGCTGCGAGGGCTTTAGCTTTCCGCCCATCGTGAGCTTTGGCGCCAACGCCGGCGACCCGCACCACGAGCCTGACGACACCGTACTCAAGCGCGGCGACGTGGTGCTGTTCGACATTGGCGGGCGCCGCCGCAACTACTGCTCGGACATGACGCGCACGTTCTTTTGGGGCGAGCCAGAAGAGGAGACGGCACGCATCTACGACATCGTGCGCCGCGCCAACGAGGCCGCCGAATCGCTTATCGCCCCGGGCGTGCGTATGTGCGACCTGGACCGCGCCGCGCGCGACGTGATTGAGGATGCAGGCTATGGACAGTACTTTACGCACCGCTTGGGACACTCGATCGGTCTGCAGGACCACGAGCCGGGCGACGTTTCACTCGTCAACGAGCAGGTCGTAGAACCGGGCATGACGTTCTCCATCGAGCCGGGCATCTACCTCCCCGGCCGCACCGGCGTCCGCATCGAGGACTTGGCCCTGGTCACAGAGTCCGGCGTCGAGATTCTCAACGCCTACCCCCACGACCCAGTCCGCCTAGACTAGGCACGCAACCAAAGCTCCCCTAGAAGTTGCGGTGGAATAGGGACTGTTTAAGGCTTCTAGCCCATAAAACAGTCCCTATTTCACCGCAACTGATGAGGGGATGGGTTAACGGAGCAGGGCGGGCTAGCGTAGCAGGCCGGCCACTTCGCCGGCCAGGGTGATGGTGCCGGCCGCTACGAAGGGCTCGCCCGCGGCCTCGAAAGCTGCGAGGGCCTCGGAAACGCTGGGGTACACGCCCGCGAGCTTATCGGCGTCCACCAGGGCAGCAAGCTCCTCCGCCGGCAGGGCACGATCGGAATCGGTCTGGGTCACGACCACACGGGGGAAAGCCGGAACAAGCACGTCAACGATGCCCGCCACGTCCTTGTCAGCCAACGCCGCGCACAGCAGCGTGGGGCGATTCTCTACGCACGGATCGATCTCGTCCAGCGCGCTCACAAAGTTCTCGCAGCTCTGGGGGTTATGGCACGCGTCGATCAGCTTGAGCGGATCGGTTCCCAGCACATCAAAGCGACCCGGCGTGGGGCAGCCCATAAGCGAAGCGTCGAGCGCATCGTGGTCGAGCTCGCGGCCCAGATAGCCCTCGCACAGCATAATCGCGCATGCGGCGTTCTGCGGCTGATACGCCGGCTTAACCATCCTCGACGTATAAATCGCGCGCGGTGTAGTGCAGCTAAACTCCACCGTATCGCCCATATGCGCCGGCGCCTTAGTCGTGGCGTGGCTCACCACAAGCGGCACCACACCGCATTCGCGGCAACGGGCATCCATCACGCGTTGAACGCTCGCCTCATGCGTACCCTCGCCCAAAACAACCAAACGCCCAGGCTTAATAACCGCAGCCTTCTCCCCCGCAATAGCCTCAAGCGTGTCGCCCAAAATACGAGTGTGATCAAGCCCAATGCCCGTAATGGCCACGGCGACAGGATCGGTGGCGCTGGTGGCATCCCAACGCCCGCCCATGCCAACCTCGAGCACGGCAACATCCACCGCGGCCTCGGCAAACACCACAAGCGCAGCAGCCGTCAGCAAGTCAAATGGCGTGATAGTATAGGCGCGCTCCCCCGCCGCCACACGGTGCGAATTCACGCGACGCCCCGCCTCAACAGCGGCAGAAACGCCACGGGCAAACGCTTCATCGCTCACGACGCGCCCCTCGACCTCCATGCGCTCGGGATAGCGAACAAGCTGCGGCGACGTATACAACGCGGTCTTGAGCCCCTCACCACGAAGAATGGCAGCCGAAAAACGCGTGGTCGATGTCTTGCCATTGGTACCGGCGACCTGAATGCAATCAAAATATTCGTCCGGACGCCCCAGCTCATCGAGCATATCGACAACCGTCTCGAGCAGAGGACCAGCATCCCCAGAAATCCGCCCGGTATCAGCAGCAAGCCCCACAGCCTCACCAAACGAAAGCAAATCAAACAAGAACGGCACAGAATACGACCCCGAACGCTTAGCCATAACCCAAAGTCCCCTCAACACAAAAAGAGGCCCGTAAGCAACAACGAGCCCCTCCCATTCAAAATATCAGCCAAACACCGCTTTGCAGCGAGATCAAGGCCACAACCCAGTGGCCCTAACTAGCCAGTTGCAAACAACCACGTAAACGAACTGGGAGCGTCCCGATGCTTTGCTCGCCGCAAGTTCCGCACGCAAAGGACAGCACTTAATGTGCTGTCCGTCTTGCGCAGGACTGTCCGCAGCGGAGAGCAAAGCATCGGGACGCGCACCCAAGTTAGACCTACGAGAAGTCAGCAACCTGAGCAGTCAGCGCCGCCAGGATCTCCTTGAGCTCAGCTGCACGGTCCCTCTTCTTCTGGACCACCGCGGGCGCGGCCTTAGCCACAAAGCCCTCGTTGGCGAGTGTCTTCTCGCAACCGGCGAGCTCCTTCTGAGCCGCGGCGATCTCCTTCTCCAGGCGTGCTTTCTCGGCCGAAAGGTCGACCTTGCCCTCGAGCACCACAAAGACCTCGACGCCGCTGTCGACCACGGCGATGCTCGCAGCCGGCTTCTCAACGTCGGTACCCATGACCAGCGAGGCAGTGTTTGCCAGCGGCTCGATGGTCGAACGCAGGCTCTCGAGCTTCTCGATGTCCTCGGCGCCGGCGCGCACGACCACGTCGAGCTCGGCCTTGGGGCTCAAGCGATAACGCGAACGGGTGGCGCGGGCGGCAGACACGACGGTACGGCACAGCTCAAACGCGCGCTCGGCGTTCTCGTCAACATACTTAGCATAGTCGGCGGGCTCGGGCCACTTGGCGATCATGAGCGCCTCGGCGCGGTCCACGTTGCCCTCGGCATCCAGGTCGAGCACGCTCGCCGGCATGTTGTCCCAGATCTCCTCGGTGACAAACGGCATGAGCGGGTGCATCAGGCGAATGGAGGTGTCGAGCACAAAGATCAGGTTGCGCTGCGCTTGCAGACGGCCCTCGCCCTTCAGGCGGGCCTTGGTGACCTCGACATACCAGTCGCAGACCTCGTTCCAGAAGAACTGCTGCACGCCGCGGGCCATGTCGCCAAAGGTATACTTCTCGATACCCTCGGTGACCATCTTGACGGCCTTTGCCAGACGGCTGAACATCCAGGCGTCGGCCGGCGTCTCCACGACGGGCTCGCCGGGCGTGTAGCCCTCCATGTTCATAAGCAGGAAGCGGCTGGCGTTCCAGATCTTGGTCACAAAGCTCTTGGCCTGCTCGGTGCGCGGGCTGTCGATGAGCTTCTTGGTCTTCTTGTCGATGTTCGCGTCGAACTTGACGTCCTGGTTGTTGGTGCACAGCGTCAGCAGGTTGAAGCGCATGGCATCGGCACCGTACATGCCAATGAGGTCCATGGGGTCAACGCCGTTACCCTTGGACTTGGACATGCGGCTGCCGTCCTTGGCAAGAATCGTCGGGTAGATGACGACGTCCTTAAACGGCACCTCGTCCAAGAAGTACAGCGAGCTCATGACCATGCGGGCGACCCACAGGGCGATGATGTCGCGTGCGGTGACGAGCGCCGTCGTGGGGTGATGGCCATCGAGCAGCTCCGGCTTTTGCGGCCAGCCCTGCGTGGCAAAGGTCCACAGTTGCGAACTGAACCAGGTGTCCAGCACGTTCTCGTCCTGGTGCACGTGATGGCCGCCGCACTTGGGGCACACATCGGTGTCCTCGGTAAGGGCGTCCTCCCAGCCGCAGTCCTCGCAGTAGAACACGGGGATGCGGTGGCCCCACCACAGCTGGCGGCTGATGCACCAGTCCTTGAGATTCTCCATCCAAGTGGTGTAGGTCTGCGTCCAGCGCGCGGGGTGGAAGGTGACCTTGCCGGAATTGACAGCATCGAGCGCCGGCCCCTTGAGCTTATCGACGGCCACGAACCACTGCTCGGACAGCCACGGCTCCAGCGCGGCGTCGCAACGGTAGCAGTGCATGACGGAGTGGTCGAGCTCTTCGACGTGGTCGAGCAGACCGTGCTCGTCGAACCACTTGATGACGGCCTCGCGGCACTCGTCGCGATTCATGCCGGTAAACTCGCCGTAGCCCTCGACGACCACCGCGTGCTCATCAAAGATGTTGATCTGCGGCAGGTCGTGGGCCTGACCCATGGCGTAATCGTTGGGGTCGTGGGCCGGGGTGACCTTAACGAAGCCGGAGCCAAAGTTGGCATCGACGTGCCAATCCTCAAAGATGGGGATCTCGCGGTCGACAATGGGGAGCTTGACAGTCTTGCCCACAAAGGCGGCCTTCTCGGGGTCCTTCGGAGAGACGGCAACGCCCGTGTCGCCGAGCATGGTCTCGGGGCGCGTGGTGGCGACGACGATGTAGTCCTGGCCGTTGACCGGCTCGGTCAGCGGGTAGCGCAGGTGCCACAGATGGCCCTTCTCGTCCTTATACTCGGCCTCGTCGTCCGAGATGGCGGTGGTGCAGTTGGGGCACCAGTTGACGATGCGCTTGCCGCGGTAGATCAGGCCGTCGTGGTACCAGTCGCAGAACACCTTGCGCACGGCCTGGGCGTAGTCCTCGTCCATGGTGAAGCGCTCGTTGTCGAAGTCGACGGAGCAACCCATACGCTTGATCTGCTCGACGATGATGCCGCCGTACTCGTGGGTCCAATCCCAGCAGGCGTCGACAAACTTGTCGCGACCGATCTCCAGGCGGCTGATGCCCTCGCTCTTGAGCTTCTTGTCGACCTTGGTCTGCGTGGCGATACCGGCGTGGTCGGTACCGAGTACCCAGCGCGTGGACTTGCCGCGCATACGAGCCATACGAATGATGGCGTCCTGAATGGAGTCGTCGGTGGCGTGGCCCATGTGGAGCTTGCCGGTCACGTTGGGAGGCGGAATGGTGACGGTGCAGTCGCCCACGCCCTCACGGCGCTTGTAG
>JAXJPE010000009.1:0-37833 GCA_036426035.1 Collinsella sp.
CATTAAGCAGCAGGCCTACGAGAGCGGTTGCCACGCCTCCTTTATGCCCAAGCCGTTGGCGGGTGAGGATGGCAGTGCTATGTTCCTGTGCCAGTCGCTATTCGACCACGACGGCAACAACGTCTTTTGGGGCGAGGACGACGAGAAGTACCACCTCTCCGATATCGCCAAGCACTACATGGCCGGCATCCTGGCGCATGCCCGCGAGATCAGCGCCATCACCAACCCCACGGTCAACTCGTACAAGCGCATCACCACGGGCGGCGATTCCGTGCCGCAGTACGCCACGTGGGGCCTGCGCAACCGCGCGAGCATGGTCCGCATCCCGGTCTACAAGCCCGGCAAGCAGCTGTCCACGCGCATCGAGCTTCGTAGCCCCGACCCCATGGCCAACCCGTACCTGGTCAACGCCGTCACGCTGGCGGCTGGTCTGGACGGCATCGAGCGCAAGCTGGAGCTCCCGCCCGAGGCCACGGCCGAGACGCTCAAGCTTACCGACCGTCAGATGGTCGAGGCCGGCTACACGCCGCTGCCGCGCTCGCTCAAAGAGGCGCTCGACGTGTTTGAGGGCTCGCAGTTTATGAAGGATGCCCTCGGCGAGCACATCCACAGCTTCTTCCTCAAAAAGAAGCGCGACGAGTGGCATAAGTTTGAGTCTACGATCACTGAGTGGGAGATTAAGCACTACCTGGCGAACTCCTAATCGCGCTGGCTTGTTCCAGTACGATTGAGCTCATTTCTTTGGAGGCCGATATGTCCGAAAAGAGTGCCCTGTTCATGGCGCGCACGACGCGCTTCCACGAGTTTGCCCGCAGCTTGACGACCACCCTGGGTGTCGAGGTGAGCCTGGCAACCCCCGATTCGCCGACTGCGGCGCACGACTTTGACCTGCTGATTCTCGATTCCGATGGCATCCGCAGCGACCGCATCGATCAGATTGCCAAATGGCTCGACGACCGCGGCGGCGTCCCCATGCTGGTGATCGTCGACGACGAGGCGCTCGGCACCCTGCGTCTGCCGAATCACGCGCATGCCGACTTTGTATGCCCCACGGCGACGCCCAACGAGCTCAAGGCTCGTGCGCAGCGCCTGATGGGCGAGGAGGAGACCGTCACCGCCGACGATGTACTCAACATCGATAACCTCGAGATTAACCTGGCCACCTACCAGGTGACGCTCGATGGCGAGCCCATCGACCTGACGCTGATGGAGTACTCGCTGCTGAGCTTTTTGGCGACGCACCCCAACCGCGCCTACAGCCGCGAGGTGCTGCTGCACCGCGTGTGGGGCTTTGAGTACTGCGGCGGCACGCGCACCGTCGACGTGCACATCCGACGCATCCGCTCCAAGGTGGGCCCGCAGATCGCGGCGCACATCACCACCGTCCGCGGCGTGGGCTATCTGTTTAAGGACTAGCAAGTAAATTGAGGAATGTGAGGGTACCGGAGATTTCTCCAGTACCCTTTTCTCGTTTAGGGCGAGAAGAAGACCTTTCACCGATTTAAAGTGGGTCAGTAAAAACAATATCAAACGTATAACACTATCTCACGAATATCATTTAGTTACCGTATCTCCCTACTGCACGGATGGAGGAAGAAATGCGTTATTCGAGAAAGGTGATTGTCGGATTCATAGTATTGCTTGCCGCCCTGATGTCTCCAAGGTTGGTTTTTGGAGACGACGACTTGGTTCGTGTCACACCGCAAATAGCTGTGGAGCAAGCGCAAGCTTTCTTTGATGACGTATCGGATGAGCCGGTGACCGCTTGTGACCCAGTAAAAATGGTGAATTCCGATGGGGAATCAATCGGGTATATCGTTCGCGCGAAGCGGGATGACGTTAACTATGGCTACGTCGTATTTGATTCAGAGCGATCTTGGTGGATCAGCGAATACTGCTTGGCTCCGAACGCCCCTATGCCCATTGAGAATACAAGCGATGAAATAGCTCTTCTCGCATCCCAAGATGACATCGTTGCTTTGAAATTTGACGAGCTGTCTTTTGGTATTGCAGATCTGGATAATAACGTTGTTTTAGATGAGAAGGGATGCCGGTCAACAGCGGTGTTTTCTGTGGGAAATAGCCGCAGCGGATCTCCAGGCAGGTTCGAGGATGTTTTCGTATCGCCCAAAGACCTGTATAAGCAAGGATATGTCATTGACGCAAGTAAAACAATTTCAGGGATGATAACGCCTACACAATCAGAGGTTATTAAAGAAACGGGGACCTATGCTTGCGATGTGTCTGCAATGTTTGCGGTAAGCAGCCATTATGTAACGCTAAACCGGCTCAAATTGCCAGACTTATATCATGAGCTTTGGCAGTTATCGGGAACATCCGGCGATCCAAATAAGTCATTCGATCAAGCTACGGGCCTTTACTTTACCCAAGGAAGGACTCCATCTCCAAATGCTGCCCCGGCTATTAAGGAGTTCTGTGCTAGGCGCGGGAAAAGGCTTGAGACATCATTTGCTTGGTATCCATCTTGGGATTCTTTCAGGGCAACTGCAGATTCTGGAAATCTCAGTATTTTTTCTGGGACTCTCAGGTCAAGCCATGACGCTCATGCGATGGCTGTTGCGGGATATGTGGCTATGCATAATACATATTCAAATGATAAGAAATATATGCTTGTTGTCTGGGACGGTTGGTTCAATCAGCTGCGTTTTCTTCCATATGACACAACGATTTATATATCGCATGAAGGGACGTATTGTGGAGAGTGACGGCGAAGATGATAGAAAACGCATACGTAAAACGCTGGGGCTTCTTTGCGCATTTCTTGGGATATTGGTTGTCGCGGCCTATCAACCGAGCCCCTCGGTCGTTGGTGGAAAAGATGACGAACATATTTCAGTTGAAGTACAGACGCTGTCGGATATTCATAACGGGCAATTTGAGGCGCTTATGCCAAGTGGTTGCCGTAAGAAAATCGATATGCGCCGTAAGTCAAGTTCCGGATATGTCTCAGGGTTGAAAGCAGGTGATAAATGGATTCTAGTTTTTGTGGAAGATAAGGAACTTGACGGGACTGTTCTGTATCCCCATTCAGCTGAGAAAGTCAAATAAAGTAGACAAGGGGAATGAAGAATGATTGATAGAAAGCAGTTTTTAGGTCTGATGGCAGGGGCTCCTATTTTGATGCGAGCTGGGATGGCAGAAGCCGTGGAGTTGCCGGACGCTCGGAAGCGATTGACGCTCGTGGTCGACACGGTGGTCAGAGATGAAAATGGCAATGAAAAAACGCGAACAAGAAGCAGAGAGACTATTTTCACGCCAGAGAGCGAAATTGTGTCTGCGGACGCTATGGCCGGTGATGTCATAACAATCCAGAGGGAATCAGATGAAACGTTGCCGCTGCTTGCCAAGATTGAGCTCACGGTCGCTTATTTTAACGATAAAACAGAAATTGAGATTCGTTCCGGAAAGTACTCGATAGTCCAAACCGATCCGCTTGTGATGTATGCAAACGCTTGGTACGCGCTCATGCAGAAGGATAAATACGTGATGAATAACTTCACGGAAAGCGAAGCATCATATGAAACGGGGTGGGGGCCAACGCCATACGACGCGGAGAAAGATAAGTGGACGTGCGGATCAGGCATGGGTGCGACGATTACGGACTTTATTAACGATTCAACATATAGTTTTGCTATCGACTGTTATATCGAATAGACATGACGGCATAAAACGATGTTAGCGTCGGAATAATTTAGCCAAATATAGTCGGCCGAGATTGACCAATCCCGGCCGACCCATTTTAGCCAACACGCCCGCATCTATGTCTTTCCTATCGCTTCCCTACATCCCCTCGGGCTGGATCCCCCTCACCTTCACCGCCTGGGGGACGGCCTCCACCGAGTAGGTGTCGAGCCCTCTGCCGCGGTAGCTCGGGCCCCGCATCACGAACACCGACGCCTTGTCGAACAGTCTGTCGAGGGCGCAGAGGAGCGTGTCGTCCCCCGTGAAGAACTCATCCCACCCGCTCGGGGCGATGTTGCTCGTTAGGACCATCGCGTTCGGCCCCTCCTTCTCGTAGCGCCTGTCGACGACATCGAAGAACAGGTCGGTGCACGGCCTGTCGTAGACGCATCTCCCCACCTCGTCAACGATGAGGCACGACGGCTTGACGAGCGAGGAGACGACCCGCGAGGTGTTTCCCCGCTGGACGGCCTTCTGGAACCTGTCCCTGAGCTCGGTCGCCTTTATGTAGTAGGTCTTGAGCCCCCGCATGCAGCACTCGCGCCCGTAGGCCTGCGCGAGGTGCGTCTTCCCTATGCCGCCGGGCCCGACGAAGGCGACGTTGCGGTGCGCGTAGAGGTCGGCCAGCGACGGGAGCTTGCCCAGCGCAGCCGCGTCCCGGCCCTGGATCCTGGAGAAGTCGAAGCCCTCGAAGGTCTTGGGCTCGCGCCTGGGCAGCCTGCTCAGCCTCAGCAGCGTCTCGATGGAGGCGAGCCTCCTCTTCTCCGCGAGGTAGGAGAAGGTGGCTGCCACGGCGGCCATCTCCCCGTCGCCGAGGTCGAGGTCCGAGGCGAGGGTCGCGAGCTCCTCCGCCCCGACGGCGATCCCGAGCCTCGACGCGGCGTCGCTCGCGAGCTCGTAGGGGCTCGCCCCCGCGCCCGCCATCATTCGGCCCCCCCGAAGTCGAACCTCTCGAAACCGGGTTTCGTCCTGGGCGGGGCGATCTGCTCGACCACGGTCCCCACCGGCTGGGTCGGCAGCTCCTCGGGCTGCGCCGGCGATGTCTCCCACTGGCCCTCGCACCAGCTGTCGGCGCCGGCGCCGACAGCGTGGGCGACGAGCTCGCGGGAGAGGTCGTCGCTGTATATGTGCACCACGCGCCCCTCCCGGCTCACCCTGCACTCGCGGCGGCCGTACCAGTAGGGCACGCCGTAGCGGTGCCCCTCGAAGCTCACGAAGCCGTCGAAGGAGATCTTCCGGCGCGGGCACAGGTACCGCTCGACCTCGGCCGTGACCTCGAGCGGCCTGGTGTTCGCCGAGCACGCCGCCTCGTGCTCGCGCATCGGGACGCATGCCGCCGCGCGCCGCCAGCGGCCTCCCTGCTCGGCGCACCAGAGGGCGGCCTCCCGGTTGAGGGCGTCAAGGTCGGTGAAGGACCTTCCCGCGAGGAAGTTCCCCTTCACGAAGCGGACGAGCCTCTCCACCTTGCCCTTCGTATAGGGGTGGCGCGGCCTGCACAGCCTGGTGCGGAAGCCGACGACGCCCATGAACTCGGCGTAGTCGGCCTGCCAGACGGGCCGGCCGTCGGCATCGCGGCGGACGACCACGCTCTTCATGTTGTCGGTGAGCACGGTCGCGGGCACGCCCAGCGCCGAGAACGCGTGCAACATCCCGATGAGGAGGTTCTCCTGGCGCGCGTTCGGGAAGAACTCGACGTGGGCGCTCCCGCAATGGTGGCAGACCATGGCGAAGCAGGCGATCCGCGCCCGCTCCCCGCCGGGGCGCTCGACCGCGACGAAGCCCCAGTCCATCTGGTAGGCCTCTCCGGGCGCCGTCCTGAAGCGCTGGCCGCGGCAGCCCTGCGGGGCCGCCTGCCGCCTCTTCGCGGGCACGAGGTCCCGGTGCGCGGCGATGCAGGTCTTCACCGTCGTGAGGCCGCCGGCGTAGCCCTGGCCGAGCAGCCGCTCGAATATCACCTGCGAGTTGGTGACGCCCTTCCGCAGGAGGTCGTCCACCAGGCCGGTGTGGCCGGCAAGCACGCCCGTCGCGGCCCTCCTCCCGCTGTTCCCGTGGGGCAGGGCCCTGAACCCGTGGGCCCTGACCGTCCTCGCGCGGGAGCGGGTGAGCCCCGTCCTCCTGCAGAACTCCGCGAGGTTGCATGTCTGCGGGTCGAACCCGTCGCCCTCCTCCGCGGCCATCTCCCGGAGCGCCGCGTCTATAATCTCCTGTAGGTCATCGTGTCTCTCGTTCACCTCAATGGTCCTCCTAACGCCGGCGTGTTGGCACCACCAGCGTAGTGGCGGCGGGGAGGCGCGGTGGCCATTATTCGGTGACCGGGATTGGTCAAAATAGTTTGACTATTAGCGGCTAAAATCGCCCGGCGCTAACAACGAATTGGCTTATAAGCATGTCATTACTTAAGCAAAGCTGAAATCTTGGCATCTAGTGCTCGGGACTGCCCAGCTTGGGGTACAACTCAACGTGAACAATGATGGCCCGCCACATGTTTGGCGGGCCTTTGGTTATTTGACGAAAGGATCGCAGCTATGAGCGAGTACGATTCCCAGCGTCCCCAGGATGCGGGCAACGCCGGCGAGACCCAGCAGCAGCCGCGCGTGCAGGTAGAGTCGACGCCTGCCGACAGCAACATTCCCTACGTGCAGGCCTACGACACGCAGACCGGAAAGCCGCTGGGCAGCCAGCAGGTTGTAAACAAGCACACGGTGGTCAAGACCAAGACCAAAAAGCTGCCGATCTTTATTACAGCGCTTGCCGGCTGCGCCTGCGGCGCCCTGCTGGTCATCGCGCTCATTATGAGCGGCACGCTCAACATTGGCGGCGGAAAGAATGCCGTGACGGCGGGTGCTTCGGGTTCGTCGACGCAAAAGATTACGATTGATTCCGAGGACACCACGCTGGCCGAGGCCGTTTCTGCCAAGGCCCTGCCCTCCGTGGTTTCCATTACCGCCACTTCGAGCGGCAGCCAGAATGGCTCGCTTTCGCAGTCTGCCGACGAGTCGGATAGTTCGGGCAGCGTCGGTTCGGGCGTGGTGCTCGATACCGAGGGCCACATCCTCACCAACAACCACGTGGTCGACGGCTACGACCAGTACGTGGTCACCATGGACGACGGCACCACCTACGAGGCCGAGTTCGTGGGCAACGATGCTTCGAGCGATCTGGCCGTCATCAAGCTCAAGGACGCCGACGCCTCCAAGCTCACGCCGATCGAGATCGGTGATTCCTCCAAGCTCAACGTGGGCGAGTGGGTCATGGCGATCGGTTCGCCGTTTGGCAACGAGCAGTCTGTCTCCACCGGTATCGTCTCGGCGCTCTACCGCTCCACGGCCATGAGCTCTACCAGCGGCAACACTATCTACGCCAACATGATTCAGACCGATGCCGCCATCAACCCAGGCAACTCCGGCGGCGCGCTCGTCAACGACAATGGCGAGCTCGTGGGTATCAACTCGCTCATCGAGAGCTATTCGGGCTCCAGCTCGGGCGTGGGCTTTGCCATTCCGGTCAACTATGCCAAGAACATTGCCGACCAGATCATCGACGGCAAGACGCCGGTGCATCCGTACATGGGCGCTACGCTTTCGAGCGTCAACGCGCTCAACGCCCGCACCAACAAGCTGAGCACCGATAGCGGCGCGTATGTGGCGAGCGTTGTTGAGGACGGTCCTGCCGCCAAGGCCGGCATTCAGGAGGGCGACGTCATCACCAAGCTGGGCGACGACGAGATCACGAGCGCCGATGGCCTGATCATCGCACTACGCAGCCACGAGGTGGGCGAGAAGGTCGAGATCACGCTCATGCGCGGCAAGGAAGAGAAAAAGGTCACCGTCGAGCTGGGCTCCGACGAGGAACTGCAGAACCAGCAGCAGGACGACAGCGCGACTGACACCGGCAACGGCGGTATTACCGACGAGCAGCTGCGCCAGTATCTGGAGGAGCTGCTGGGCCAGCAGGGCCAGGGTCAAGGCCACGGTCAGGGTTTCTAACGAGCCGTATCGCACATATCGAAGCCAGAGGGGCTGTCCCATCAACGCGGGACAGCCCCTCTTTTCATATTGATCCGTTGGGGACGGAGGAAAACGGATCATTTAGAAATGGCAAGGGCATGGTTTGATTGCGCGAACTACCCCGGTCCGGCGGCTGCCGATTCGGTGCGGTTCGAAAGGGCTATTCGGCCCCGTTGCGACCGGTGGTACTCTTGTATCCGTTTGAAATCGAGCGAAGGAGTGCCGCTATGGAGCAATCGAGCCTGTTTGGTGACGGCGTGGACATCGATACCGAAACGCCCGCGAGCGCGGATGCCGCCGTACCGACCGATGCCCGTGCCCAGGCGGCAGCGCGCGCGGCCGAGCTGCGCCACGAGCTCGACTACCACGCCTATCGCTACTACATGCTCGACGCGCCCGAGATCACGGACGCCGCCTTCGACAAAATGCTCGTTGAACTGCAGGAAATCGAGGCCACCTACCCTGACCTGGTGACGCCCGACAGCTATACCCAGCGCGTGGGCGGCTACGTGAGCGAGCAGTTTACGCCGGTCACGCACATGGCGCGCATGTATTCCATGGACGATGCCATGGACCTGGACGAACTCGACGCGTGGCTCCAACGAACCGAGGATGCGCTCGGCGCAGGTAGCGTCACCTATACCTGCGAGCTTAAGATCGACGGTCTGGGCGTGGCGCTTACCTACCAAAACGGCACCTTTGTGCGCGCTGCCACGCGCGGCGACGGCACCACGGGCGAGGACGTGTCGCTTAACGTGCGTACCATCAAGGATGTGCCCATGCACCTGTCCGAGCCGGCGCTCGCCCACATGGGTGCCGACCGCGAACGTACCATCGAAGTACGCGGCGAGGTCTACATGCCTAAGGGCAGCTTTGTGCGCCTGAACGACGAGGCCGATGCCGAGGGACGCGACCCCTTCGCCAACCCGCGCAACGCCGCCGCCGGCAGCCTGCGCCAAAAGGATCCCAAGGTCACGGCGCGCCGCGACCTGGCTACCTTTATCTACGCCATCGCCGATACCGACCCGCTGCACGTTCACAGCCAGCGCGAGTTTCTGGACTGGCTGCGTAGCGCCGGCTTTAGCGTCAACCCTAACGTTGCCCGTTGCGCCACGCCCGCCGAGGTCCACGAGTTCTGCGCCCAGGCGCTCGAACATCGCGGTGACCTGGACTACGACATCGACGGCGTGGTCGTAAAGGTTGACAGCTTTCAACAGCAGCTCGACCTGGGCTTTACCGCCCGCGCACCGCGCTGGGCCATTGCCTTTAAGTTCCCGCCCGAGGAAAAGCAGACCGTCCTGCGCGAGATTCGCATCCAGGTGGGCCGCACCGGTGTGCTCACGCCGGTCGCCGAGTTCGACCCAGTGACGGTTGCCGGCTCCACCATCGCGCGCGCCACGCTGCACAACATCGACGAGATCCGCCGCAAAAACGTGCGCGAGGGCGATACCATCATCGTGCACAAGGCGGGCGACGTTATTCCCGAGGTCGTGGGCCCGGTCCTCGACAAGCGCCCGGCCGATTCGGTCGACTGGCACATGCCCGAGGTCTGCCCCGTGTGCGGCAGCCCCGTGGTCCACGAGGATGGCGAGGTGGCCTACCGCTGCGTCTCCATCGACTGCCCCGCGCAGCTCAAGGAGCGCCTGCTCCACTGGGTGAGCCGCGGCTGCATGGACGTCGACGGCCTGGGCGACGAGATTGTCGACAAGATGATCGCCGCCGGGCTGATTCACGATGTCGCTGACTTCTACCAGCTCACGGTCGATGACATTGCCGGCCTGGACACGGGCCGCGTGTACGCCAGCTCCAACAGCAAAAAGGGCGTCAAGAAGGGCGACCCCATTCCGGTGGGCCTCAAGACGGCTGAGAAAATCATCGCCGAGCTCAACAAGTCCAAGAGCCAGCCGCTCGGTCGCGTGCTGTTTGCCCTGGGCATCCGCCACGTGGGCAAGAGCGTGGGCGAGGTCATCGCCGAGCGATTCCTGTCGATTGACAAGCTTATCTTGGCGAGCGAAGAGGACATCGCCGAGTGCGAGGGCATCGGTCCCAAGATTGCGGCGAGCGTCAAGCAGTTCCTGGCCGTGCCCGAGAACCTTGCCGTGCTGGAGCGCCTGCGTCAGGCGGGTCTGTCGCTCGAGGACGATTTGGGCGCCGCGCACGCGCAGGCCGCAGCCGACGCTGGCGTGGCAGGCGAGCTCGCCGACGCACAGCCGCTTGCGGGTCTGACCTTCGTGCTCACCGGCACGCTCGTCAACCGCACCCGCGACGAGGCGGGCGCGGCGCTCAAGGTGCTTGGTGCCAAGGTTTCGGGCAGTGTGTCGAAGAAGACGAGCTATCTGGTCGCCGGCCCCAAAGCGGGCTCCAAGCTCACCAAGGCCGAGCAGCTGGGCGTACCCGTGCTGGACGAGGACGCACTCGAGCAGATCCTTGCGACCGGTGAGGTGCCCCAGGCTTAGTGCATCAATAGTCAAATTGAAGAACCGCCCGGAAGCATGATGCCTTCCGGGCGGTTCTTATTTGGACGGGGCAATCGGCACCGTGATTTGCGCCACATGGGTCGCGGGGTCGTCGCTGATGATGTCGTCGATAAGGGCGATCTCGCGCGAGGGCCCGGCGGGTGTCAGGTTGTGTTTGCGCATATAGCCGAGTAGCTGCTCATAGCGCGGGCCCGCTTGCCCGTGCGTGCCGCGAAAGCTAATGGTCAGGCAGAGCGCGGCGGGCCGCGTCTCGACGTCGCCCAAGTACTCATCGGTGTCATCGAGCAGCAAAAAGACCTCGTCGTAGCCATCAAAGTCGCCGGCGGCGAGGCGCTCGGCGCTAATCCCAACGCCCAAGTTGCCCAGAAAGACAAAGGTCTCGTGCTGGCCTTTCTGCAGCTGACGAATCTGCCACTCCAGCGCATAGGCGTCGGTAGGGTTGACGCGTTCGCGCAGCACGGCGCAGCGAAGCTCGGGCGCATCGATTGTGCAAATGGTATCGAGCTCGGTGTTCAAGGCATCGTGGAGCAGCGCAAGCCGGTTATCGATCTTACGCGACACGCGCTCCAGCTCTCGGCGCTTGCGCTCGATGAGCTCCTGCTGCTGAGCCAGCTGCCGCTGCATAAGGTCCACATCGCGCGTGGTCACAAACTCACGGATTTGCGCCAAGGGCAAGTCGAGAACACGCAGGTGGCTGATGGTGTTGAGGGTGGAGAGCTGCCGCGATCCGTAGTAGCGGTACCCGCTTGCCGGATCGATGTACGCCGGGTCCAGCAAGCCCATCTGCTCGTAATGACGTAGCGTCCCAACGCTCAGGTTAAACAGGCGCGCCACCTCGCCAATGCGGAGCAGGCCCTCAGTATGTTCACTTGGCGTGTCGGTCACAGGACCGCTCCTTTCAATAGGGTCGGGGAGGGGCGCCAGACTCGCGTCGCCCCGCTACGCCACCAACTTGTCAAAAGCCCCGCGCCGGTTGAGCACGGTAAACGCTATAACACAGATGATCGCCGACAAAATCGATCCGCACGGCGAAGCGATGCCCATGGGAAACAGCGTGTTGGAATAGGCGTTCGACAGCAGCCACGCGCCCGGCACGCGAATGAGCGCCACGGCCAGCACGTTGTGCGCAAAGCCGATGTAGCTCTTGCCGTATGCAGCGAAAAAGCCGCTAAAGCAAATGTGGATGCCGGCAAAGATTGCATCGAAAATATAACTGTGCATATAGCCGGTACCGGCCGCGACCACCGCAGGGTCCTTGGCAAAAAAGCCAATAAACGCCGGCGCCACCAGCCACATCAGCACTGTGATCAGACAGCCATACACTACCGAGATGGTCATGGCGTCTTTGAGTACCTGGCGCGCGCGGTCGCCCTTGCCCGCGCCGGCATTTTGCGCCGTGAGTGCGCTGACGGTGGCACCCATGGAGCTCGGCACAATGAACAAAAAGCTGATCATCTTCTCGACCAGGCCCACGGCGGCGGCGTCGACGAGCCCTCGGTGGTTGGCGATGACGGTGATAAACATAAACGCCACCTGGATGCAGCCGTCCTGCACGGCCACAGGCACGCCGATCTTAAGAATGCTGCCAAGCACTTCGGGCTGGGGGCGCAGATCGCTGCGCTTAACGTGGATGTTCGTGCGGCGGCTCTTGAGCCACACGAGCGCGAGGGCAACGCTGGCCGTCTGCGCGGTTACCGTGCCGAGCGCCGCGCCCACGGGGCCGAGCCCCATGTGGCCGATAAACAGAAAATCGAGCGCGATGTTGATGATGCATGCCACGCCGATCACGTACATGGGCGAGCGCGAATCGCCCAGCCCGCGAAAGATGGCCGAAAGAATGTTGTATGCGGCGATAAACGGAATGCCGACAAAGCAGATACGCAGGTAGGCGGCGGTGCCTTCGACCGCCTCGGCCGGCGTGCCAATGAGCGCCACGATCTGCGGGCACAGTGCGAGCAGGACGGCGGCCAGCACCACCGAGACACCCATAAAGAGCGTAATGGTGTTGCCGATGGCGGTCTCAGCGCGGTCAAACCGGCGCGAGCCCACGGCGTGGCCGACGATGACCGTCGTTCCCATGGCCAGACCCACGAGCGTCACGGTAATGATATAGAGCGTCTGCGCGCCATTGCCCACGGCGGTGATGCCGGCAGCGCCGCTAAACTGCCCCATCATGTACAGGTCGGCCATGCCGTAGAGCATCTGCAAAAAGTACGAGAGCATATAGGGCAGGGCAAAGACCGCGATGGTCTTGAGGACATTGCCGCGTGTGAGGTCGTGTTCCATGAGCGGGGCTTTCTGGCTGGGTTCGTTTAGCTACCAGTGTAGTGAAAACCCTACAACGATTGTAGAGTCAAGGTTTGTGTTGGCGGCAGGGCGAAAAAAGTCACGCTCCGAGTACGATACTTTGACCCCTCCGTGCCCCTCACCTCGCCTCAAACCATCACAACATTCGACGTTTTTTGCCAAAATCGGGAAAAGCATCGAATGTTGTGATGGTTTTTCTACCACTCGACCGGGTGGAATCGCTTTCTTGCGCACGAAGGTGTGCGGACCCGTGGGCAGGGGAATAAGGTTGGTTATCCGACTCCATTGGAGGGCTCATGGACCTGCCGATCGTCCTGTCCCATAAGACTGCCTGGCTGTACCACAACGTGGCGCGCCCGTCCGAGCCGCTCTCGCGAGCAAGCAGCCTATACGATGAGGACTCGCTTGCTAACGAGGCGGAACCGACCGCGAGCCTGCCCAAATTGGGACTCGATGCCAAGGGGCTGAGGGCTTCAACGGCAGTTGGGATCGTTACCGACTATCTGGTTTCGCTTGGTATTCCGCGAGAAGAGCTCGATCATGTCGACACGCTCGTCAACTTCGATTTTGAGCGCTCGACGCCGGCTGGATTTAGGTGCCACGTGTTTGGAGCGCCGGTACCTCCATGCCATCTTATCGAGGTGGCAGAGGGCCTTCTAGTGGTTGATGAGGCCATATGCTTTGTCCAAGCGGGTTCGTGGATGAGTGAGCCCGAGCAGCTGGAATATGGCTACGAAATCTGCGCCCGATACCATTTGAATCATCTGTCGACAGGCGATTATATCGAGATGGGGCAGAGGTATACCGTTGCCGACTTGATTGCCTATTGCAATGAGAACCGATCTCGTCAGGGGGCTATACGCGCGGCCGCCGTGCTCAAGCGCGTGCACGATGGCGCGCGGTCGCCCATGGAGACGGCCACCGCAATCATGGTCGTAGCAAAACGTTCCCAGGGCGGGCTGGGATACACCAAGATCGAGCTCAACCATCGGGTCGATGTTCCCAACGAGTTCAAATATCTCGCTAAGTCCGGGTATTTCGAGATCGACGTATATGCGCCTGCGAGCGGTACGGGGATTGAATACAACGGCTCGGACCATCTTGATAAACAGCGCAGCGCGTCGGATGCGGAGCGTATGACCGTGCTGAGCGCGCTGGGCTTTAGGATGATCGTCCTCACCGGGACTCAGTTTGCCCATCAGCTGCAATTGCATCGGGCGATGAACGCCATCGCGCTCGCAATGGGCCTTAAGTGCGACCGAAGCGAAGCGTTCCAGAAACGTCAGAACGACCTGCGAGAATTCGTGATTCGGCACTGGGGCGGCGTCCTTTAGGGGCGCTTGGGTCCCTCTACAGGGTGCTGTGGGCAGGCAAACCATCACAACATTCGACGGTTTTCGCCAAAAACGGGAAAAGTGACGAATGTTGTGATGGTTTGTATGCTGAGGATGGGCTTGGGAAGCCGGTCTTGCTCGAAGCGACCTGTCCTGTCGTACGGGTGTCGGCATGATTCTCTCGTGGGGTATTATGTTTTCCGAAGAATAAATTGCCGCGCGAGGGGAGGGCCGCGTGGACGGGCACGTGCAACATGACGGTTTTGGCCGCGATATCAACTACCTGCGCATTGCCGTTACCGACAAGTGCAATTTCCGCTGCATTTACTGCATGCCGGCCGATGGCGTGGCGCCCCGTGCGCACGACGAGCTGCTCAGCGCCGAGGAAATCGCCCGCTTTGTGCGCTTGGTGGCGGGGGAGGGCATTCGCCGCGTGCGCCTGACGGGTGGCGAGCCGCTGGTCAGCCGCCGTATCATCCCGCTCATCCGTGACATCTGCGCAATCCCGCAGATCGAGGACATCTCGCTTACCACCAATGGCGCCCTGCTGCCCAAGCTGGCGCCGCAGCTCAAAGATGCCGGGCTTAACCGCGTCAACATTTCGCTCGACACACTCGACCCTACGCTCTTTGGAAAGATCACGCGTCTGGGCCGACTCGAGCAGACCATGTCTGGCATCGACGCGGCGCTGGCTTGGGGCTTTGAGCCCGTTAAGGTCAACTGCGTTGTTGTGCGCCGACTCAACCAGGATGTAGCGGCCCTCGCGCGGCTCACGCTTGACCGCCCCATCCACCTGCGCTTTATCGAATACATGCCCATTGGCGACGAACGTACGAGCTCACATTGTGCTGTAGACCCTCACGCGCCCGCGCTCAACTCCGAGCTGTGGGATGCGAGCGATACCGTGCCGAGCGACGAGCTGCGGGCGCGCATCAATGCCGGGGCCACCGCGGCGGGATTGGGCGAGCTTGAACCGCTCGACATCAACGACGCTCCTGCCGGCGCGGGCCCTGCACGCTATTGGCACTTTCCGGGCGCGGCGGGAACGGTCGGCTTTATTAGCGCTATGTCCAACCATTTTTGTGCGAATTGCAACCGTCTGCGCCTGACGGCCGATGGCAACGTGCGTCCGTGCCTGTTTAGCGATGCCGAGTATTCGGTGCGCGATGCCCTGCGCCGTGGTGATGATATGCAGGTACTTTCGATTTGGCGCGATGCCGTGGCCCACAAACCGCAGGAACACGCGATAATTGAGGGCACGCAACGATTTATGTCCCAAATCGGAGGATGATCATATGGCCAAGAGCAGGTACGCCGATGCCACCAAGGCCGCTCGCAGGGCCGCGATGTCTGCCCACAAAGTCACGGCCGCGACGAATGCTGGCAACGCCGACGCGTCTGCGCAGCCGACTGCCAGCGCTGCCACCGAGCCCGCCCGCGATGCCCGTCGCGACGAGCTGACGCACGTGGACGCCAAGGGCGAGGTGCGCATGGTCGACGTGTCCGACAAGGCCGAGACCCATCGCATCGCCATCGCCGAGGGCACCATCCTCATGCATCCCGAGACGCAGGCCATGGTGCTGCAGGACCGTGCCAAGAAGGGCGACGTGCTCGCCTGCGCGCGCGTGGCGGGCATTATGGCTATCAAGCGCACGAGCGATATCATTCCCATGTGCCATCCGTTGCTCATTACCAAGAGCAAGTGCGACATTGCGCCCATCGCTGCGGCGGGGACGCCGGCCGAGGACGTGCCCGAGGGCTGGGCGCCGGCGCGCGCGGACGGGCAGGTTGGCTTTCACGTGCTGGTTACGGCGGGCGTGACGGGCAAGACGGGTATCGAGATGGAGGCCCTGACCGGCGCGAGTGCCGCGTGCCTGACCATCTACGACATGTGCAAGGCGGTCGATCGCGGCATGGAGATCGTCGACGTGCGCCTGCTACACAAGGAGGGCGGCCGCTCGGGCGTGTGGGATCGTGCTGAGCGTCAGGCCGCTGCCGTTGAGTCCGTGGGAGCCGCGGGCGACGCACCCGCAAGCGCACCTGCCGCCGTCGCGCCTGCAGTTCCGGCCCCGGCCGTCCCCGCGATTGCGTTTATCGGCTACCAAAACTCGGGCAAGACCACGCTCGTTGAGAAGGTTATCGCCGAGCTCACCCGCCGCGGCCTGCGCGTGGGTTCGCTCAAGCATCATGGGCATCACGGCTTTGATATCGATGTGCCCGCTAAGGACACCTGGCGCCATCACCAAGCCGGATCCAAGCACGTGGGCCTCATCTGTGCCACGCGCTGGGCGGAGTACGCCGACACGCGCGAGGAGGACGAGATGCCCGCGCGCGAGCTGCTGTCGCGTTACAACGATGTCGACGTGGTGATCATCGAGGGTTACAAGACCGAGGGCTTCGACAACATCGTCGTCGCGCGCTCCGGTGTCGACCGTCTGCGCGGCAAGAGCTCGCTCGACCTGGTCGATGGCCACACGCTGGCCCTTGCCTGCAACGAGGCCCTGGCGCGTCAGGCCTTCGACGCCGGCTTTGCGACCCGAGCCATCAACATCAACGACGCCCGAGCCATCTGTGATCTTATCCAAGATCACCTTCAGGCTTGACGCTGCGCCGGCCCCAAGCACCCCATCTCGCCCCTCAAGCCGTCGCTCGCGTACCAAAGTACGCGTCGCTCCTCTTTCGGGGCGACCTGGGGCACTTGGAACCGGCTCGCTGTGTTGCCATAACATGCCAAATAGGAACAGGTTTATTTCGGCAGGTTTTATCTGGGCAAACGCCATTTCCACCACAAAGGGGTCAGGCACCTTTGTGGTGGTTTTTGCTTTGGTAGATGTGTGGGACATGTCTTACAATCTACCAAGTAGTTCATGACGGGCGAAAAACGGAGAGAAGGGGCTTGATGCGTCCTTAATGTTTCATGCGGATAGATTGATTTGACAGACGGTGGCGAATGCCCACCGTCCGCATTCGTATGAAACAAGGAGTCTCTATGCTCGCCCCTCTTTTCTCAAAGCCTCAATCATCGTTGTCCGTGCAGGCCAAGCGCCTGGTGGCGATGCGCTTTCTCATCTACACCGGTTTTCAGACCAGCTACTTTATCGGCGTCATCGGAACGCTCACCTATGCAGACGATGCCTCGGTTGTGGCGACATCGCTGGCCGTTCTGTTTATGAACGTATTCGTGATCTTGGGATCCTTTGCGGGTGGCGCTGCGCTCGACGCCTGGGGTCCGCGCCGTCATTTCCGGGCGAGTATCGTCGGCACGTTGGCAACCGGCGCGGCAATTCTCGCCTTTGGCAGCGCGACCGAAACAGTCCTTGCCGGCGCGGTACTCCTGGGCTTTGTGATGGGATTTGCCCAGCCCATTGCCACGTCCTATCCGGCGTATCTCACCGACGACCCCGTCGAGCTCAAAGACATCAACTCCGCCATCGCCATGTTCTCAAACGTGAGTATCATCGTTGGCCCCACGCTGGGCGGCTTTGTCGCAGCTGCTGCGTCGTCGCGTGCGGTGTTTTTGCTCATGATGCTCTTTACCGTACAGGCGCTCGTTGCCGGTTGGGACTTTAGGCCGCAGACCAGCCATGCCGCCGGGCATACGGATGCCGATTCGGCAGAGGAAGGGGAGCGTGCGGGACAAAGCCCCGACCCCAACACATCTTCCCGCGCCACCTTCGCGACCAGCATCAAGACGGTCTTTACCAATAGCGTCCTCGCGCTACTTTTCTGCATTATTTTCCTTTCGAACTTTGGCTACGGTGCCTTCGACCCGCTGGAGTCGTTCTTCTACCGTGATGTCCTGCACGTCGGTGTCGAATGGATGGGCTGGCTCTCGTCGGCCAGCGGTGTCGGCGCGGTGCTGGGCGCCGTCCTCGCGCTCCGCTTGCCGCCGCACCTGGTCAACCTTAAAACCCTGCTCGTGGCGCTCATGTCCGTGGGCCTGGGAAGTTTGCTCTATGTGGGGACACCGTACGTGGGCGTGGCCCTCGTCGGCCAGATCGCCCTGGGCATTGCTTGGGGTGTCGTCAACCCGCTCCACAACACCATTGTGCAGACGACGGCGCCGCTCGAGCAACTCGGCCGTGTGAACTCGGTCATGGGCTTTGGCAATATGTTCGCCGGCGTGGCCCCTCTGGCGGTTGCACCGTGGCTGGCGGCAACATTTGGCGTACAACGGACACTCGTGGGGGCAGGCATGGTCGTGACGGCGGTCCCCGCGGCGTTGCTGCTGTTTGGCCGCCGGCATTTCGATTGTTCTGCAAGGCAGTAAAACCCATCACAACATTCGTTGAAAATCGCGATTTTGCCGAATAACGTCGAATGTTGTGATGGTTTGCGCTGCGGATCCGGCCACCACAAAGAGGCCAGGCGCCTTTGTGGTGGTTTTTGCTTTGACGGGCCGCGCCTGTGCCTTGGTATACCATGTACGCCGTTCACGAATACACCCCACACCGCCGCACGACCCAGAAAGGCCCCCATGGACACCACCTTCAGCCACATCAAAGCCGTGTTCTGCGATATCGACGGCACGCTGCTCACGAGCCAGCACACGGTGTCCCCGCGCACCGTGGCGGCGATCCGCGCCCTGCGCGAGCGCGGCGTGCTCTTTGGCCTGTGCACCGGGCGCGACGCCCACGCGACCGAGGCCATGTACGAGCTCTGGGGCATCGAAGGCCTGGTGGACGTGCTCGTGGGCTGCGGTGGTGCCGAGGTCATCGACCGCGCGCACGACATCAACGAGCTGAGCTATCCGCTGCCGGGCGAGACCATCGCGCGCATCTGCAAGCACATGGCGGACCTTCCGGCAACGCCCGTCTGCCCCCGAGACGGTGTGTTCTACGTGCCCGAGAGCAACGCGTGCGTCGAGCACCTGTCGCGCGTCGACGGCGTGCCCTACCAGGTGGTCGATTTTGCCGAGTTCTTGCGCGAGCCGCAGCCCAAGGTGATGTTTACCATGGCGCCCGAGGTAATGCCGCGGGTGATTGAGCAAGCATCGACGTTTGCCGATGACACTGTTAAGGCGGCGGCTCTGCAAACCACGCAGCGGCTCTACGAGTTTATGGATCCGCGCGTGTCCAAGACACGCGGCCTTGTGCGTGTGGCGGAGCTCAACGGCATGGAGCTCCAGAACATCTGCGTGTTTGGCGATGCCGATAACGACACCTGCATGGTTGCCGACGCCGGCGCGGGCGTGGCCATGGCAAACGGCAGCGATGCCACCCGCTCCGCCGCCGATTTTGTAACCGCGAGCAACGACGAAGACGGCATCGCGATCTTTATCGAGGAACATCTGCTGTAGCGCCGGGGGAGAGCCACCACAAAGGGAATAGGCACCTTTGTGGCGGCCTCAGGCGATTTGGGCGAAATGATGCCTAAAATCTGCGCGAAAATTCAAATATAGTTGTCTGAACATCACGCTTCTAACTACCGATGGGTTAAAGATATTCTCATCAGTTTGGTAGGATATTCCTTCCGGTTAATGACCTACCGCTCACGGTCGATTTTCGACCGTTCACAGGATGTTTGCTCTTGAGCAAAATGTTGTGCAAATAAATCTAATGCCATTAAAAAATAATACGCAACTAAATTACCAGCAGAAACAAAAAATAGATAGCGAATAAACGAAGGTAAATCTGAGCAAATGTCAAGAGAATTTAGAACTCGCTACAAAAATGTCGGTTTTGTTGCTCAGATGTTTAAACAATCGTTATAATTGCATTACTAAACGAGCGCAATTACAGATTGCGCAGATACGTTTGATAGGGAAAGAGCAAGATCGCGGTCTCTTGGGGAGGAGACATCGATGAAAGCGAATTCGGACAAATCTAAGCAGAGTAATAAAGCGACGCGCCGTGTACTGGCAGGCGTTTTGTGCGGAGCATCCGTTTTGAGCCTGGTACTGTCGCTCGTCATGCCCCCGATCGCGCAGGCCATTGCCAACGATGTCCATACGGTTTCTGCCGAGGAAACTGTGATGGGGGGGGGTTCCTCAAGTGAGTCTACTGATGTAGAAAACACCAACAACGGGGATACCGAAAACCAGAATAGTGACGATGCCGGGAATGACGCGAGCGAAGACGCCGCTGCCGCAGGCCTGCCGTCCGACGACACGAAGGTCGAGGGTGACACGCAGCCTTCCGATGCACAGCCTGCGGATGACGGTGCTAACGGCGAGGGCGCGATTTCACTTGCTGCAAATAATGAATCGACTTATACAATCAGCAGTGGGGCTGAACTCAGCAAGAAGCTTCTTGACGAGAGACTTTGCGATGCATCCGGCTCAGCTATTTTTGAGCTCGTTAACGATATTGAATGCAACCAAGAGATTAGGTTTGAACAAACTGACGACAACCCTATCAATATCACCCTTAATCTAAACGGTCATAAGATCAAGTGCTTGAACACCGATAAGCCGTTATTTGATGTTGCTAATGGCGCAACACTTACAATTAAGGACGAAATTAAGGACTCCGCGCCGGTGACTGAGACGGTCAACGATGTTCAACAGCTGACTGATCAGGGGCAGAAGCTGAGTCCCGATAATTATGGCAAGAAAGCCGTGCTAAATTACGTTGATGGCATTCCGTCTAATCTTACCTACTACGTGACCAAATCGACCCCGAGTGGTACAGGGACAATCGAGACGCTTGTCAGTCATAACGTCGATATTAAGGGTGCCATCGTGGCGTGCGGCGGCAACGCAAATCTAAAGCTCATCAATCTGTATAACAACAACGGCAAGGGCGGCACGTTTAACCTTGTGAGCGGCGTGATCACGCAAAAACAAGGTGGCAGCGTTAGCAGCTTGGTTTATGCCGAGAACGGCTCTACCGTCAACATGAGCGGCGGCTATGTGTGTGGTGCTTCCAGCTTGCGTGCGGGCGGCGGAATTGAAATATGCAACAATTCGAGCCTCAACGTTTCCGGTGGCGTAATTGCCGGCAACAGCGCTTATAGTGGCGGTGGTGTGCATGCCAACGCTTCCACGGTCACCATAACTAATGGCGTAATCTCCGGCAACAGCACGCTTGATTCTGCTGACTTTGGTGGCGGCATCATGGCCGAATATGGCGGCAGCGTTACTGTTTCCGGCGGTTACATTACGAACAATCGCTATGCCAAATTCTGCAGTAAAGATGGCGATGGTTGTCATGGCGGCGCTGGGCTTGCCGCCATAAGGGGCGCCGATGTCGCCATTTATGGCGGCCAGATTACTGGCAACTATTCCGATGAAGCTGGCGGCGGCGTTTACGTTACCAATATTGGTCAACAAGATATGGCATGGCTCAAAGTTACGGGAGGAATTATTGCCTCTAACGTGAGCTACCGATCTGAAGGTGCCGGCATCCGAGTGGGCCAGAAGGTTGACGCGTTTATTAACGGCCCTAAAGAAAGTAACGGCACCAAAAAAAGTATAGTCTACATCACAAACAATCACTGCATGTCTCGCTACGACTGGGGCGGCGGCGGCATCTTTGTTCAGGGTGATTCGAAAAACGCGGATAACGCAGGCAGGCTGTTTGTATACAACTCGTATATAAGCAGCAATACCGCTGGCGGCTATGGTGGCGGCGTTGCGGTTTGCCCATCGGGTAAGACCTTGGTAACGAGCACTGAAGGCACGGCAATCTTTGGCAATAAGTCTGCCGGTAATGAGAATCTTGGCAAAGATCATCCTAATCCTGCTTACGACCCAGCGCGCAATACCGGCAATGACAAAGCGCCCCATCTTTCTAAAGGCGGCGACGGTAAGAATCAAGACTATACCGCCTATTTGAAAGATGTTTTTCGTGACAATGGTCATGCCGATTTCTTCCTCGCAGCGCATGATCACACAACGCCGATCGCAGTTGTGACTGGTGAGATGCTTGGTGGTGGAGACGCCCGGTACTCGGGAAGCATCGAACTTGAAAAAACTATCAACATCCCCGCCAACGGTGCTGTTGGGGTAAAAAATAGCATCGGCCTGACCTCGGGTGTTATGTCGGGTGTTATGGCCGAGGATGAGGCGGCGATTAATGCGCGGAATCAAGCGCAGAATGAAGCGACAACTTTCATCACGGGCAACTATTCCTGGGACCATGGTGGCGGCATCATGTCGAATGGCGACTTGTACCTAGGCGTGCCTGCGGATGCGTACGTCTATCCGAGCCTTAAGTTGAAGGCAACCAAGGAGTTGGACGGCCGCGACCTCAAAGATGGGGAGTTCACCTTTACGGTTTATCGCAAGGACTCGGATACTGCGAAGGCGCCTTCTTGGGACAATAATGGTAATTTCAGCAAAGGTGGCTGCGAGTTTGTCCAATCTGCCAAGAATACCGCTGGCAACATCGCCTTTGACCTTAGCAATGACCTTAGCAAGCGGCTCGGTGACTTCAGCAAGGAGTCCTTAAGTGATACTGGCAAAATTACATACTCATACTACTTGGTCGAAGATGCGGGCAATATTCCTGGTGTTGATTACGATCATGCTGTATACGAGATTAACGTGACAGTCGAATACAACAAGACTGTACTTATGTCTGTTCCGATAAAGAATGATTCGAATAAGTCTAAAGATCTTAGTGTCTATAACTTCACGATTGATAGTGTGGACGTGACTAAGAATCTTGGGGATTCAGCTGGCCCTTTGGGCCCTGTGTCACCTACTGATGACTATTATTTGATTGCTGACTCCGGTAAGCGAAGTACATTCACCAACAAGTACACCCCTAGTGTTTCCTGGACTCCTAAGGCGACTAAGGTTGTTGAGGGTGGCGAGATGAAGGAGTTTACGCTTCAACTTGCGACAGACAGAGACTTTAATAACATCATCGGAACTGCCGTGACCTCTGAAAATGAAAATAAGCAGACGCATTCATTCTTGGATGGCAATGGTAAAGAGATTGAGCTCACGTACTCGCTCTCAGATATCAGGAATAGTTCCGACCCGGGCGACTCCACGGGCGGCCCTTCCAAGACCTTCAAGTACTACGTGCGCGAGAAGAACGAAAGATCGACCTATCCGCATTACGAGTTTGATCAGTCGGTCTATGAGCTTACGGTTGTCGCAAAGGATGACGATGCTGGAATCACAACCAATGTGACCTACACTCAGATCGTCGATGCCAAAGGCAATGAAATTCCTGAGAATGAGCGGATACCGAAGCAGTACGGCGAGGACGCCAACGCTGGCCAAAGCCTTCCCACCTTCACCAACACCTACTCCACCTCTTTGCCCCTTTCTGGTATGTCGGGCGTCACTCTGACGTACCTTGCCGGCGCGGCGGTGCTTTGCGCTGCTGCGGCCTGGATGCACATTCGCCGCAAGGCGAATGCGAAGGGAGGCGAGCGTCGTGAATAAGAAAGTTTGCTCCTTCCCGATCTTGTTTGCGCTGCTTGCCCTCCTGATCGGCACCTGCGCGGTTGTGTTCCCCGCTTCCGCGCAGGCCGCGCCGACCTCGACCGGTTCCATCACGGTGAGCGGCACCGTGGCGAGCAGCTACGACGCCTACCAGATCTTTAGCGCCAACGTCGTCGACGGCGACAGCGACGCCAAGATCGCCACCGACCTCGCCTGGGCAAGCGACGCCGTGCGCGACGCCGCGCTGCCTGTGCTGCACAGCGCCGGCATGCCCAATTCCCAGACCACCGCGCAGGAAGCTGCCGAGTGGCTCAACACCGATTCCCACCTTACGAGCGCGCTGAGCGCACAGCTCGCTCGTTCCCTCCAGAGCTCTGCCGCCGAGTCCGTGGCCCTTAACGCGGGCACGGCGGCCGAGCTGCACTGCGGCTACTGGCTCATCGTCGCCGACGACGGCGCCATCGCCCAGGGCGAGGCCGGCACCGCGCCGATCATGGCCCTGGTCGGCGGCAGCGCCGTCACCGTCAAGCCCAAGGCGGCGACCCCCAAGGTGTCCAAGCATGTGCTGGAGGACAGCACTGCTGCCTGGCAGAAGGCCGCCGACGCCACGGTCGCCGACGACCTGTACTGGCGCCTCTCGGTCACGGTCCCGGCGGGTCTTACCGCCTACGACACCTATACGGTGCGGTTCGTTGACACCATGAGCGCGGGGCTCGACCCCTCCAAGGTGGCCGCGAGCATGCGCGTGTACGTGGCGGCGGGCGCGGACGGCGGCTTTGACGCCGTCCAGACCGGCAAGGACGGGCGCGCCAGCACCGAGCCCGCGAAGGGCTGGACCGATATCACGGCCCAGTGCGCCACCAAGGTAGCGGCCGACGGCAAGACCTTCACCGTGCGCACCGGCGACCTGGTCGCCGCGCTCGGCGGGGCCGACGCCTTTACCGCGGGTGCCCGCGTGGTCGCCGTGTACAATGCGCCGCTCAGCAGCGCTTGCAGCCACGGCATCGCAAAGGGCAACCCCAACGAGGTCTACCTGCGCTACCCGCGCTCTCCCTTTGCCGACCAGTCCGGCGACGCCGGCTTCACTCGCACGCCGAGCGATGATGCGACTGCCTACACCTGGGATCTCGCGCTCACCAAGCGCGGCAGCGACGGCGACAAGCCGCTTGCCGGGGCGGTCCTGAGCATCGCCGACGACCGCGGTCGCACACTGGCGGCCGACGGCACGTGGGATGCGGAGGGCAAGGCCACCGTCACCACGGGCGAGGACGGCCGCGTGACCGTCTCGGGCGTGGACTCGGGCAAGCTGGAGGTCCGCGAGCTCAAGGCGCCCAAGGGCTACACCGCCTTTGAGGGCACGCGCTCCGTGACGGTCAAGGCCGAGGGCCTGGACGTCGACCAGGTGGCCGCCGCCAAGCCCAAGCTCACCATCACGGCCGAGTCGCCCCTGCGCGCCGACAGCGCGGACGGGTCGACGGGCAGCCTGGAGGCGTCGCTCATCAACACGCCCACCGGCACACCCCCTAGCATTACCACCGGAGGCTTTATGCCCTCGACTGGCGATATGGCAATGTACGCTGCGGCCGCCGCAGCGGTCGCCGGAGCCGCGCTCATCGTGGTCGCGCTCCTGGTCAAGCGGGGAGGTGGCAGCCATAAAGAGTAGCTGGCAGCCCCACAGAGAGCGGGGCGAGACGTAGCGAAGTAGATGCTAAGACACAGACAGATGATGACCGATCGAATGAGAATCAAACGGAAAACGGAGGAAAAGAAGATGAGCATGAGCAAGAACATCGCACGCCTGGCAGTAACCGCCGGCCTCACCGCAGCGCTGAGCTTCGGCGGCGTCATGGCCCCGGCGAGTATGGCGTTTGCAGCGGAGGCGGCACCGGCCAACAGCATTACGATCAATAGGATTGCCGAGGACAACAAGGACAATACGTTTAAGGCCTATCAGATTTTCAAGGCCAAAGTCGTTGATGAGAAGGACAAAGGTAAAGTTGCCTCCGATATTGAATGGTCAAGCACGACTATCGGATCCAAGGTGATTGCTGCTATTCAGGGGTCTACCAAGTACAAAGAGCTTGTGAAGGCGGATTCCACCAAGGCACTCGCTGCAGATGCCACTGCTCCGGTTGTTGCCGAGTGGCTTTCTAACAATGTGACGGATACTAACGCCAGCTCGGCAAGCAGCAGCGAAGGCACGCGGGTTGCTCCCGGGGATGTACTGTATGCAATTGCGGCTGCGGTAACAGACGAGACTCCTGCGGGAAACGGAATTCCGGTGGACATTTCGTGGACGCGTCCGGCCATCACTTCCGATGGTCATTACGGCGATGGCTATTACCTGTTCGTGTCGGACGGCCTTAAGGCGGATAAGCCGAACACTGGCACCTCTCCGATTTTCGCTATCGTGGGTGGTGAGCCCGTAACAGTCACCGAGAAGACCAGCATCCCCACGGTCGAGAAAAAGGTCCTTAATGACTCCAAGGTGAAGGACGCCAACATTACTGACCAGACTGGCTGGGAAGATTACGCCGACTCCCAGATCGGCCAGAAGGTGAACTACAAGCTCACCGGCACGATTGCAGACAACTACGCCACCTATGATTCCTATGCATACAAGTTTACGGATACCCTTTCGCAGGGCCTTACTTATGCTAAGGGCTCGCTCGAGGTTTATGCGCTGAATAACGAGAGCTATACCAAGATAGATCAGAATAGCTACACCGTGGTTGAGCCTGCTGAGGACAATAATAATACTCTGACGGTGAGTTTTAATGATAAGGGGTTGAAGTCGGCTACTGCGGCTAATGAAAGCGATCTTCTTAATATCGATGCTAAAACTCAAATCGTTGTCTTCTACAAGGCCGAACTCAATAGCAAGGCTAGCTATGAAGCTCCCGGTAATAAAAACGAGGTCTATCTCGAGTACTCCAACAACCCCATGGCCGAAGGTACCGGTAAATCCGAGATCGATGTTGTGACGGATCACGTTTTCCGTCTCGATGTCACCAAGACCGATAAGGACACCGGGAGCGCGCTCACGGGAAAGAATCTCCAGGCGGGCTTTAAGGTTAAGGTTATTCGAGGTGACGAGGGCACTTTGGATAACAAGTGGCTTGGTGAAAACGGCGAAATTGTCGAAGAGAGCCAGGCATATGAGTTCAAGACGCAACTCGATGACGGCAAGGTCTATATTCCCGGCCTTGATACCGGTACATACCAGATTACTGAGACCACTACGCCCACTGGCTACAACACCGTCGCCCCATTTGAAATCACGGTAACTCCGTCCTACAAGAATAATGGTGAGTTGGATACGCTTACGGTCAGCTCCAACAATAAGGAGATGACCGTCATTAAGGATGCAAATGGCGCAACCATTCCCCTCACGATTAAGAACAAGAAGGGCTCTGGCCTCCCGCTGACCGGTCTCAACGGCGTGACCTTCACTTGGATCGCTGGTGGCGCGGTGCTGTGCATCGGCGTGGCGCACCTTATCCGCAGCCGTAAGCAGGCCGAGGAGTCCGAGCAGGAGTAACGCTCGCTCACCCATCCCTTTGGCAGGTGGGATGTGATGGCCATGAGACTTGCGGACACTTTTCTCGTCCATCGACGTTCTTGCTTTGCCATTCTCTTTTCGGGGCAGACTCCGCACTGGAGTCTGCCCCGTTCTTTTGGGATAACGCAGCCAGCCTCCATCGTCCGATGGATCAAGCGTATGAATATCGAACAGATGTTTGCAAATATTGCGTTTACCAGCTGTAAGTGCGAGTGCTCGCAGTAAAATACCCTTGCGACGCATCCCGTGCGCGGGCGGCCGACGACTCGATCGGAGGTCCCCAAATGCTGAAATTCCTTAACGCGCTCGCCGCCCTCGCGGCGGTGGGCACGTTCGTCATCGCGTTTCTTGACTCGTATGAGGTTCGGTTTAAGGTCCGTAGGCGCACGCGCGGTGCGGACGGTAGAAGGCATTTGCGCCGCAACAAGCGCAAATAAGAATGCCCGGGGGTAGGATCCCGGGCATTTAACAAAAGCTGAAAACTAGGCCGCCCGCGCTCCCAAACATTTACGCGGGGTGCGTCGTTTTCTATTGACATTGTATCCCGAATCGCCCCGCCGATCCGGGACATTTTGAAAACGCAAATGCGGGCCCATACTCGCGTTGCGCAATGCTGCCAGGCTGCGTTGTCCGGCGCGGAAGCTCGCAATTCGGCTATTATTTGTTCAGACAACCTGAACTATAGAGGAGTGACCGGCGATGGTGCAGGGCGCCAAACATATGAAGAGCAATAACGCCGCGGCCAACGGCGGCTCAAGCCCCCGGCCCAAACCTCAACCAAAACCTAAGCGCCGTCGCAAGCGACTGCCGCGCTGGGCCGACCGGCTCATCACCATCGTCATCATCCTTATCGGCGTGGGCCTTATGACCTGGCCGTGGATCTTGGACCGGCTCGAGGCCTCGGGCGTGTTCAACCAGATCAGCACGGTGTCCAGCACCGTGGACGCGCTGTCTGCCGAGGAGCGCGAGCGCATCTTGCTGCAGGCGCGCTCCTTTAACGAGCAGCTGGCGGGCGAGGCCACCGAGCTTCCCGCCGACCAGATCGAGCCCTACGCTCAGCAGCTCATCTTTGATCGCGACCCCATGATGAGTTGGGTCGAGATCCCCTCCATCGACGTGAGCATGCCCATCTACCACGGCACGAGCGAAGAAGTCCTTATGGCCGGCGTCGGCCACCTGGAAGGCACGAGCCTGCCGGTGGGTGGCACCTCGACGCACTGCGTGCTCACCGCGCACTCGGGCATGCGCAACCTGAGCATGTTCGACGATATCCACTCGCTGGAGCCCGGCGACCTGGTGCTGCTGCACACCATGAACAAGACGCTTGCCTACAAGATGGTGGACTCCGAGGTGGTGCTGCCCGAGGAGATGGAGTCGCTGACCATCGAGCCGGGCGCCGACAAAGTGACGCTCGTCACCTGCACGCCTTACGGCGTAAACGACCATCGCCTGCTGGTGCATTGCGTGCGCACCAAGTACAGCAAGAAGGACGTCGACAAGCAAAAGTCGCTGGCCGGCCGCCACTGGGGCAAGCGCGAGTTCGCCGTGCTTATCGTGGTCGTGGCCATTGTGCTGTTGCTGCTGGACATCGTGATCCACGCGGTCCGCAAGCGCCGCAAGGCCAAGGCCTCGGCATAAGACATTCTCCAGAACCGCCACAATGGGGACAGGCGCCTTTGTGGTGGTCGGGACTTCCAAACCATCACAACATTCGATGAAAATCTCGATTTTGGCGAAAAGTGTCGAATGTTGTGATGCTTTTCGTTGCGGTCGGGATGGTCTTCGTTGCGGGCGGGACGGTTTTCGCTATGGACGGTGCGGTTTCGCTGCAGAACCGCCAGCCCGCAGCCTACCAAACGCCGCTCTCGTTACGTTTTCGCTGCATTTGGGTAAAGCACCTGCTCCAAGTGGCGTTGCCTTGTATACTAGAGCGGTTTATCTGTTATGCGGAAGGGAGCGCCTATGGCACTCAGCGAGAAAGATGTTCGCGGCATCGCCGAGTACGCAAAGATCGCACTGACCGATGACGAGCTCGCCCAGATGACGTCCTACATGAACGATGCCGTCCAGATGCTCGAGCCCGTCTTGCAATATGACTTGCCCGACGTGGAGCCTACGTTCCATCCTATCGGAAGCCTGTCCAACGTGATGGGCGATGACCTGCGCGAGCCCGAGCGCGACCTGCCGCTCGACGTTGCGCTCGAAAACGCCGGCAGCGCGCGTGAGCGCTACTTCCGCGTGCCGTCCATTTTGGGAGAGGGGGAGAGCGAGTAATGGCGCAGAGCTTCGATTCCCTTACCGCCGCCCAGATCGCCGCGGGTGTTGCCGCTGGCGACTTTACCGCTACCGAGGTGGCCCAGGCCTCCCTTGCCGCCATCGAGGCGCGCGAGGGCGGGGTCCAGGCATTCCTGCAGGTGGCGCCCGAGCTCGCGCTCGAGGCCGCCGCGCGCGTGGACGCCGACCGTGCCGCAGGCAAGCCGCTGCCCCCGCTCGCGGGCGTGCCGCTGGCCATCAAGGACAACATGAACCTCGTGGGCACGCGCACCACCTGCGCTTCCCGCATGCTCGAGAACTACCAGAGCGTCTACACCGCCACCTGCGTCCAGCGCATGCTGGATGCCGGCTGCCTGCCCATGGGCAAGACCAACATGGACGAGTTTGCCTTTGGCAGCTCCACCGAGAGCTCGGCGTTCCACCGCACCAACAACCCCTGGGATACCGAGCGCGTGCCCGGCGGCTCCTCGGGCGGTTCCGCTGCAGCTGTCGCCGCGGGCGAGGTCGCGCTCTCGCTGGGTTCGGACACCGGCGGCTCCATTCGCCAGCCGGCGTCGCTGTGCGGCGTGGTGGGCTTAAAGCCCACGTATGGCGCCGTGAGCCGTTACGGCGTGGTCGCCTTTGGTTCGTCGCTCGACCAGGTGGGGCCCTTTGGCCGCACGGTCGAGGACGTCGCGCTGGCCATGAACGCGCTTACCGGTGCGGGCCACGATCCGTATGACTGCACCAGCCAGGATTGCGCCGTCGACTTTACCGAGCACCTCAACGACAGCATCGAGGGCAAGCGCGTGGGCATCATCCCCGCGTTTATGGAGGCCGAGGGTCTGACGCCCGAGGTCAAGGCCGCTGTTCAGCGCGCCGCCCAGGAGCTGCAGAGCCAGGGCGCCGAGCTGGTCGAGGTAGACCTGCCGCACCTGGACGCCGCCATCGCCGCCTACTACGTCATCGGCCCGGCCGAGGCGTTCTCCAACCTGGCCCGTTTCGACGGCATTCGCTACGGCTATCAGGAGGAGGGCTGCGCCAACTTGTCCGACCAGAGCTCGCTTTCGCGCGCCCACGGCTTTGGCGCCGAGGCCAAGCGCCGTCAGATGCTCGGCGCCTACCTGCTGAGCTCGGGCGTGTACGACAAGTACTACTACGCCGCGCAAAAGGCCCGCACGCTCATCACGCAGGACTACGACGCCGCGTATGCCAAGGTGGACACCATCCTTATGCCCGCTTCGCCGCGCACGGCCTTTAAGTTTGGCGAGATCAGCGACCCCACGCAGATGTACCTCTCCGATCTGTACACCATCTCGCTCAACATATGCGGCAACGGCGGTATCTCGGTGCCGCTGGGCCTGGGCGAGGATACTCAGCTGCCCGTTTCTGCCCAGTTGGTGGGACCCGCCTTTAAGGACCGTCAGCTGCTCACGTTTGCCCGCGCCCTGGAGCGCGGCTTTGCCGATGCCGTCACGGGTGCGCCCGCGCTTTCCGTCGCGCCCGATTTTGCCGGGAAGGGAGGCGAGCTGTAATGAAGGGGCTTTCCGAGGTCCTGCAGGATTGGGAGGCCGTGATCGGCCTGGAGATCCATACCGAGCTCACCGCACTCGATACCAAGATGTTCTGCAACTGCAAGCTCAGCCACGATGACGAGCCCAACGCCAACGTGTGCCCGGTGTGCCTGGGCCTGCCCGGCGCCCTGCCGGTGCCCAACAAGCGCGCCATCGAGAGCATCGTCAAGGCCGGTCTCGCCACCAACTGTGAGATCCAGCGCCACTCGATGTTCTACCGCAAGCACTACTTCTATCCCGACATGGCCAAGAACTTCCAGACTACGCAGGGTCCGGTTGCCTTTGCCATGTACGGTCACCTGGATCTGGATGTGACCGGTCGCGGTGCCGCCGAGCGCCCCGACTGCGCGTTTGGCGAGGCCGAGGCCCAGAGCCTGGCGAGCGCCTCGGCCAACGCCGAGGGCCTGTCCACGTCCATGACGTCGACCATGCGCGAAGGCAATCAACGCGCCGGTCACCTGGCCAGCTACGATGCATCCAACTTGCAGATGCCCGAGCGTCGCGAGGACGGTTCCTACACGGTGCCCATCCGCATCCTGCGCATCCACATGGAGGAGGACGCCGCCAAGATGGTCCACGTGGGCGGCGCCGAGGGCCGCATTACCGCCGCGGCCGAGTCGCTCGTCGACTACAACCGCTGCGGCACGCCGCTGATTGAGCTCGTCACCGAGCCCGACCTGCGCACGCCCGAGGAGGCTCGCCTGTTTATGGAGAAGCTCCGTCGCATTTTTGTGACGCTGGGCATTTCGGACTGCTCCATGGAGAAGGGCTCCATGCGCTGCGACGGCAACGTGTCGCTGCGTCGCCGCGGGGAGACCAAGCTGGGCACCAAGACCGAGCTCAAGAACCTCAACTCGTTTAAGAGCCTGCACGACGGCCTTGCCTACGAGATCTGCCGCCAGGCCGAGGTGCTCGAGGAGGGCGGCATTATCTACCAGGAGACCCGTCACTGGGAGCCCAGCCGCAAGCGCACCGTGGTCATGCGTGTGAAGGAAACGGCAGACGACTATCGTCTGTTCCCCGATCCCGACCTGGCACCGTTCGATCTGGACGACGAGTTCATTGACCGCTGCCGTGGCGAGATCCCCGAGCTGCCCGATGCAAAGCGCGTTCGTTTTGAGGCCGACTTTGGCATTAAGACGGCCGACGCCGAGCAGATTGCCGGCGACCCGGAGTTTGCCGAGTTCTTTGAGGCCGCCGCTGCCGGTATGGCTGGCAAGGAGGCCCAGACGGTTGCAAACTTGCTGGTGAACGAGATGATCGCCTACCTTAAGGGCGCAGGCGTGTCGCTCACCGAGTCCGGCATCGCGCCGGCTCAGGTGGCAGCGCTGGCTAAGCTGCTGGCGACCGATGCCATCAGCTCCAATCAGGCGCACGAGGTCTTTGAGGCCATGGCCCAGACCGGTGACGATCCCAACAAGATCGTCGACGAGCGCGGTATGCGTCAGGTGAGCGATGCCGGCGCGCTGCAGCCGATCGTGGACGAGGTGCTGGCAAACTGTGCCGATCAGGCACAGCAGTATCGTGACGGCAACCAGAAGGTCATCGGCTTTTTGGTGGGCCAGTGCATGAAGGCGAGCCGCGGCAAGGGCAACCCGAAGCTCTTCAACGAGTTGCTGAGAACGTCGCTCTCGTAAGCGGGAACCGAGGGGCCCCGGCAGGGCGGGTGCTTCCTCAAAATTTCGAACAGTCCTGCGCAAGACGAAGGCCACATTAAGTGGCCTTCTTTGCGTGCGGAACTCATTTTGAGCAAGCACCCGCCCTGCCGGGGCTCCCGGGTTCTGCGACGACTCGGCCGTTCGGGTCAGGTGGGCTGAATGGAATAGAGTGAATGGGCGTGCCGTCGGCACGCCCATTGTTTTTGAAGGGAACTCATTGAGAGGCAAGGCCCTGCGCCCGGCCCCTCGGTTCTGTGACGACTCGGCCGTTCGGGTCAGGTGGGCTGAATTGAATTTGGTGAATGAGGGCGCCGTTGGCGCCTTCATTCTTTATATATGTTGGGAGCGCCAAGCCGTGGGTGTCATGCCGGTGTATTGCTTGAAGGCTTGGGCGAAGGCGGCCTGCTGAGGGTAGCCTAGACGCTCTGCCACCTGCGCTATCGTGAGCGCGCTATCTGCCAAAAGGTCCTGCGCTCGCTCCATACGGCGTCTGCGAATGTAGGCGCCCAGGGACTCGCCGGTTTGGGCCTTAAAGGTGGCGCATAGTTTGGAGCGGCTTGTGTAGAGCCTCTCGGCCACCTCGTTGATACCCACATGTCTGCCTTTGTCGAGCGTGCGCTCAATCATTGCCGTTGCTTCTTCGGCCATGGTTATGCTGACGCGTGTGTCTGCCGCCTGCCGCGCCTGCTTGTGGGCCGCGCGCGAACAGGCGAGCTCCGCGACCATGGTCTCCACGATGCCCTGCATATAGACGTGTCCGCCTACGGTTTGGGCACGGTCCTCGTTAATCCGGCGCAGCGTGTGATAGATGGCAGACGTCGCTTCCTCGTGCCATGGCTCGGCAAACGCCTCAAAGATTCCCGCGAACTCGGTGGGATAGCGGTGCTCCAGTTCGTCAAAATATCCAGGCAAAAAGAGCACCGAGCGCGAGTGATAAAGTTCCCCCGCAAACAGCGGGCTTAATTCCTCGCCACAGCTATCTTGGATAAAGCTGCAAACGGCATTGTTTGGCCACGGTCCATGCGATGGTTTGAGGTTCGCGGGCGTTATGCCAGTCTCGGGCATGCATGTAAGTGTGGGCGCGCTGACCTCGCTCACGCAGGCGTATGGCTCGGGTGTGTATTCGGCCAGGTACATATCGTGCGTCGGGGTGATGAAATGCTCCATGACGATGCAGGCAGGGGAGAGGGGCATGATCCATGCGCGGCCGTGCGCCCGATCGTTTGCCACCTCGCCGGTAAAGACGGCACCCTTGCCGGAAAGCTCCAGGCCAAACTGCTCAAACTGTGGTGCGTAGAGCTCAGTTATGTCGGTCGTGGCCCGATGCATTTTCAAAAGCGTCCCTTTCCTTTGCAGAAACGTCCACAGCTCGGTTGATTGTGAGCCATGGCTAACATGCCAATGATAAGTTCATTACGGTTAACTCTCAAGCCGTTAGAAAGGAATCTCATGGCAAAGGGATCAAAAAGGGAAGGCGGCGGTATCGGCGAGCTGCTTGCATATGCCGGCGACCGTAAATTCCTAACGTATTTGGGCATGGCGCTCTCGGCGCTCTCGCAGCTGCTGAGCTTTGGCCCGTATGTGTGCATTTGGCTTGTCGCACGAGACCTTATCGCTGTGGCACCTAACTGGAGCGAAGCCACCGATATCGCGATGTATGGCTGGTGGGCCGTGGGTTTTGCCCTGGCAAGCATCGTAGTTTATTTCGTGGGGCTCATGTGCACGCACCTGTCCGCGTTTCGCTGCGCGTCCAATATCCGCAAGACTACGAGCGAGCACCTGCTTAGGCTGCCGCTTGGCTACTTTGACACGCACGCCACCGGTGAGCTGCGTCGTGTTGTAGACGGATGCGCCGCCTCCACCGAGACTTTGCTCGCGCACATGCTGCCCGATATCGCCGGCGCCGCCGCCATGGTCGTGGGCTTGCTCGTGCTGCTTTTCGCCCTCGATTGGCGCTTGGGCGCGGCATGCCTCATCTCGGTCGTCGTTTCGTTTGGCGCCATGGCCACCATGATGGGCGGCAAAGGTGCCGAGTTCATGAAGGCCTACATGGGTGCACTAGTCAAAATGAACAAGACCGGCACCGAATACGTACGCGGCATCCCCGTGGTCAAGGTGTTTCAGCAGACGGTCTACTCCTTTAAGGCCTTCCACGATGCGATCGCCGAATACGCCGACATGGCACAAAACTATGCGGGCACGTTCTGCCGAGGTCCACAGGTACTCAACCTTACCGCGCTCAATGGTCTTGTGGCATTCCTGTTGCCCGTGGCGTTGCTGTTGGCGCCGGGCGAGACGGACTTCGCGCATTTTATGGCAAACTTCACGTTTTACGCGATATTTTCGGCCGTGGTGCCGACGGCCATGACCAAGCTCATGTTTGTGGGCGAGGCCTCTCAAATGAGTGCCGATTCGCTGGCTCGTATTCGAAGCATCATGGATTCCAGGCAGCTCTCCGTGCCCGCCCAACCCAAGCACCCTGCCGGCAGCGACGTGCGATTTGAGGATGTGAGCTTTACCTACGAGGGCGCCGAAGCGCCTGCCGTCAACCATGCGAGTTTTAGCGTTTCCGCTGGTAGCACCCTCGCCCTGGTGGGTCCCTCGGGTGGCGGTAAGTCAACCTGCGCAAGCCTGATCCCGCGTTTTTGGGATGTTTCCTCGGGTCGAGTGCTCGTAGGCGGTGTGGACGTTCGCGATATGGATCCGCACGAGCTTATGGACCAGGTCGCCTTCGTGTTCCAGACCAACCAGCTGTTCCGGCAAACACTTGCCGATAACGTGCGCGCCTCCAAGCCTACGGCCACTGACGACGAAGTGCGTGCAGCTCTCTCCGCAGCTCAGTGCGACGACATTGTGGCCAAGCTCCCACAGGGCATCAACACCATGCTCGGCGCCGGCGGAGCATATCTTTCGGGCGGCGAGGTCCAGCGCGTGGCGCTCGCCCGCGCGATCCTTAAAGACGCGCCTATCGTGGTGCTCGATGAGGCCACGGCGTTTGCCGATCCCGAGAACGAGGCGCTCATCCAGCGCGCCTTTAGCAAGCTGGCGGCGGGTCGCACGGTCATTATGATCGCGCACCGACTCTCGACTGTAGTGGGCGCAGACCAAATCGTGGTGCTCAACCAGGGCAGCGTGCAGGAGTCGGGTACCCATGCCGAGTTGCTGTCCCAAGAGGGTCTATATGCCAAGATGTGGGCCGAATACGAACAGGCCGCGAGCTGGAAAATCACTGCAGCGACCGCAGATATCGCCGTCACGAAGGGAGGCGAGGCCTAAATGTTCGCCTCATTCCAAAAGAAGTATTTCCTATCCGATAAAGGCGTCGCCGGCGTAAAACGCGGCATTTTCTGGACCACGCTCACCAATCTCATTACCATGGCCGGCATGGGCTTTTTATTCCTGGTCATGGCCGGTTTTGTCGAACATCTCGCCACTGGCGCCGACCTGCCGGATGCCCTGCCGATCGTGGGCGGCCTCGTGGTCTTTTTTGTGTTGCTCTTTGCCTCTAACTGGCAGCAGTATTACTACACCTACTGCATCTTTTACGAGGAGTGCGGCAAGCAGCGTATGGAGATTGCCGAGCGCTTGCGCAAACTGCCGCTGTCGTTTTTTGGTCGTCGTGATCTGGCCGATTTAACCGAGACCATCATGGGTGACGTCCAGGCCATGGAGCACGCCTACAGCCACGTGCTGGGAGAGCTTTGGGGTGCCATCATCGCAAGCGCCATTGTGTTCATGGCGTCGCTGTTCTTTTGCTGGCAGCTGGCGATCGCGGCGTTTTGGAGCGTTCCCGTGGCCTTTGCCGTGCTGTATCTAACACGCGGCCCCATGACCCCGGTGTTCGATCGCGTACGTGCCGAGAAGGTCAAGGTTACCGAGGCAATTCAAGAGACGCTCGACTGCGTTCGCGAGATCCGTGCCACCAACCAGGAGGCCCATTATCTTGAGGGACTCAACGCCGTGATCGATGCCGAGGAGCGCGAGACCACCAAGGGCGAGCTCGCTAACGGGCTTTTGGTCAACTCTGCCTTTGTCATCCTGCGTCTGGGCATTGCCACCACGCTGGTCACGGGTGCCGCGATGGTCGCCTCCGGGCAGGTCGACTTTTTGGTGATGTTTGCCTTCCTGCTTATGGTGAGCCGTATCTATGCGCCCTTTGACCAGGCGTTAATGTTAATGTCCGAGCTGTTTGCCGCCGAGTCGTCTGCCAAGCGCATGCGTTCCATCATGGAAGAGCCTGTGGCGCGGGGCAGCGAGAAATTTGAGCCCGCGGGCCACGATGTGGTGTTCAATCACGTGGCATTTGGCTATGGTGCGGGCGAGGACGGCCGCGCCGGCGAGAAAGTTCTTACCGATGTGAGCTTTACCGCCAAGGAAGGCGAGGTCACGGCGCTGGTCGGTCCTTCGGGTTCCGGTAAGTCTACGGTGAGCCGCCTGGCCGCGCGCTTTTGGGATGCTACCGAAGGCACGGTCACCGTGGGTGGCGTGGATGTTGCGAGCGTCGATCCCGAGGTGCTCCTGCGCGACTACGCCATTGTGTTCCAAGACGTGCTGCTCTTTGACGACACGGTGATGGGAAACATCCGCCTCGGGCGTCGTGATGCCACCGATGAGGAAGTGCTTGCGGCCGCGCGTGCCGCCAACTGCGACGAGTTTGTGAGTCGTATGCCGCAGGGCTACGACACCATGATCGGCGAGAACGGATCCAAACTCTCCGGTGGCGAGCGCCAGCGCATCTCCATCGCCCGCGCGCTGCTCAAAGACGCGCCCATCGTGCTGTTGGACGAGGCGACGGCAAGCTTGGATGTGGAGAATGAGACCGTGGTACAGCAGGCACTCTCCCGTCTGCTTGCAGGTAAGACGGTTATCGTTATTGCCCACCGTATGCGTACGGTGGAAAATGCCGACAAAATCGTTGTGCTCAAGGATGGTGTGGTTGCCGAGCAGGGTGCTTCGGCTCAGCTCAAGGCGGCAGGTGGAGAATTTGCCCGTATGGTCGCACTGCAAAAGGAAGCGGCTGCCTGGCAGCTGTAGGAAAGGGGACCAAGATTTCCAAAGGTTAACTTTGGTTGACCATAATAGTTCGACTAAACTAGTCTCAAAGCGTGCTCGAGCAAACTAATGAACTCGGGTGCTAAGGCACCATGCCGCGCTTGTGCGGCAAAAGGGAGAAGCAACATGAAGAAGTCGACGTTTAACACCCTGCTTGTCGGTGGCGGTTTTCTGCTTGGTACGGCCGGCATCAAGCTGCTCACCAGCGCTCCGGTCAAGAATGCCTGCGTGCAGGGTATCGCGTGCGGCATGCGCATCAAGAACGGCTACCAGGACATGGTCGAGCAGGCCAAGGCTAATGTCGACGACATGGTTGCCGAGGCTGCCTACATCACCCAGAGCGAGGCCGCTGCTGACGAGGCAGCCGAGTAACGCTCTCAGGCACAAACTATGAGATTCTCGATTATTAGCGAGATCCCCGGCAGGACCCGTCTTCAATTGGCGGGTCCTGTGCCAGAGAGCGATCTCGATGCACTTCTTAAGCTCAGCGGCGATATCGACGGCGTGCACAAGGTGCGCGTTTATGGCCGTATTGGCCAGATGGCGCTCGAATATGACGAGCAG
>JAXJPE010000010.1:0-10483 GCA_036426035.1 Collinsella sp.
CCTGAACAATCGTCAATATCGGTCGGAGGGGTGGCTTTGTAAAGCCGTTTGTCTCCACCCGCGTAGCGGGTGGTTCAAAGCTGGCCGCTGCGCGGCCAGCAGACTAAAGTCTTGAACAAAAACACGCCGCTTAAAAGCGGCGCATTCTTTCATATCCACATTTTGAGTGTATCAGCGAACCAAAAAGGTTGCGCAACGAATGGGCAAATACGAGGTGCAAGTGGACCCATCCACGCGATAAGCGGATGAAAAGCAGGTTTGTTGCACAACAAATGCATGAACGCGTGCCCAATTATGAGCGCCCCGTGCGGCAGGCCGACGGGACATGCCGCGGAGCTGACGCCGCCTAGATCGCGCGGCGGGCCTCGATAGCGCGGCCGAGCGTGAGCTCGTCGGCATACTCCAGGTCGCCACCCACGGGCAGGCCGCTCGCCAGACGCGACACCTCGACGCCCAGTGGCTTGATGGCGCGAGCAAGGTAGCTCGCCGTGGTCTCGCCCTCGATATTGGGGTTGGTGGCGATAATGACCTCGTGGATATCCTCATGGCCCAGGCGCGCCAGCAACTCGCGGATATGCAGCTGCTCGGGACCGATCTTGTCCATGGGGCTGATCACGCCGCCCAACACATGGTAGAGGCCGTGGTAGCTGCCCGTGCGCTCAATCGCCTGGACGTCGCGCGGCTCGCCAACCACGCAGATGCGGGTGGTATCGCGCATCGGGTCCTGGCAGATGGAGCACTCGTCGGCCGTGGCGTAGTTAAAGCAACGGCTGCAAAAGTGCACCTCCTGCTTGACCTCCAGGATGGCCTCGGCCAGGCGGCGGGCCTCCTCGGCATCGGCCTCGAGCAGGTAATAGGCGATGCGCTGGGCCGACTTGGGGCCAATGCCCGGCAGGCGGCCCAGCTCATCGAGCAATTTTTGCAGGCTATGGTTGGCACTCATATATATGCGCGTCTTAGAACGGCATGCCCGGGATGTTGAGGCCGCCAGTGATGGCGCCCATCTGCTTGTTGGCGAGCTCGTTGACGCCGCGAACGGCCTCGTTGACGGCAGCCATGATCATGTCCTGCAGCATATCGACGTCCTCGGGATCGAGGGCATCGGGGTCGATGGTGAGGTTGACGAGCTCCATCTCGCCGTTAACGGTCACCTTGACCATGCCGCCGCCGGCAGAGGCGTCGACGGTCTGGGACTTAAGGTTTTCCTGCGCGGCGGCAAGCTGCTCCTGCATCTTGCGAGCCTGCTTCATCATTTGCTGCATGTTCATACCGGCCATGATGGCTCCTTTACGTGCGGCCGCGCGACAAGCTGCAAGGGCAGCCGGAGCGCGACGGGACTTTCAAACTCAAAAATCGTACCACGGCGCGGGGCAAGCAAGCGGGGCGGACACGCTACCTCAGTCGATATACATGTCCTCCAATACAAACCACGCGCAAAGATTATGCAAGGCCGAATTATGCAAGGTTGCATAATATCGCATACTCAATCTAGTAGAGCCGAATCCGGCATTTCATGTGCGCCACTAAATAGCTAAATGCCGAACCGCTGCTCGAGGCGGCGCACATGGCGGCAGGGTATAATTTGATTGCCATAGATAGTAATTTGGAGGTGCCCCATGAATGCCCCCAACGCGCTCCAAAACATCCGCTCAAAACACCCCGTTGCATATGTGGTTCTCTATCTCTTTGTCGGCTGGGCATTGCTGGTTGTCATCACCCATGCCATAGCTTTTGGAGCAGAACTGCTGATAGCCAGCTCGGACCAGCCCGTCGTCAAATGGGAGACGACCGATGAGTGCACCGACGGAACCCGAACCGTCTACTACAACAGCCCGTCCCTCTATCAAGAGTTCAAGGTCAAGATAAAGGACTTCAAGATTGTCGATGCCGAGCTAGGCGTTTATTTGGCAATCGGAGCAACCATTAACGCCGAGCAAGTCGAGTACACGGACAGCCATGCGACGTATCGCATCGACCTCAGCATCCTAGGCCGACCGTCACGCACCTGTCTGCTCGAATGCGAGATACGCGGCACCACACTACACATGTCCGAAATACAGATGCGCCCGGACAAGGGGTCCTCTTCTTGAGCAGTATACCCGCCTGCGCAGCTACTCCACCGGCTTGAAGATGGTGGCCTGGCCAAAGACGCTGCGGATGAGGGCCTTGGCCTCGTCCTCGGTCTGCGGGATGCTCGGGGCTGCGCCCTGATGGCCGAAGGGGCTGCCAGCACCGGGATTGGATTCCCAGGGAGCGGCGGGGACGTCGTCGTTTGCGGGAGCGGACGTCGCAGCTGCGGGAGCCGCGGCTGAGGCGGCAGGGCTGGGCGCAGGCACCGCGGCAGGCACGTCGAACGGAGGAAGATCCTCCCCGCCCGCATCGCCGGCAAAGCCACCGACCATGGCGTCGTCGTAGGGCACCTGCTCGGATTCCCAAGGCGCAGCCTGCGCAGACGGCTGAGCCTTGGGAGCGGACGCGCGCTTGGGCGCTCGGGGCGCGGGCTCGGTCGGGAGCTTGCCCGTGGCAGGAGCACCGGCAGGGTTGTCGGAGCGCAGCCAGGGGGCCTTAGCCAGGTCGGATGACTTGGGTGCGGGTGTGGCAGCGGGCTTGGGCGCGGGGGTCGGAGCAGCCGGTTTGGGCGCAGCAGGTTCAGGCGCCGACGGAGTCGGTGCCGCTACCGGTGCCGCTTTTGGCTGCGTCGCGCTGGCGCTCGAGGATGCAGGGACCGCCGAGGACACGGGTTGCGGGTCCGCAGATGCCGCAGCCCGTGCAGATGGAGAATGCTCCTCATGTTGAGGAGCCGGCGTGCCACCCCCATCCAGGACATAGTCGACGGTGCGACGACCGAAGACTGCACTGACTGTCGGCAAAAACACCGCCTGTGTATCAGCACGCCCGAGCATCTTGATAGCAAATGCCGTAGGGAACGAGACCGTGAGCTTAGAACCATCGTCTGCCGTAGCGCGGGCGTTCAACAGGAGAGCCGCATAAGAAGGTTGTTGGGCCTTGACGCGCTCGACGACCTCGGCCCATTTGCGCTGGAGCTCGCCGGCATCCTCGACCGCGGGGGTCTCGGCGGCGCCGGCGGCAGCAACCTGGGCGGCGCTGTTGGGCTTGAACACCGGCACGGTCGATGCCGCAGGCGCGGGAGCCGCAACGGGTTGAGGTGCAGGCGTTACAGGTTTGGGCGCCGACGCAGGAACCGCGGACTTGGGCGCAGACTGGGCCGCCGGAACAGCAGTGCCGCGGTCCCAAGGCATGCCACCCTGATGCGCGGACGTAGCAGCGGGGGCGGCAGTCGCCGCGGGAGTAGCGGCTCGGGCACCCGAAATCAGCGTCGGCTGCTGGGCAGCAGCGGGTGCGGATGCAGCAGGCGCACTCGTTTGAGCAGCAGCCACACCCGCCGGCACCGCGGCGTTGGCGACCATGGCCTCCAAGCGTGCCACGCGCTCGGCCAGGGCCTCAATGGTCAGATCGGCCTCGGGACGTGCCAGGCGCGTGCAGGCGATCTCGAGCACCAGGCGCACGTCGCTCGCGCCCCTCATCTCCAGCGCGGCATCGTCAAGCACCGTCAGCACGCGGGCCAGGCGGTCGGCCGGATGCTCGCCAAAGGCAGCGGCCTCGGCAGCAAGCGCCTCGGCCTGCTCGATCCCGCCCTCAAACAGCTCGGCACGGGCACCGGCAACGCAGGCCACATACACGTCGCGCACATGCGCCACCAGGTCGCGCGTCAGCTCAAGCAGGTCATTGCCCTCCTCGACCTGTGCGCGAATGAGCCCATAGAGCTCAGCAATATCACGCTCGGCGATGGCGCGCGCAAACTCGCTCAGAATCTGGTCCGAAACTTCGCCCAAAAGCGAGCGGGCATCGTCCGCGTGCACGGTACCGTTGCCGAAGACGCTCAGCTGCTCCAGCGTGGAGAGCGCGTCGCGCATGCCGCCCTTGGCATGACGCGCCACGATAGCCAGCGCCTCGTCGTCGTAATCGAAGCCCTCCTGCTCGCACACGTAGGACAGGCGATGCTCAATATCCTCGTTGCCGATGCGGTGGAAATCGAAGCGCTGGCAGCGCGAGAGGATGGTCTCCAGAATCTTTTGCGGATCGGTGGTGCACAGCACAAAGATCACGTGTGCCGGCGGCTCCTCGAGCGTCTTGAGCAGCGCGTTGAACGCCGCCGTCGTGAGCATGTGAACCTCGTCGATGATATAGATCTTGTACTTGCCGCGCACCGGGGCAAAGTTGACGGAGTTGATGATCTCCTCGCGCACATTGTCCACGCCCGTGCGGCTTGCGGCATCGAGCTCGTAGACATCGGGGTGGTTGCCCTCGGCGATGAGCTCGCACTCCTCACAGGTGCCGTCGGGCATGCAGCCGCTTGCGCCCTCGGCGCGCGCCGCCTCGGCGTTGCGGCACAGCAGCGCCTTGGCAAGGATGCGCGCCATGGTGGTCTTGCCCGTGCCGCGCGGTCCGCAGAACAGGTACGCGTGGGACAGGCGTCCCTCGGTGATGGCGTGCTCGAGCGTCGAGACGATATGCTGCTGGCCCACCACGGAGTCTAAGGTGAGCGGGCGATACTTTCGGTACAACGATTCCATGGGTGCTCCCCCGGGTATACTGAGTCTTGTTGCCGCGACGGCCATGCGGTCGCACGGCATACTGCATTCATAATAACCCGTACGGCGAGCCCGCCGCGATAGGAGTCCAAAGAGCATGGCAGACGCAGAGAGCAACCTCGTTCCCTCCGAAGCAGCCGACCAGGTCGAGGTCGCGCTCGAGAAGCAGGCCGCAGCCGACGACAGCATCCTGTACCTCAACGAGTACCAGTACGAAAACGACCTGGTCACCGACTTCGCCCGCCTGGTCGCCTCACCCAGGCGTCGCGGCTCGCTGTATGTCGCCGCGGCAATTGCCGCGCTGCTCGGCATTGGCATGCTGGTGGCCGGCGGCAACTGGATCAAGTTTGGCGTCGTCCTGATCGTATTCGGCGCCTTTTTGGCCTGGTGGAGCAAAAACCTGCACCACACCCTCGCCCGCGACTTTATCGATGCCGTCGAGGCCGACGAGTCCATGGGTGGCCGCTATCGCCGCGTCGCCGCCAACGAGGACGGCCTGATGGTTTGGGGCAAGAGCGGCAAGTCGCAGTTCTTCCCGTTTGAAAAGCTCGACCACGTGCTCGACGGCGAGCGCATCTTTGTAGCCATGTTCGCCGACCAGGGCGTGACGATCCCTAAGGACACCTTTGTCCGCGGCAATGCCGAGCAGTTTGGCACCTTCCTTAAGGCGCGCATTAACAAAAAGCTCCGCATCGAGACCAAGAAGAAGAAAATGAAGGCCGAGAAGGCTGCCGCCGAGGCCAAGCGGGGCGACAAGGCCGACAAGCCCCAGGATAACAAGGGCAAGCGGCGCAAGCAGAAGAAGAGCAAGAAGAAGCGCTAGGGCCGAGCGCCACTGCGAAGGGAATCTCATCCCGCTTCAGCGTAGGATGAGGCTCCCCCAACAGGACCTTCGAGTTACTTCACTTCAAACCTTAAGAGCCTCCGCTCCGGCAGATCGGTCATCTTCATCGTATAGGCTCCGGGAAACGCTTTCTCAAAACGGACGGTTTCATAATCTTCGAAATAGTCGTTGGTGTTTTGCATCATAAATGGGACGAGCAACTCGTTTTCTGCCCCAACCTCCACGGCAAACGCAGCAGAGCCGCCAAGGACCGGCATGGCTTGCGTTATCAGATCGGTATTGACTACAAAATCATAGTTTGGCGCAGACTCCGGAACCAGATGCCAAACATACGCTTTGATTCCACCGTCGATATTATCCCTATTTCTGACACGCATCTTTACGGCGATAACGCACGTGATGTCGGCATCCTTCAGTCTCGTTTTCGTATCCACGGTGCCATATTTTGAATAATCGTCATGCGCTCGTTTGAGATACTCGCGCGGCGTGAGTAGTTCTGCTCCATCTATGCAAAACGAATACCCATCAGTCACCACATCCTTCGATCCCAGAAACGCTCCATCCATCGAGAGCCATTCGCCCTCCGCGTAATATTTCTCAGGAATGACTGTCCGATTCCTGTTAACGACGCTCACCCTCATGCCCGCAAGGCCGGTAGCAGCACAGCAAAAAAGCGCGAGCGCCGATCTTCTCGTCCACAGGGTCTTCTTCATCGCGCTCACGACCTTTCCCGAACTTCCACAACGGCACCGTCGCGCATGCAGTAAACCCGATCGGCCAGCTCCTCGAGCACCTCTCCGTCATGGCTAGACAGAAGAACCTCGCGACCCGTTGATGCCGCCATCGCCACAACACGCTTGAGCATTTCAACGCCCGCTTCGTCGAGGGCATTTGTTGGTTCATCGAGAACAAGCAGCTTCGGCTTTTCCATAATCGCCGCAGCTATCCCCAGACGCTGCTTCATCCCAAGCGAGTATGCTCGGAACTTCTTTTTTTCGTCTGCATCGAGCCCCACGAGCCGCAGGGCGGAGCGAATGTCCTCGGGGGTGGCAACGCCCTTGATTTGAGCTATGAGTTCCAGATTGTCGTAGCCAGACAGATATCCTAAAAAGGAAGGAGCCTCTATCAACATCCCAAGACTCGGCGGAAACGAGATATCAGCCCCAAGTCTTTGACCATCGATAATGATTTCGCCCTCGGTGGGTCTAATCAATCCGCAGACCGCTCGCATAAGCATGGTCTTGCCCGAACCGTTTATCCCCTGAAGCCCGACCACAGTCCCAGGGTCAACCTCGATAGACACGTTGCGCAGGACATCGTTTTTGCCCATGCGCTTCGATACGTCCCTAACGATCACGCTCATATCTTGTCCCTCTTTTCGATAAGGTCGGCCTTTCGAAACCACAGTCCACCCAACGATAGACATAACGACATAATCACAATTGAAAACAAGCCACTCGAGCCCGTCGCAATTCCTTCTTTGACGATTCCACCCCAGCGCAACAGCATCAAGGCATTTCCCAGCAGCGCCCAATGCCGCGCATATGCCGAACAGATCAGGTAGCTCATTACAACCGCAAATGAGGCTGACGGCCCAAGCACAAACCCAACCGCTGCCTGTGCAAACGCAAGCGCCTCAAAAGCAAAAAAGAGACCTATGAAAAACGGCAGCGCATCCGCCTCGCCCACTTTGAGAAACCACGGCGCCAAATTAGCCAGCTGAAGCGACTCGCCATGGATGACCGCGCTGAACGAGGCGCTCACCATCAAGCTCCAAATCACAACAGAGCAAACCACCACAAGCAGCGAAAATGCTGTTATCGCCGCCACTGAGATAAAACGCGAGACCCACCAAAGGGTTCTCGCCCGGCATCGGACAAGCGTTTGCAAACCAAACCCGTGCAACGATTCGGCGGGATAATCGAGTGTTGTATAGAGAATAAGCAGAATGAGAAATAGCCATCCTAGCGGAGGCACAAACATGACCCCGGGCCTAGGCTCAAACGGAGCAGATCCGGCAAACACGAGCGCAAGATTGTCCGCAAACCCCAAGGTATCCGTCCTGACCCCATACACAGAAGACAATCCGTAGGCGTACACCAGGTTCGCAACGGTCACTGCTGCAATCGCAATAAAGGTAATGATGTTCTTCTTCAAAACGGTCCTCAGGTCCGCGGCGACCAGCCTAAACAGCATCAGACCATCTCCCGCCTTTTCCACGCCCCAGAAAAAGCCAACGAAGCAAGGGTCAATAATATGATTTCCGCAAAACCGGCTCGAATGTCTGGCCAGTTATTCAGCGATTCCGACCTGATGCTGTTGAGGATATTGCAGTTAAACCCCACGCAAGCCATTACGCCGAAGATCCAGCCATTTGCAAAATGCCACGCAACCATTAGCAGATACGGGACAATTATCGCTTTGATTCTGCTACGAAACAAAATTGAGAAGCCAGTTACAGCCATGGATAAAGTCCCGAGCGTGACCGCATCGAACAGCGTGTATGCAAGCACATATAACAAAGGATGTGAATAAAATAGACCGGAGAAATAGCTATGTAGGTAAAGCCCTACGTAGGTCGACTCATCGACCCGAGGAAGATACGCAGGAAAAAGCATCGAGACAATCAGGAAATTGACGAGCAGAGGAATGGCAGTCACTGTAAACGCGGAGAGGAAAGCAGACAGCACCTTTACGTTCACGTATGCCTTTCTGGAAACGCGCGTGCATATCTGCATGTCATAACCACTCAAACGCTCAAAGAGGCACGACCAAGATCCGGCCAACATTGCAAGCAGGGGCAGTGCATAGAAAAACACCGACGCAGACAGTGGCGCGTTCGCGCTCACAACAATCCAGTTACCGAAGCTGCTTTCACGTGTTTGACCGAGATAGTTTTTGGCTTGCATGCCAACGCCGTAACCAAAAGAAAGAAGGTTGTGACGTTCTTTTTCCAAATTTGCCCACGGCTCCAGCGCAGCAGCTATTGCAACTGCGACTGCAATCAAGAGAGCAAAGATAAAAGCTGGGCGTCTTATCGTTTTCGACAGCTCATATCTTACGAGCCTTTGGTTCATACGTCCTCCTCCCCCTTCCGACCCAGAAAGCCGGAAGGGAGCCATTTAAAACAACTATGCGGGAAGCTTGCGGAAATGCCCGACGCAGTCGGGGCTCCATACACCAATAACAGTGCCGTAGCCAGACTCCGCCCATGCAGTCAGTCGCGCCGCAGATCGCCCGTTCTCACGGACGAGGTTATACATTTCCCACTGTCCCTTGTGATTCGAACGATACGTTCCCTGAGTACAATTCATGCTGCCGCTACCGCTTGTGTTATACGCACCGTCTGTATATAACCGAAGCGGATTTCCCGTATAACCTTGGATATCCAGATAGAGCGATGAGGAATCATCCTTTTGACGGTAGCCAGTTGCACTCGTCCCGGCACATTGAAAACTAAATGCCCTATCGGCATTGTTCGTACAGGCCGTAATTCCCGTATCGGCGTTTTGAGTAATGCTAGAAACCTGAGAGGTGTCAAACTCCTCTTGCGCGAACGATGCAGCGGGAACCCCTAGGGACAGACCCGCAGCAATCGCCAACCCGACTCCGATTCGAGTAATAGCGCTCCTTGGCTTAATCATGGCCTTCTCCAATCAAAAGCGGCTAACAATGCGTCGACGCACAGCAACCTTTGCATGAATGGAGAAAGATGTCTGTAAACACTCGCTATTGAGTTGATAATCCAGGCGTTTACACGTTATCTACCTGCGATAACAATGAAATAAGCTCTGCTTTGTTCTTGATCTTCAACTGGCGATAGGACGCGGATCGCAGCGCTTGCACCGTAGATGCAGCGTAACCGACATCCTGCGCAATGGTCTTTGTCGTTGTGCCCTCTGCCGTCATCAACAATATTCGGGCCTGAACATCGGACAGGGCGCGCGACGTAAGCAGAGCCAGCCGGCGCACGTGAGCTGCTTCGGTGGACCCGTTCGCACGGTACTTCAAGACGGCCTTCTCGTCCTCAACCGAGCGTACGAGCACGATGTGCGTAACGAGCATGGGCACAGACCAGCAAACAATCACCGTTGCCACGACGACATTGACGGCCGAACTTTGCCCCAGCAACGACGCAAGGAACAGAGGCTCGAAAACCGTCAGATCCTGCACCATGTTGAGCAAGACAACCCAGACAGGAGCCGCCGCCCCAAAGCAAAGCATCCATATCCCAAGCATTTTGCGCTGCGGGCAGCTACGCAGCACTATGTATGTGAGCAACATCCCCGTCAGCACCGCGAACCCATGGATTCGCCCCCTAGTGGCCGCATGGATTAAAGTAGCCGCACCTATTGACACCAACGGCACGATAGCCCGGACACGGGCATGCACCTTAAACGGACGCAGCCCAACAGCGAGCGAGACCGTAGATGCCACGCCGCACAGCAGGACCGGCGCAGCCATCAACGGATCGCATATACACCTCCATGCCGCGATATAGACAAAAGACCATTCCACGGCAGACAGCACCGCCCATACGCACGGGCTTCCGAGCCCAATCGCCCCATCCGTTCTAGTCAGCGCAACTTCACGATTCAGTTTTTCACCCGCGTAGTGCAGCGACAGAAGCAGTCCGAGACCCAATGCATAGCTTGCGAGAGAAAAGGCGACTGCCCGCGAAACACCGGATCCCCAATCGCTATCCGCCATTACCAAGGGGCCCGCCGCAAGGAGGATAAAAAATGTTGTGAGCAGGTATCGAAACAGCCGGCGCGTCCGAACTGATGTCAACATATCACCAGCATGCCGCTGCAGCAGACCAGGCCCTGTAGCATCACCCTCACCCGCAAACAATGCCACGAGCTCGCGTGAGCCCGCAACCGATGCCTTCCCGTATGCTCGGTGAAGCGTTGTTCGCACCGTCGATGGCTTCGTACCCGTCTCCCTGGCAATTTCCGCCGGCGTTTTCCCTTTGAGCAGCAGTCGAACAAACTGCTCTTCTCGAGGCGACAGGGCAGGGGAAAAC
>JAXJPE010000011.1:0-16980 GCA_036426035.1 Collinsella sp.
CCACCGGTCAGCGGCCAGAGCATGGGGGGCACGCCCGGTCCCGTTCCGAACCCGGAAGCTAAGCCCCATCGCGCCGAGAGTACTGCGGGGTCAGCCCGTGGGAGGCCAGGGCGCCGCTGACCGGTGGACGGCACCGAGCCGCCATTGGGAATGTAGAAGGGGGAGGCCTCGCGGCCTCCCCCTTTTTTGCGTTTGGTCGATATGAGCTAAACGCCTCTATGGCCTAATAGCCTTTTCTATTTGAAGAAAACAAAATGAATGACCAGCGCGATTGCCACGATGGCAATGATCAAGAGCGCAATTTGGAGACGGTGCTGTCTGCGCCGTCTGTTTGACGATGTAAATATCGATTTCCCCTGCTTAGGCGTCTCGAGATAGCGGGCGGAATGCGTTAGAGTTTGCTTGGGACGGGGCCCTCTACGATGTTGCTTTGTGGGTGTTTGTGTCTGCTCCTGGCTGCATGCGCTGTTTTTGGATAAGGGGGCATCTTTTAGATACACCGGATCGCTCGAGGCGACACCCATGTGTCTACGCGCTGAATGAGATTCTTCTAGGGTTTGATATCGATTGCGAGTTACATACTCAGGCTCTGCATCGCTAATGGGCTCTTGGGAAATATGGGGACGATGGTAGCGTATGGGCTGTGAGTAGGCAGAACTATCGTTCTGCAGCGGCTCAAACGAATTGTCGGAGGTCTGATCGTCCATGATGCCCTTAGGTTGTCATTAACAACGAGTATGCGCTCATTGTAAGCCCCCTGCTTCGTTTTGACAGGCGCGTATTTGGTATTCAGGGCTCTGTTCAAATAACCTTAACCTCGTTAAAACCTTAGTCAACCAGACTTAGATATGCTTATAGAAAGAGACTTAAAAAACTTTATAGCAAAATGTATATATACGTAATCGTTGGGCATATATTAGAGCGTCAAACGAAGTCCCTGCCACCTGGAAGATGGCTCGGCAGTCCCTTAAAGGAGTGGTAGTCATGGCAAGCATGGTTCCTTATCGTTCGGTCTTTGGTGTTCGTCCCTCTGCTAGCTCGTTGTTTGATCTCTTTGATGATATGAGCGACCTAGCGAACAGCTCGATTGCCTCTAAGGCGTTCCCCGTTGACGTTGAGGATAAGGGCGATGGCTATGAGGTCAAGGCTTATCTGACCGGCGTCGCCAAGGACGATATCGATGTCGAGCTTAACGAGGGCCGTCTGTCCATTAGCGTGAATGTCGAGGAAGACGAGGAGAACGAGGGTAAGAACTTCCTGCAGAAGGAGTTCAGCTCGTACAGCGCGACGCGCGGTGTGTACCTGAAGGATGCTTCGAGCGAGGGCCTTTCTGCAAAGTACGCTGACGGCATCCTTACCGTTACGGTTCCTAAGATTGTCGAGAAGAAGAACGTTACGAAGATTTCCATCGACTAACGCTATCGGCTATTAGCATCGGTGCCTGCGTTAAGGGGGCTGGGAAGTGATTCCCGGCCCCCTTTTCTATTTGGGCTGGCCTATTGAATGGTCATGGGCCGATATTGCCCGGCGGGACGTATTGTGAGTTTATGCAGCCCCTCAACGCGGGTGGCGGCGCTGCCAAGTTCGTTGTCGAGTGTTGCGCCGAGGGAGCTTGCGTAGCTTTTGACGGTCAGACTTGGGCGATTGTTGTCTTGGCTAATGTGCATCGCGATAAGTTGCTCGGTGCGATCGGTTACCAACGCGCGTGCGGCATCGGCGGCCTGATCGTTGGAGAGATGTCCTTTTACAGACAGGATACGTTCCTGAAGAAAGCGAGGATAGTCGCCTTGACGCAGCATGGTTACATCGTGGTTGCTTTCGAGTGCGAGAATGCGACAGTCCTTGAGCGTATCGATGGCATGCTTCGACAACTCGCCGGTGTCGGTGGCAAAGCCAATTGAATCACCCTGAGCGTCAAACCGGTAGCCGACGGGATTAACGACGTCGTGGGATGTCGAATATGTTTGAATGTGGACTCCGGCAATAGAGAGGGCGTCACCTGGGTCGAATTCCTCGACAGGTAGATGTGCGAGGCTTTCTTTGGACGTGAGCGTTCCTCTGCTGGAAAAGACTGGGCCATTCCAATGCTTGCACCATACCTCAAGCCCCTTGATGTGGTCGCTGTGTTCATGGGTGACAACAAGGGCGTACACGTCGTCTACCGACAGTCCGAGTTCCGCCATGCGTTTGAGCGTTTCGCGGCGAGACAGTCCGTCATCGACCATAATGAGCCCCTGCGGGCCCTCGATGAGTGCGCAGTTGCCTTTAGAGCCACTGCCGAGGATATGAAGGTGCAGACGAGACATAAGATTCCAAAGGATACAATGGGTGCGGACGAATAGAGGAGGAAGCAAATGCCTACGGTATCTCAGCATTATGGACACCATGCCGTGCCTGGGGCAGTCGATGAGACCCGGACGAGGCAGCAGGCTGCTCCTGTCGTGCTCATGGTATCAGGCGGCGCGGACTCGACGGCACTGCTTCTTATGGCGTGCACATCAAAGCTGGATATCCAAGACGGACGCGGTGTTGCCCCCATTGCTCGCGAGCGCCTGCATGTGCTGCATGTAAACCATCATCTGCGCGGCAAGGCGTCCGATGGCGACGAGGCCTTTGTGCGTGAGCTCTGCGCGAAATATGGTTTACCGCTGTGCGTGGAGCACGCTTATTTTGATGGGGAGTCGGGCAATATTGAGGCCGCGGCCCGCGAGGTGCGCTATGCCGCGGCGCGGAGGTATGTTCGCGAGCTCTGCGCCCAGACGGGGGCACCGCGAACGGCGGCTCGTATCTGCACCGCGCACACGTCTTCGGATCGCGCGGAAACGTTTTTGATGAACGCGATTAAGGGTTCAGGGCCCGCTGGCCTATCGAGCATTCCTCGCCGGAGGAATATCGTGGTGCGCCCCTTGCTCGACCTAACTCATGGCGAGCTCGTGGGCTATCTACAGGTACATGGTCAGCCGTGGCGTGAGGACGAGAGCAATGAGGATATCTCGTATCTGCGAAACTACGTGCGCCATCGGGTAATGCCAGTGGTGGCACAGCGTAATGCGAGCGTGTGCAAGACGATTGGCGCCGCCTGCGAGATCCTTGGTGACGAAGATGCGTTTCTATCCCAGCTGTCGGCACAGGCGTTTCGAAGCTGCCTGCGCAAGGAGGCGGCGGGTGCGCTAGTGCTCGATGCCAGACGCCTTGCTGCGGCCGAGGTGGTAATCGCGCGGCGCATCGTGCGACTGGCGATCAAACGCATCGATCCGGACGCTCGTCCAGAGATGCGACATGTGGAGCGAGTCCTTTCCTGCGTTGCCGAGGGCGCAGGCTCGGTCACGCTTCCGGCGGGGATTGACGCACGCGTCGAATTTGGCATGCTGGCGTTTAAGGCTCCGGTGGCTCGCGAGGGCCTGGTCGCGGACTGGGTTACCGTACCCGGTCGTTTGTCGTTGGGCGGGGGACGTATGCTGGTCGCAGAGCCGATGGCCGTTGAACCGGGATGCGATATCGTGCGCCGCGCCCGTGAGCTTGCGGCTGCCGGGGAAGTGGCAGCTTTGGTAGACGCGGCTGCCCTGGGTTTTGCCGACAGCGATAGCGAGCGGATCCTGGCGGGCTCGCGTGGCGAGATTCCTGCCGAGGCGCGATTGGCGCGCCTATGGGTGGACGGTCCCGCACCGGGAGACGTGATGTGCCCGTTAGGAATGAGTGGCCGAAGCAAGAAGGTATCCGACTTGCTAGGAGAGGCTCGCATTCCCGTTTCCGAGCGCGCCGGCGTGCCCATGGTGAGGACGGCGCCGGGAGGTGCCGTGGTGTGGGTCGCCGGAGTTCGCGCGGACGAACGCTTTAAGTGCACGGCGGCGACGCGTGTGGCCTATCTGTTTCGCGTGGTTGACGCGGATTAGCCCCTCGTACCAGCTTTTCTGTGCGGCGTTGACGGTATTCCCGCGCTGATGATGCGCGGGCTGGAAAATATACCCCGTGCGCTGCTAGAATGTGTAGTTCGCGTCCATACGGCGGTGTGTGGGCGATTAAGCACAAGAAAGGGTTGTCATGGCTTCTCAACATCCGGATATCGAGAAGGTTCTGTTTACGCAGGAGGATATCGAAGGTATCGTTTCTCGCCTGGGCGAGGAGATTACGCGCGACTACGCTGGTAAGGATCTGGTGTTGATCGCGGTCCTGCGCGGCGCCGTTGTCTTTATGGGCGACCTGATGCGCAAGATCGAGCTGCCGACCAACATCGATTTCATGGCTGTTTCGAGCTATGGCGACGGTGTGAAGTCTTCGGGCATCGTGCGTATCATTAAGGACCTGGATATCGACATCCGTGGTCGCGACGTGCTGATCGTCGAGGACATTCTGGACTCGGGCCTGACCCTCAAGTACCTGATGAAGAACCTTGAGAGCCGCAAGCCCGCCTCGCTGGAGGTCGCTGCCTTCCTGTGGAAGGACGTTGAGGACCGCACCTCGGCCATCACGCCCAAGTATGTTGGAACCCATTGCCCCGATGCCTTTGTGGTGGGCTACGGCCTCGACTATGCCGAGCGCTATCGCAACCTTCCGTATCTGGGCATTTTGAAACCGGAGGTTTATTCGTAAGATGCCCGACGACCGTAACGACAACAATTCCCAGACTCCCCGGGAGCCTAAGATCCCGGGGATGCCCGGAGGCAAGAAGCCCACGCGTACGGGCTGGCTGTATTTTCTTTTGGCTTGCGCGCTTCTGGGCTATGCCTTCTTTAATATGGGCTCCGGTTTTGCCAGCTCCAGCAATACCGTTAAGCTCGCGACGAGCGAGATGGTCAGCGCCATTAGGCAGGATCGCGTCGAAGATTTGACCTATACGGTTCAAGACGGAAGCGTGGCGGGTCATTACTGGAAGACAAAAAAGGACAAGGGCGATACGAGCGAGCTCAAGAGCTTTTCCTCGACCTATGTCGGCTCCGATTCGCTTGCCGAGCTTATGGCGGAGCACCCCGACACCAAGTATATCGTCAACACCAACGACCCCGATTTTTGGGGCGACTTGGCGATGAGCGTGCTGCCGACGATCGCCCTGATCGCCATCATGTTCTACTTTATGCGCCAGATGATGGGCGCCAATAACAGGAACATGCAGTTTGGCAAGACCAACGCCAAGACTAACGAGGCTACGCGTCCCAAGGTAAAGTTCGAGGACGTTGCCGGCGTGGACGAGGCCGTCGAGGAGCTCGAGGAGATCCGCGACTTCCTGAGCGATCCGGACCGCTATCGCAAGCTGGGTGCCAAGATTCCGCGCGGCGTTTTGCTGGTTGGTCCTCCGGGTACCGGTAAGACGCTGCTGGCTAAGGCCGTTGCCGGCGAGGCAGGCGTGCCGTTCTTTAGCATCTCGGGCTCTGACTTTGTCGAGATGTTCGTGGGCGTCGGCGCCAGCCGCGTGCGCGACCTCTTTAAGGAGGCCAAGTCTCAGGCTCCGTCGATCATCTTTATTGACGAGATCGATGCCGTGGGACGTCAGCGCGGAGCCGGCCTAGGCGGCGGTCACGACGAGCGCGAGCAGACGCTCAACCAGCTGCTGGTCGAGATGGACGGTTTTGAGGAAAGCGAGTCGGTCATCCTGATCGCCGCAACCAATCGCCCCGATATTCTGGATCCGGCATTGCTGCGCCCCGGTCGTTTTGATCGTCAGGTCACGGTCGACCGTCCGGACGTAAAGGGTCGCGAGCAGATCTTGCGCGTACATGCCGAGAATAAGCCGATGGACGAGGACGTTAAGTTTGAGAAGCTCGCCCAGATGACCGTTGGCTTTACCGGTGCCGATCTGGCAAACCTGCTCAACGAATCTGCGCTGCTGGCCGCTCGCCGCCATCGTTCCGTGATCTCGATGGACGAGGTCGAGGAGTCGATGGAGCGCGTGATTGCCGGACCGCAACGCAAGGGTCGCGTGATGACCGAGGCCGAGCGCACCACGATTGCCTATCATGAGAGCGGTCACGCTTTGGTGGGTCACATCTTGGAGCACTCCGATCCGGTTCATAAGATTTCGATCGTCAGCCGCGGCCAGGCTCTGGGCTACACGTTGCAGCTTCCGCAGGAGGATCACTTCCTCAAGACCAAGAACGAGATGCTCGACGAGCTTGCCGTGTTCTTGGGCGGCCGCGTTGCCGAGGAGCTCATGTGCGATGACATCACGTCGGGCGCGAGCAACGACCTGGAGCGCGCGACCAAGATGGCACGCGAGATGGTTACGCGTTTGGGCATGAGCGAGGAGCTGGGCACGCAGGTGTTTGGCGAGGCACAGCATCAGGTGTTCCTTGGTCGCGATTACGCCGATCACCAGGATTACTCCGAGGAGACGGCACGCCGCATCGATATCGAGGTTCAGCGCATCATGCGCGAAGCCCATCGCCGTGCGGTCGAGATTCTGGATGCCCGTCGCGATCAACTCGATCTGATGGCGAAGGTGCTGCTTGAGCGCGAGACCGTCGAGGGCGACGCCGTGAACGCCCTGCTCGACAACGAGTGGGATGCCTACCTTGAGCGCGAGGGCGATATCCTGGCGGCCAAGGAGGAGCGCAACGCCAAGGCGGCCGGCATGCCGGCCAAAAAGCGCATGCCTCGTATGAGCGAGGAGGAGCTGGCGGCTGATGCCGCAGCTTTTGCGCAGGCGGCCATGCAGGAGGATGCTGAAGTGGCATCCGGTGACGCTGGCGATGACCGTGCCGTCAACGCCGATGCCGACGTCGACACCGACAAATAGCCCTTGTAACAAAAGCCTCCGCGGGGAAACCTGCGGAGGCTTTTTCTTTTGAGCGATATGGGGCTGTCTGTTGATTGGGGACAGACTTAAATGAGCGTTTTCACGCATTTAAGTCTGTCCCCAATCAACACCCAATTAACATTGCTGCGGCACTTTGCTCGACTAAAGCGTACAATAGCGCCTATGCGAAAGGGGAACAGATGATCAACGAAACTATGTATGCTCGCGGCGCGGAAAGCTCCATCATCCGTGAGATCTTTAGCTATGGTCTTGAGCGCAAGGCACAGATCGGTGCGGAAAACGTATTCGATTTTTCGCTGGGCAACCCGAGTGTTCCGGCGCCCGCTGCTGTGGCTGAGTCCATTAAGAAGGCCTTGGAGCTGCCGAGCGACCAGCTGCACGGCTACACCCCCGCACCGGGCCTGCCGCAATGTCGAGCGGCCGTCGCCGAATCGCTCAACCGTCGCTTTGGCACGAGCTATGAGGGCAAGGACGTCTTTATGACGGTGGGTGCCGCGGCTTCGCTCACCTGCACGCTCAACGCCGTTACGAACCCGGGCGATGAGGTTGTTGTTATCGCCCCGTACTTCCCGGAGTATCGCGTGTGGATTGAGAAGGCCGGCTGCACGTGTGTCGAGGCGCTCGCCGATGAAGACACGTTCCAGCTGAGCGTGGACAACGTGCTCAAGGCGATCAGCGAAAAGACGGCGGCCGTCATCATCGACTCGCCCAACAACCCGACCGGTGCCGTATATACGCGCGACACGCTGACGCGACTGGCCAATGTTCTGCGCGAGGCCAACGCTCGGCGTGATCCCGAGAATCCGATTATGCTCATCTCGGATGAGCCGTACCGCGAGATTGTCTACGGTGCCGAGGTGCCTTGGGTGCCCTCGATCTACGAGAACACCGTGGTGTGTTACTCGTATTCTAAGTCGTTGTCGCTGCCGGGTGAGCGCGTTGGCTGGATCTTGGTTCCCAACACCAATCCGCAGGCTGCGCGTCTGATGCCGGCTGTTGCGGGTGCTGCCCGTACGCTGGGTTTTGTATGTGCACCGGCGCTCTTCCAGCGCGTGATTATCGATTGCATCGATGAGCCGAGTGATGTCGAGGCCTATGCCCACAACCGCACGGCGCTCACCGACGCCTTGGCGGACTACGGCTATACCTATGTTGAGCCGGACGGTGCTTTCTACCTGTGGGTGAAGGCACTCGAGCCCGATGCGAATGTGTTTTGCGAGCGCGCAAAGAAGTATGAGTTGCTTGCGGTTCCCTCGGACAGCTTTGGCATGCCGGGCTGGTTCCGCTTGGGCTATTGCGTGAGTTACGAAACGATTATCAATTCGCTACCCGCTTGGAAACAGTTGGCGGACGAGTATCGTTAAAAGTAAAGCGCTCTGCCTACAATGTTTTACGTGAAACGGGGTTTGGTGTTAAGCCGGACCCCGTTGTCATGGACGTTGTGTCTTTGGGATGGAGTGGTTTTACGACTATCGAAGGCTATGCGTACAATGAATATAAGCGGCGGCCATGCCAGATAAGGAGACCCGATGCCCTACCTGCTTTCTTGTGACATTCATACCCATACGATGTTCTCCGCGCATGCGTACTCAACCATTGAGGAGAACATCTATTGGGCGGCAGAGCGCGGCCTTCAGGTGCTCGGTTCCGCCGATCATTTAAGCTCGATGGTTACGCCTTGCCCCAATGACCTGCGCAGTTATCAGTTCTTTATCAACCAGAATATCTGGCCGCGCATTTGGAGCGGCGTGCTGGTGCTGCGTGGTGCCGAGGCCGATATCGTTTCACTGGACGGAAGCCTGTTTGGCGAGGACACTCCTGTCACGCTCAATATCGCCGGCGGTTCGTACAGCCGCCCGCATTCGCTGTTCGATTTGGTTACGCGCAATTTGGATTATTTGGTGGCAAGCGTGCATAATCCGCAGCTCGCTGAAGGCGCGACGCTGGCCCAGACGACCGAGATGTATATCAATGCCCTGGAGCACCCCAAGGTGTTCATGCTGGGCCACGCGGGTCGCGCCGGTGTTCCCTTTGATATCGATGAGGTGCTGTTGGCGGCCAAGGCCAAGCACAAGATCATCGAGATCAACAACCACAGTCTTGAGCATGGCACGGATGCCGAGCATTGGAACGTATGCCGCAAGATCGCCGAGCGCTGCGCCGAACTGGGCGTGGGAATTGGCGTCTCGACTGATGCACATATTGGCATGGCGATTGGCAAGCTCGACCAGGCGCGTAAGATGCTCGACGAGATTCACTTCCCGCTGGACCTGATCGTGACGCGCGACCGCGAGACGCTGCTGCGCGAGATGGCTGCAGCCGGCGTGTGCGACCTGCGCAAGGGGATGTAGCTGAGTTTATAAACCAAGCGAAGGGGGCGGTCCAGGCGGGCCGCCCCCTTTCTTGTGCCGGACAATTAGCGGCGTTCGAGGACCGCTACGGTTTCGGTGTGGTCGGTGTGGGGGAACATGTCGACGGGCGTGATCTTGAGCAAGCGATAGCCTCCGTCGAGGAGCTGGTGCAGGTCGCGCTCTTGGGTTACGGGGTTGCAGCTGATATAGGTGATGCGGCGTGGCTTTAGTGCGCAGGCAGCTTCGAGGAACTCGGGGGTGGAGCCGGCGCGCGGTGGGTCGATGGAAAGGACATCGACCCGCTCGTTGTTGTCGGCGGCATCTAGGATGTAATCGGTGGCATCGTCGGCCATAAACCAGGCGCTGCGGGTGAGGCCGTTGAGCTCGGCATTGCGGCGTGCGTCGGCAATGGCCGCCGGGTTGCGCTCCACGCCGAGCAGCATGATGCCGATACCCTTGTTCTGGGCATCTTTAGCTGCGCAAAGACCGATGGTGCCGCTGCCACAGTAAGCATCCATGAGCACATCGCCCTGGTGCAGATTCATGCCGTCGATAGCGAGCTGATAGAGCAGCTCGGTCTGCTGCGGGTTGGTCTGGTAGAACGCGGTGGGGGAGATATCGAACTCGCAGCCGAGCAACTGATCGCGCATGCACTCGGCGCCATATACAATGCGGGTTTCCTCGCCGAGGATGGCGTTGCCGGGACGTCCGTTGATGTTTTGGGCGACGGTGACGATGCGCGGATCGAGTGCAGCGACGGCCTCAAAGAAATCCTGCGCATGCGGTAAGTCACGCTGGGCGGTCACGAGCGTAACCATGACCTGGTCGGTGCGCCAGCCGCAGCGAACGACGGCATAGCGAAGCAGTCCGAGATGCTTGTCCTCGTTAAAGGCGGGAATGTGCAGGCGCTCGGCCTCACGCGCGATGCCGTTGAGGATCTGTCGGGCGCCCGGTGCCTCGACGGGGCATTCGGGAACAGCAACGATTCTGTGCGTGCCACGTTCAAAAAAGCCGCAGCGGACAGTGCCCTCTCTGCCGGGGGCAAAGGGAGTGGCGGCCTTATGGCGAAAACCGCGCGGAGCAGGATATTTGCCCGGGTCGCCCAGGGTGACGCCCATACCGCGAATGGGGTCGACGCTAATACCCTCGCGCTCGCATAGAGCAGCAAAAAGCTCCTCCATAACAGCTTGCTTAGCTGCCAACTGCTTTTTATAAGGACGATTGAGCGCCGTGCACCCACCGCAAGCTTTCATGATCGAACAGGGAGACTTGGGGTCCACAGCCTTACGCGCAGACGAAACCGGATCTTTATGCGAGCGCTTGGAGCGAGTCTGAGATGCCTTGACCTCGCTCCGACGAGAGTCAGAACGCTTGGTCTTAGCCCTGTTCTTGGTCGATTTGCTTTTTGCAGCTTTAGAAGACTTGGATTTCGTAGAAGATTTCTCCTCCTTCGACCCCTCAGCCGCCTCGATCAAAGCACGACGAGCCTTACGCTCCGTACGAGATTCTGCCATCAATAACTCCACTAATTCATGAATTAAAGCTGCAAGTATTGTACCGTGCCAAGCCAGCAGACGATATACAAGCGGTTTATTCGTGTCAGTGATAAGCCCAACGACGGTTGCCCGCCGCGTGAGGGGTGTGGGGGTTAAGTTTATCGCGAGTTCCGCACGAACAGGAGGCCACTTAATGTGGCCTCCGTCGTGAGCAGGACTGTAGAGCAGGAAACTTAACCCCCACACCCCTCACGCGGCGGGCAAACTCGCCTTGTGCTCTATCACGCTAAAGTGTATGATTCTGAACGTTACATGACTCACTTTACCTAACTAAAGTGTCATCAAGGGGGAATACCATGAACACCGATATGTCTCGTCGTCAGTTTGTTGGTCTAGCCGGCTCGCTCGCCACGGTGCTTGGCCTTGGTCTTGTCGGTTGCGGCGGTGGCGCCGGCAAGGGCTCCGCCGCTGGCTCTGCCGCGGCCAAGGATGTGAAGGGCGCTGCGGAGTCCAAGAAGCTCGTGGTGGGCTTTGATAAGTCCTATCCTCCGTATGGTTTTGTGGGCGACGATGGCGAGTACACCGGCTTTGATCTCGATTTGGCCAAGGCTGTTGCCGATAAGCGGGGCTGGGAGGTCAAATACGAGGCCATCGACTGGGATGCCAAGGATACGCTGCTCAACTCGGGCGCCATCAACTGTATCTGGAACGGCTTTACCATGGAGGGCCGCGAGGACGACTACACGTTCTCCGAGCCGTACATGCTCAACGAGCAGGTGCTGGTGGTAAAGAAGGATGCAGGCATCAAGAGCTGGGACGATCTTGCCGGCAAGACCGTGATTACCCAGACTGATTCCGCTGCACAGGATGTGCTCGAGGGCGACCAGAAGGATTTGGCCGCGACGTTTGCCACGCTCGATACCATCGGTGAGTACAACACGGCGTTTATGCAGCTCGAGAGTGGTGCAGTCGATGCCGTCGCCTGTGACCTCTCGATTGCCCAGTATCAGCTTGCCGCCAAGCCCGATGCCTATACACAGCTTGATGAGCCGCTGTCCAGCGAGCACTACGCCGTCGGCTTTAAGAAGGGCGACACCAAGTCGGCCGATGCCGTGACCGAGTCGCTCAAGGCACTCTATGAGGACGGCACGGTCAAGGACCTGTGCAACAAGTATGCGAGCTATGGTCTGTCCTTCGACAACTGGGTTTTGAAATAGCGGCTTTCCCAGGCACTCGATTTTGCCGTTCAAACCGTCGCTTGCGTACATTTAGTACGCGGCGCTCCTCTTTCACGGCAAACTCGGGCACCTGGAAAACCCGCTTTGACATTGGGTTCGCTGTTCTGTTGCTGTGAAAGAGAGCTTAGGTTGTCTATTCAAGTCATGATGCAGATGCTTGGCCAGGGATTCTTGGTCAGTTTGCAGCTGTTTGTGCTGACGCTGCTCGGGTCGATTCCCCTGGGAATTCCCGTGGCGTTTATGCGCATGAGCAAGGTCGCGCCGCTGCGCTGGATTGCGCGCATCTACATTTCGGTCATGCGCGGTACGCCGCTCATGCTGCAGATGTTTGCCATCTACTTTGCCCCGTATTACGTGTTCGGCATCTCGCTCACGCCCGATTCCAAATGGACGGCGTGCGTTGTGGCGTTCATCATCAACTACGCCGGCTACTTTGCCGAGATCTATCGCTCGGGCTTGCAGTCGATTCCGCGCGGTCAATATGAGGCCGCCGAGGTGCTGGGCTATTCGCGCACGCAGACGTTTCTGTATATCGTGATGCCGCAGGTCGCCAAGCGTATTCTGCCGGCGATGGGCAACGAGATCATCACGCTGGTCAAGGACACGTCGCTGGCGTTTGCCATTGGCGTGGGTGAGATGTTCTCGACCGCCAAGGCGCTGGTTGCCTCGCAGGTGAGCATGGTGCCGTTTGCGATTGCGGCGCTGATCTACTGGGTCTTTAACTTTGTGGTCGAGATGCTGCTGGGCGCCGCCGAGAAAAAATTGGATTACTACCATGATTAATTCGGTAATGAATATAGCGAACGCGCGCAAGGCGTTTGGCGGCAATAAGGTGCTCAAGGATATCTCACTCGAGGTAAAGCGTGGCGAGGTTGTGGCGATTATCGGGCCTTCGGGTGGCGGTAAGTCCACGCTGCTGCGCTGCGCCACGCTGCTCGAGACGCTCGACGGTGGCTCGCTTTCGTTTGGCGACCTTGCCGTCGCGACGGATGCGGGTTCGGGCGCGGTGTACGCAAAGGGCGATGTGCCTAAACAGGCGCGCTCGCGGTTTGGTCTGGTGTTTCAGAACTACAATCTGTTCCCGCACTATACGGTGATGAAAAACATCACCGACGCTCCGGTTCGCGTACTCAAGCGTCCGCGCGAGCAGGCCGAAGCGCGTGCGCGTGAGTTGATCGCGCAGATGGGGCTTACGGGCAACGAGAACAAGGTGCCATGTGAGCTTTCGGGTGGTCAGCAACAGCGTGTGAGTATCGCCCGCGCCTTGGCGCTCGACCCGGAGATCTTGTTCTTTGACGAGCCGACTTCGGCGCTCGATCCCGAGCTAACGGCCGAGGTGCTGCGTGTCATTAAAGACCTTGCCGCGCAGAATATGACGATGGTGATTGTGACCCACGCAATGCAGTTTGCGCGCGATGTTGCCGACCGCGTGGTCTTTATGGATGGCGGTCGTATTGTCGAGGAGGGTCCTGCCGAGCAGGTCATCGACCATCCGCGTGAGCAGCGCACCCGTGAGTTCTTGAGCCGTATCGAGGGATAGGCTCGGGTATTTACTCAACTATTAATTGAGGCGAAGCCGCCGCAGGTCTTACGGTCTGTGGCGGCTTTTTGTTTGCATCGACGGGGTTCAATAATCTCCTCACAAGCTTGTCTCTTCCTCTCGCCGCCTGTATTCATACGTGCGCCGAAAGGTATGCATGGACAGCCGCCCGTGAGGGTAGGGTGGTGGCATAGGACATTTGGAGGGTGAGTCGGCTCGGCTGCCGACCATGCTGCTCCCGGGATGGCACCGACCGCGAACTCTCCCCGTTGGCGTCGCGCATTGCGCGCGGCCCTGCAAGGAGGTCATCATGGGTGCTCCCAAGACCGGCAACGTAAGGAACGTGGTGCTCGTAGGCCAAGGCGGGGTGGGCAAGACTTCACTCGCCGAAGCCATGCTCCACCTTTCCGGCAAGACCGCCCGCCTGGGCGGCCACGACGGCACCAAGCCTACGCTCGACTATGACCCTGAAGAGGTCAAGCGTTCATTCTCCATCTCGACGACCATTGCGCCGATCGACTGGAAGGGCGCGCGCATCAATGTGCTCGATGCCCCGTGCTACCCCGATTTTATCGGCGACGCCTTTGCCGCGATGAGCGTCTGCGAGACGGCTCTGTTTGTGGTCGACGCCGAGGCCGGCCCGCAGCCTACGACGGTTAAGCTCTGGTATGCCGCCGAGGACCTGCGCTTGGCGCGTGCGGTGTTCGTAAACCGCCTGTCGCGCTCCGAGGCCAGCTTTGCGACCACGATGGACCTGCTGCAGGAGCGCTTTGGCACGCGATTGGGCGCCGTGACCCTTCCCTGGGGCGAGGGCGAGGACTTTGATGGCATCATCGACCTGGTGCGCATGAAGGCGCGCCATTGCAACGGCACCGAAGCCGTTGAGTCGGAGATTCCCGAGGAGTATCGTGCCCAGGCCGAGGAGGCCCATGACCATCTGTGCGAGTTGGTGGCCGAGGCCGACGATGAGCTGATGATGAAGTACCTGGAAGGCGAGGAGACGCTGACGCAGGAGGAGCTTGAGGGCTTGCTGTCGAAGGCGATTGCCGAGCGCATCTTTGTGCCGGTCTTTGCGGGCGATTGCATCAAGGAGCAGGGCGTCAACTCGCTGATGGACGACATCGCGACGTACTTCCCGGCGCCGACCGACTACGGTGAGATGCCGCTTATCGACGGCGATTCGCTTAAGATCTCGAGTGACGATGACCGTCCGGTGGCGTTTGTGTTTAAGACCTTGGCCGATCCGCAGCAGGGTCGCATCAGCTTTATCAAGGTGCTGACGGGTACGCTTGAGCCGGGTCTTGAGCTGATCAACGCGCGTACCCGCAAGGGCGACCGTCTGGCTCACCTGTATGTGATGTGCGGCCGCGACATGACCGAGGTCGGTCACGCCTATGCCGGCGACATTATCGTGGCACCCAAGCTGGCGGCCGAGACGGGCGATACGCTCTCGATTACCGGCAAGGTCGAGGCTGCGGCGTTTAAGTTCCCCAACTCGCAGTACCGCATTGCCATCGAGGCCGAGAATCGCGGCGACGAAGAGAAGCTCTACACGTTTATCGAGAAGGCCTGCAAGGCCGATCCGACCATGAGCATCGACCGCGACGAGGAGACCGGCCAGACCATTATCTCCGCCGTTGGTGAGGCACAGGTTTCGGTGCTGCTCAACCGTCTGGAGGACCGCACCAAGGTCGTTGCCAAGAGCGTGCCGATCCGCATCCCGTATCGCGAGACCATCCGCCGCACGGCGAGCGCTCAGGGCCGCCACAAGAAGCAGACCGGTGGCGCCGGTCAGTATGGCGACTGCTGGCTGCGCGTTGAGCCGCTCATTGGGCCCGACGGCACGAGCGATGGCTATGAGTTTGTGGACGAGGTCGTAGGTGGCCGTATTCCGCGCTCGCTGATCCCCGCCGTGGACAAGGGTGTCCAGGAGACCATGAAGGACGGCATTATCGCCGGCTACCCGCTCACGGGCATTCGCGTGGTTGTGTACGACGGCTCGTACCACAGCGTCGACTCCAACGAGATGGCGTTCCGCGCGGCGGCTCGCATCGGCCTGCGCAAGGCATGCGCCGATGCCGATCCGGTGGTGCTGGAGCCCATCGAGGAAATCACGGTGACTATCCCCGAGAGCTACGCCGGCGCCGTGATGGGCGACATCTCGGCATCGCGCGGTCGCGTGACGGGCATGGAGACCGATGAGCGCGGAGACACCGTGGTCATCGCCCAGGCGCCGCTGGCCGAGCTGACGGATTACTCGACGCGCCTGCGCTCTATCACGCGCGGCACGGGTGACTTTACCATGAAGCCCGCTGGCTATGAGCAGGTGCCTTATGACGTTCAGGCCAAGCTCGTGGAGCGCTATGAGGAGGGCCGCGCCAAGTAGCGTGGGACTTTGCCTGCAACATGCATGCCGATGCAAGGGCTGCTCTGGGCAATCCAGGGCGGCCCTTTTTGGTCCCCGGTGGGGTTGCAAATCGGTTCTTGTCGTGGCTTGGGGCTAGTTCCCCGAGGCTTGGTTGCGGCCGGTGACGTAGTCGATCTGAACGTGCGGCTGTAGGTTATAGCAGTACACGTGGAAGCACAGGGTCTTGCCGTGGTCCTCGACCGATTGCGCCTCAAGGCGCACACCGCGGCAGACAAGTTCCTCTTCGTTATACATGGGCGTGACGCGGTAGAGCACATGGTTGCCCGTGTCGCGGATGTAGCCGAGAATCTGCTCCTCAAACGGCAGCATGCCCGTTTCGTTGAGATAGCGCGTGCCGGTGAGGAGATTTTTGCGGTTGGCGTTTTCGCCGCAGAGCGACCAGGCGATAAGGTGGCAGCGGTTGTAGAGGCTCTGGCTTGGAATAAAGTCGTAGCGCTGCTGGTGCCATCCGGCGGGGTGGATACGCGAGATGTCGCCGCGCTTGCCCTGTCCGAGCGACTCGGGGCCTACGCAGGCGAGCGCCTTGCGAGTGCGGCCCAAGCTGTCGAGCTTGGAGAATTTCTTAAAGCAGCCTTCTTCGGTGGCACGTTCATACTCGTCAAGCGTGAACGACGGCGTGCCGAGCGGGTGCGTGCTGTCGGCGCGAAGGGCAACGTAGGGATTGCCGGCGTAGTCGGGAATGCTGCTGAAATATACGCCACGGGCGCGGTTGAGGTCAGGGTTTTCCACCTCGTCGATGGGGGTGGCGGCACTGACCGCGGAGGCGTCGTCACCGGTGTTGGTCGCGGTGGATTCGGAGCCATCACCGGAGTCCTCGGAGCTCGCTGTTCCCGATTCGAGCCGGGCAACCAGGTCTGCCTCGTCGTCGGTGCGGCTGGGACTCTCGTTTTGCTTCTCGGCCAGAGCCGCTGCCTGTTCATCGCTTTGCGGCGACAACAGCTTGGGCGCTCCGTCGATCGATCCCGTAAACAGCGCAAACCCCAGCACCACGGCGGTGCCGATGGAAAGTACTTGCTTGTAAGCGGACTTGCGCGACATTGAGGCTCCTGGATGGACGGTTGGGAATCTACCAGTCTAGCAGGAGCCGGCAGGGGCTTATAGGACAAAATGTGTGTCCACGTTGGGGGCATCGGCGCAGGTCGATGCCCCTTTTTCAGCCGTTTAAATTCCGTGCCC
>JAXJPE010000012.1:0-4721 GCA_036426035.1 Collinsella sp.
CTCCACGTCGACGGGATCTGGGTCGCGCGCGACCTCGTCGTGCTCATATGCTGCAGCGGCGAGAGGGTGGTCTCCTGGTACATGGCGAGGTCGGAGAACTCGAGGGCGTGGTCGGCCCTCATGGCGCCGATCCCGGCGCCCGAGGTGGTCGTCACCGACGGCGGGAGCGGGTTCGCCAAGGCCGTGCGCGAGACCTGGCCGCGCACCAGGGTCCAGAGGTGCACCTTCCACGCCTTCTCGCAGGTCAAGCGCTACACGACGACGCGGCCGAAGCTCCAGGCGGGGCGCGAGCTCTACCTCATCGCGCGCGACCTCATGGGCATCGAGACGCTGCACCAGGCCGAGCTCTGGGTCGAGCGCTACCTCGACTGGTGCGGGTTCTGGGCCGACTTCCTGGAGGACAGGACCGTGGTGGACGGCAGGAGGGTCTACACCCACGAGAGGCTGAGGCGGGCGCGCTCGTCGCTGTCGTCGCTGGTGTCGGCGGGGACGCTGTTCACCTACCTCGACCCCGCCCTGGCCAAGGCCGGCCCGCTGCCGTCGACCAACAACATGATCGAGGGAGGGGTGAACTCGCAGCTGAGGGCCGTCCTGCGCAACCACCGGGGGCTGACGTCGGTCAAGCGCGTGAAGGCGGTATTCTGGTGGTGCCACGCGCACTCGGGGGACGCGAGGACGGCGCGCGAGAAGCTCGCCACGATGCCGACCGACGCGGACATCGACTTCCTGTTCAGCGTCTACTCCGCCTCGCCGTCGCGTGACGACGGAGGGCCGGAGTGGGGCGACAGGGCAGTGTGGGAGGACCTCCACCACAGGGACCCGTACCCGTTCTGGCTGGATTAATGGATGGAAACGGGTGTTCTATCGGGACACACATTTTGTCCTATAAGCCCCGGCAGGGGCCGTTCTATCGAACAAATACTTAAGATTTGGGATAGACGCTACTGATTAATTTGTCCCGCGGTCTAGATCGAGGTGGAGTCGAGCCAGTTGAGCTTGCACTCGAGAATGCGCTGCTCGCCGGGTTCGCCGCTGCCGTCAAGTAGGGCGAGCAGCATCTCGGCTGCTTCGCGACCTTCCTGGTCGACGGGCTCGATGATGGTGGAGACGGTCGGCGTGGTGAGATTAGTCCAGTCTTCGCAGTTGAGTCCCAAAAGGCCGATTTGCTGCGGAAGCAGATGGGCCATGGGCTGAAGCGCCTTGTAGACGCGGGGGAGCGCCCATTGGTTTTGGACAAAGATGAGCGTACGCTTGGCGGGATTGAACTTGAATTTAAAGTACTCGGTAAGCTCGTTGATTGACGGCTTGTTGTGATCGATGGGAATCGCTTTGTAGAGCTGCCCATTCGCGGCCAGCGCCTCGGCATACCCCTGAAAACGCTCCATGCGGGTGCGCATCTCGGTCATGTTGGCGGCAATGGAAAAGAAATCTTCGTAGCCGGCGTCGAGGAGTGCCTGTGTGGCGTTGTACACGCCGTCGTAAAGGTTGGTTTTGATCCAGCTGGTACCTGGGCTATAGATGGCCGCATCGAAAAAGACGACCGGCTTGCCGGCTCGTCTAATGCGGTCGTGCACGGCTTTGAAGTTTGCCGTGGGCTGGATGATAAAGCCATCGACGCCCAGCGAGAGCATTTTGTCGACGTAGATGAGCTCGGTCTCGGGGTTAAAGTTGCTCGTGCAAACGACCGTCTGGTAGCCCGCGGGGAGCATGACCTGCTCCATGCCATTGAGAACGAGCCCCGCCCATTTGTTGGTGTTATCCAAAATGATGATGGCGATGACGTGGGTTTGCTTGCCGGTGAGCGTCTGCGCTTGGGCGTTGGGAACGTATCCGAGTTCCTTAATGACGCGCGCGATTTTGTTCTGCGTCTTCTCGCTAAGCTTTTCTCGTTTGTCGTTGAGGTAATACGAGACGCTTGCCGTCGAGGTTCCCGCCTCTCGAGCGACGTCTGCGATCGTAACGCGCTGTTTTGCCACAGCGACTCCTTCCGACAGATGAGCATTTTCCAACATGATGACTTTGAGTCTTGGTGAGGGATGCGCTTCGGTGAGCGGTTTTATCCTTTCATATGAGTATGCAACAAATGCGGCATACGGGTGGGGTCGAAATTTGTGACCGGCATGCGCATCTGCCGTCTACCGAGAAAATCAAATACTTCTTGACTTTTGAAATCGAGGGTAAAATCGCAGGATTCATTTTTGGTTAAACGCATAACTAAATCGCATAACCAACGCTCTGACCTGCGCGTTTACCGAAATAAGCTGGCATTAAGAAAAACGAGCACCTATATTGGTCTTGTCGAAAAGACAGCAAGTCCAAACGGCAGGGGATGCTCCGGAGGCCTCCGCAAACGGTGTCTTGCGCACGCAACTCTATGAAAAGAGGGAAGCAATGAAGATCGTAGGCGTTGCCGCCTGTACCGTGGGTATCGCCCACACGTATATGGCCCAGAAGGCGATTCAGGATGAATGCGCCGCCCGTGGCATCGAGTGCAAGGTCGAGGCTCAGGGTGGCCTGGGTATCGAGAATGAGCTCACGCAGGAAGACGTGGACTCCGCCGACCTGGTCCTGGAGTCCGTCGACGTGGGTGTTGAGAACGAGGATCGTTTTGAGCAGAAGATGGCCGAGGGCAAGTTCCTCAAGGTCGGTACTTCCGATGTAATCGCCGATCCGGTAAAGATCATCGACCAGGCCGTTGAGATCATCAAGGCGACGGGTGGCGCCGTTGACGCGCCCAAGGCCGAGGCCAAGGCAGAGAAGAAGGCCGTCTCCGCTGCCCCGCAGGCCCCGACACCGGCGTCCAAGCAGTCTATCTTTGCCGATCCGGGTAAGACGCTGCTCAATGCATTCAATACCGGCGTTTCCTATTTTATCCCCATTGTCGTCATCGGTGGCGTGTTCCTCGCCTTCTCGTTGGCATCCGGTACTGCCGGTGCTAGTGGTATGGAGGTCACCAACCCGTTGATGGTGAGCCTTAACACCATCGGCATGGCCGGCATCTCTATGATGATTCCGGTGCTTGCGGCATACATCGCCTACTCGATGGCCGGCAAGCCCGCACTTGCCCCTGGCTTCGTCCTGGGCTACTTGGTTAACAACGCCGTCGTCACCCCGAGTGGCAACAGCGTTTCGACCGGCTTCTTGGGTGCCATGATCATGGCTGTCATCTGCGGTTACTTTGTCCGCTGGATGAAGACCTGGAAGGTCAACAACACCATCCAGACCATCATGCCGATCCTGATCATCCCGATTCTGACCTCGCTCGTCCTGGGCATGGCCTACATCTACATTCTGGCCACGCCGCTTGGCTTCGTGATGGATTGGCTCACCAGCGTGCTCGGTAGCCTGCAGGGCGGCTCCGCGGTTGTCCTGGGTCTGGTTATTGGTGTTATGACCGCCTTCGATATGGGTGGCCCCATCAACAAGACCGCTTCGACCTTTACCATGGCCATCATGGCCTCCGGCATCTATGGCCCCAACGGCATGTTCCGCGTCGCCGTCGCCATTCCCCCGATCGCCTGTGGCCTCGCTGCGCTCATCGCCAAGAACAAGTTCGATGACGCCGATCGCCAGATGGGTATCTCCGCACTGTTCATGGGCTGCATCGGCATTACCGAGGGCGCTATCCCCTTCGCGGTCAAGGACCTTGGCCACACCCTGCCCGGCATCTGCATCGGCTCTGCCGTGGGTGCTGCCCTCGCCGCCTTCCAGGGCATCGACTGCTACGTCCCGCACGGTGGCTTTATCGTCGCCCTGGCCACCAACAACGTCGCGCTGTTCTGCCTGGACATCGTGATCGGCTCCGTGGTCGCCGCTGCAATCCTGATTGCCATGAAGCCCACGCTCGATAAGCAGGCCAAGTAAACCTTTAAGGACTCCGGTTGTGCGGAGGGATGGATTTGACTCCGCACAACCGCCCCTACACAACAAAATCCATCCGTACTGATAGGGCCCGCATCTGGGTCCCAGGGAACTTTTGTCAAAAATCCTCTGGAGAAGGAGAACAAAATGTCCAACCTCACCATCCGCCAGGCCGTTCAGGGTATGCTCAAGCTGCAGGACAGCGGCGATCACGCAACCATGGTCGGCATTGGCCCCATGAGCCCCAACCTGATTCAGGCCGTGTTCGAGCTTGCCAAGGACGAGGATTTCCCGCCCATGTTTATCGCTAGCCGCAACCAGGTCGATATGGACGAGATGGGCGCCGGCTACGTCAACGGTTGGGACCAGACGCGCTTTGCCGCCGACATCAAGAAGGTTGCCGACGAGGTGGGTTACACCGGTCCGTACTACCTGTGCCGCGATCACGGCGGTCCGTGGCAGCGCGACGAGGAGCGTAACGCCCACCTGCCCGAGGACGAGGCCATGGAGCTCGCCCGCAAGTCCTTCGTCGCCGATATGGAGGCAGGCTTTGACCTGCTGATGGTCGACCCCACCAAGGACCCCTATCAGATCGGCAAGGTTATTCCGCTCGACGTGGTGCTTCGCCGCACGATCGATCTTATCGACTATCTTGAGCAGTACCGTCGCGAGCATAACCTGCCCGAGGTTGCCTATGAGGTCGGTACCGAGGAGACCAATGGCGGCCTGACCTCCACCGACAAGTACGAGGAGTTCATTTCTCAGCTGCAGCCCGAGCTCGAGAAGCGCGGCTGCCCCATGCCCACCTTTATCGTCGGCCAGACCGGCACCCTTACCCGCTGGACGGAGCAGGTCGGTCA
>JAXJPE010000013.1:0-63699 GCA_036426035.1 Collinsella sp.
GTATACACGAGGAATCGCAAGGTGCAAGCCGAAAACTTAGCATTTTTTAAAACGCTTGGCCGCACTTGGCGTTGCAGTGGGGTTTGAGGTGCCAAAAAACGGCTTCCGACCAGCGTGGTTGATCAACTCAATTGTTCAAAAAGGGTATTCATAAGCGACTTGGCAATGAATTTAAAAATCTTTGATTGGTGCTGTGGGCCACTGGTATGCATTTTGCGACCACAGCCTTGTGCCCGTTGACCTGCGGCTTGGCTCAGCTTGTCCCCGCGGCACCGTATCTTGTCCACAAATCCGTCAAGCATTTGGTCGGCATTTGGTTGGAATGCGCATGAAACACCGTGCGAGTATGGGCATATGTGGAGGTCATGAGGTTGTAGCTGCATATTCTTGCAGCCTAGGAGGTTGAAAGATATTATTACCAAGTCTTTTCCTGCTTCAGGCGCACCTTCACGACCTGAAGCCACATTTGCCCAGAGGAGGTGACAATATGAAGGCTTATGAACTGCTGTTCTTTGTTGACCCGTCGCTCGACCCCGAGACTCGTCTCGCTGTTATGAAGCGTATCGATACCACGATCGCTGAGGGCGCTGGCAAGGTCGACTCCGTTGACGAGTGGGGCAAGCGCAAGCTCGCCTACGAGATCAACGACCTCACCGATGGTGACTACACCCTCATCAACTTCCACGCAGATCCTACCCAGATCGCCGAGCTTGATCGCGTCCTGCGCATCACCGACGCTGTGGTCCGCCACATGATCGTCCGTCGCGACGACCAGGAGTAAGACTGTCGTTTTGGACTGGGCTTGTGCCCCAAGAGGAAGTAGTGAGTTATGAGCATCAATCGAGTGAACATCACCGGTAACCTCACCCGCGATCCCGAGCTGCGCGCCACCGCCGGCGGAACCCAGGTTCTGTCCTTTGGCGTCGCCGTGAACGATCGTCGCCGCAACGCGCAGACTGGCGAGTGGGAGGACTATCCCAACTTTGTCGACTGCACCATGTTCGGCACCCGCGCCGAGGCCGTGAGCCGTTTCCTGGCAAAGGGAAACAAGGTCGCGATCGAGGGCAAGCTGCGCTACAGCTCTTGGGAGCGCGACGGCCAGCGCCGGAGCAAGCTTGAGGTCATCGTCGATGAGATCGAGTTTATGAGCTCCCGTGGTGGCCAGGGTGGCTACGACCAGGGCGGTTACGCCCCCGCAGCTTCCGCGCCCGCAGCACGTCCTGCCGCGCCGGTGGCTACGCCGCCCGCGGTCGACGTCTACGATGAGGACATCCCGTTCTAAGGGTTGTTCACCTATTTTTGAGTGAGAGGCGGCTTCGGTTCGCCGAAGTTGCCAAATGAAAGGTATTTTGACATGGCTAATGATTTTTCTGCACGTCAGCCGCGTCGTAAGTACTGCCAGTTCTGCAAGGAGAACACTGAGTTCATCGACTATAAGGACACTCAGCTTCTCCGTAAGTACATGACCGACCGTGGCAAGATCAAGCCCCGTCGCGTCACTGGCGCTTGCACGCAGCATCAGCATGACATCGCCAACGCCATCAAGCGCGCCCGCGAGATGGCTCTCCTGCCGTACACCGTCCCCGTGGTTTCCTCTCGTGGCAACCGCGACCGCGGCTAAGAAGGGAGACGCATCATGAAGGTTATTCTTCTCGATGAGATCAAGGGCAAGGGCGGCGAGGGTGACGTCGTAGAGGTCGCTCAGGGTTACGCTGAGAACTTCCTGTTCCCCAAGAAGCTCGCTGTTGCCGCCACCAAGGGCAACCTCAAGCAGCTTGACGAGCGTCGCAACAACATCGCCAAGCGCGAGGCCGTCCGTCTGGCTACCGCCAACGAGACCAAGGCTGCCTTCGAGGGCAAGACGGTCACCGTTGACGTCAAGGTCGGCGACGAGGGCATCCTCTTTGGCTCCGTTACCGCCGCTATGATCGCTGACGCCATCAAGGCTCAGCTCGGTATGGACATCGACCGCAAGCGCGTCGAGCTCGGTAAGCCCATCAAGGTTGCCGGTGCCCACACCGTTGCCATCTCGCTGTACCGCGAGATCAAGGCCGAGGTTGTCGTTCTCGTCGGCGTTACTGCCGAGGAGCTCGCTGCCGAGGCTGAGGTCGAGGAGGCCGCTGAGGTCGCCGAGGCCGAGACCGCCGAGGTCGAGACTGAGGCTGCTGCCGAGTAGCATTTGCTGCAACGCAACAATCTTGTTCTAAGAAGGGCGCTCTGGGAAACCAGGGCGCCCTTTTGTTTTTTTGCGCTGAGTGAGTGTCATGGTGAACGTTGTGTCGAAGTCTTATATACAGGACCGTTCATCCGTTTGGTTCGGTGATGATTGGCGGCGCGCGGCGCGTTTTGGGACCGTGGCTGATACTATGGATGCTCGCAAGCGATATGAATGAGGATGCTCATGGCATATGACGATAGGGAGACCGGGCTGACGGTTGAGGACCGCGGCTCAAAGTTGGGTCTTCCCCAAAACCAAGATGCAGAGGCCAATGTACTGGCCGCTATGCTGCTATCGCCCGAGGTGGTCGAAGAAGCCCAGGTCGAGCTGCAGCCCGATGACTTCTACCGGCCCATTCATAAGACCATCTATACCGCGATGGTCGATATGTACAACAGCCGCATTCCCATCGACTCCATCTCGCTGATCGATTACCTACGAAGCATCAACAAGCTCGATGCCGTGGGCGGCGAAGCGTACATTTTGGAGTTGATGGGTCAGACCCTGTCGCTCGTCAACTGGCAGCACCATGCCGCCATCGTTCGCCGCGATTCGATGCTGCGTGAGCTGATCGGCGCCACCAACGAGATCAACGCGCTGGCATATAACGCCCCCACCGACACCAAAGAGGTTGTCGAGCTGGCCGAGAGCAAGCTGCTCAAGGTTACGGCGCGCGAGGTCAAGTCGAGCTACAAGACGCTGACCGAGTTTATGGTCGAGGCCTATAACGAGGCCGAGGAAGTGTGCCAGGCCGGTGGTCAGGCGGCGGGCGTGCCCACGGGCTTTCCGTCACTCGACCGTATGCTCATGGGCTTCCGCGAGGGCCAGCTCATCATTATCGGCGCCCGTCCTGCTGTAGGTAAGACGTCGTTCGCTCTGAACCTGGCGCTCAACGCCGCTGCTGCTGGCTATACCGTCGGCTTCTTCTCGCTGGAGATGTCGGGCAAGGAAATTGCCCAGCGTCTGATTTGCGCCTACGCCATGATTTCGATCAGTGACTTCCGCATGGGCCGCATTAGCCCCGAGCAGTGGGCCAATATCAACGAGGCCACGCAGACCTTGTCCAAGCTCGATATTCTGATTGACGATACGCCCGGCACCACGGTGACCGAGATCCGCGCCAAGAGCCGCCGCATGCTCCACAACAAGGAGAAGGCCATCATTATCCTGGACTACCTGCAGCTGGTGAGTCCTCCGCCGGGACGTCGCTCCGAGAGCCGTACCGTCGAGGTCTCCGAGATGTCGCGTGGTTTAAAGATCATGGCCAAGGAGCTTAAGATCCCGCTCATTGCGCTGTCGCAGCTGTCGCGTCAGGTCGAGTCCCGTACCGGCAAGCGCCCGCAGCTGTCCGACCTGCGTGAATCGGGCTCCATCGAGCAGGACGCCGACATCGTTATGTTCTTGGACCGCTCCGCCGATGAGGCCGAGGCCTCGCGTGACGATCGACCCGACGAGGGCGTTACGCGTATCGTCGTGGCCAAGAACCGTTCGGGCCCGATCGGTGACGTCGACCTGATGTTCCTGCCGGCATCCACCAAGTTCTATGAGCTTGATGGGGCGCATACCGAGGAGTAGGACAGGCGCCCGTTGCACGGGTATACTGGGAATGTTTTGTGCTTCTGCGTGCCGGCGTGGCGCGTAGACAGTCCATGAATGTAAGGAGTAAACATGCCGTCAACCGTTTTGGTCGGTGCCCAGTGGGGCGATGAGGGCAAGGGTAAGATCTGTGACCTGGTCGCCGGCGACTTCGATGCCGTCGTGCGCTATTCGGGCGGTAATAACGCCGGCCACACCATCGTCGTCAACGGCAAGAAGTACGGCCTGCACCAGGTGCCTTCCGGCATCATGTATTTCGACCACGTGTCGGTGATCGGTAACGGCTGCGTCGTCAACCCCAAGGTTGTCCTTGAGGAGATTGACATGTTCGAGGCCGACGGCATCACCACCAAGAACCTCAAGATCAGTGGCAACGCGCACATCATCATGCCGTACCACATCGATCTGGATGGTGCTTTTGAGCAGAAGCTCGGCAAGAAGAACATTGGTACCACCAAGCGCGGCATCGGTCCGTGCTACCAGGACAAGATGGCCCGCATCGGCCTGCGCATGCAGGACATGCTGGACGAGGCGCTGTTCCGCGACAAGCTGGAGACCGCTCTCGCCCGCGTGAATCCCGAGCTGGAGCTCATCTACCACCTGCCCACCTACACCGTGGACCAGATCTGCGACGAGTACCTGCCCATGGCCGAGCGCCTGCGCCCCTACATCACCGAGACGAGCCTGCTGCTCAACAACATGATCGACGAGGGCAAGGACCTGCTGTTCGAGGGCGCCCAGGCAACGCTGCTCGACATTGACCACGGCACCTATCCGTACGTGACGTCTTCCAACTGCACCGCCGGCGGTGCCATCACCGGCTCCGGCGTGGGCATGAAGAATGTCGACCGCGTGCTGGGCGTCATGAAGGCCTATATCACCCGCGTCGGTTCGGGCCCCATGCCCACCGAGCTTTCCTATGAGTCCGAGGCCGGCCATACGCTGACCGAGGAGGGCTATGAGTACGGCGTGACCACCGGCCGTCGCCGTCGCTGCGGTTGGTTCGATGGCCCCATCGCCAACTACGCCTCGCGTGTCAACGGCCTCACCGATATCGCCATGACCAAGCTCGACGTGCTTTCGGCCTTCGATACCATCAAGGTGTGCGTTGCCTACGACGTCGACGGCGAGCGTTACACGAGTGTGCCCGAGCATCAGGTGCGCTTTGAGCATGCCAAGCCCATCTACGAGGAGCTCCCGGGCTGGAAGTGCGATATCACCGGTTGCCGCAGCTTTGACGAGCTGCCGCAGGAGGCTCAGGACTACGTGGCGTTTATCGAGGATCTGGCACACACCCGCGTGACGTTCATTGGCGTCGGCGCTGGTCGCGAGCAGATCATCAACCGATTCTGGAAGTAATCGGCACTATTCGGTTATTGCGATATACCCCTTTGCAGCCCAGGCGGGCGGCCGAGGGGTATATTTGCTTGCAAAGGGCTCGCGCGGAGCGGGCCGTTCATCCATAGAGGAGGCACCCTTGAAGGCGGACACTCAAACCATCGACATCCTGTTGTTGGGCAGCGGCGGCCGCGAGCATGCTCTGGCAGCAAAGCTCGCAGCATCACCGCGCGCCGGCAAGCTCTACATCGCGCCGGGTAACGGCGGCACCGCGAGCTGCGGCGAGAACGTTGTTCTCGACGACTGCGATCCTGCGGCCGTGGCGGCGTTTGCGCAGAGCCACGGATGCGGACTCGTGGTAATTGGCCCCGAGGCTCCGCTCGTGGCGGGCGTGGCCGACGCCGTGCGCGCGGCGGGTATTCCCTGCTTTGGCCCGGGTGCCGAGGGCGCCCAGATGGAGGGCTCCAAGCTGTTCTCCAAGCAGCTCATGGAGCGTGCGGGCATTCCGACGGCAGCCTATGGTTCGTTTACCGACGAGGCTTCGGCTCTCGCCTACGTGCGCGAGCAGGGCGCCCCGCTGGTCGTGAAGGCCGACGGCCTTGCCGCGGGCAAGGGCGTTATCGTGGCGACCGAACTTGAGCAGGCCGAGGAGGCCGTGCGCGAGTGCTTTGGCGGCACCTTTGGCGATGCCGGCAACACCGTGGTTATCGAGGAGATGCTCGTTGGTCCCGAGTGCTCGCTGCTGGCCTTTACCGACGGCAAGACCGTGCGCCCCATGGCCACCTCGCAGGACCACAAGCGTGCGCTCGAGGGCGACAAGGGCCCCAACACCGGTGGCATGGGCGTCTACAGCCCGGTGCCCATCGTGACCGATGAGGAGCACGCCACCATGGTGAAGGTCATGGAGCAGACCGTGGCCGAGCTCGCTGCCGAGGGTATCGACTACCGCGGCTGCCTGTACGGCGGCTTTATGCTCACGCCTGCCGGCCCCAAGGTGCTGGAGTTCAATGCCCGCTTTGGCGACCCCGAGACGCAGGTCGTTCTGCCGCGCCTTAAGAACGACCTGGTCGAGGTCATGTTGGCTTGTGCCAACTGCGAGCTCGACCAGATTGAACTCGACTGGCGTGACGAGTGGGCCGTGGCCGTTGTCCTGACGAGTGCGGGTTATCCCGGCAGCTACGAGAAAGGCAAGGTCATTACCGGTATCGCCGATGCCGAGGCCATGGAGAACGTGACCGTGTACCACGCGGGCACTGCCGTGGTGGACGGCCAGCTCGTGACCAATGGTGGCCGCGTGCTTGCCGTGACCGCTCTGGGCGACACGTTCGAGAACGCTCGCAACCTTGCCTACGAGGCCTGCGAGAAGATTGATTTTGAGGGCAAGACCCTGCGTCACGATATCGGCCTGCGCGCGCTGCGCGGCCGCGACGCCTGGGATGCCTAAAATCCGAGAGGAATGAGACGGATGGACGAGAAGAACGAAGAGCTCGTGGACGCGCAGATCGTCGAAGAGGACAGCCGCATGTATGGGCACGCCGAGGGCGAGCCTGGTGGCGAGGTCGCTGACGAGCCGGCGCTGGTGCTGGGCGACGACGACCCGCACGATGCCGAGCTGCACGAGAAGATTCTTTCGGAGGAGTGCGCCTGGAAGGGCAAGATCCTCGACGTCCACCGTCTTGAGGTTGAGCTGCCCAACGGTCACCGCAGCGCCCGCGATATCGTTCGCCATCCGGGTGCGGCGGCCGTTGTGGCACTGACCGAGAGCGGCAAGATCGTACTGGTGCGTCAGTACCGCACCGCCATCGACCGCGTGACGGTCGAGATTCCCGCCGGCAAGCTCGATCCAGGCGAGGACCCGCTCGATTGCGCCAAGCGCGAACTGCACGAGGAGACGGGCTTTAGGGCTGGTCGTATTCGCTTTTTGACGTCGATTGTCACGTCCTGCGGTTTTTGCGATGAGATCATCCACATCTACTTGGCCACCAAGCTCGAGTTTGATGCGCCCAACCCCGATGATGACGAGTTTGTCAACGTGGACCTGGTGCCGCTGCACGAGCTGATCGACGCCGTGCTCGACGGCAAGATCGAAGACGCCAAGACCGTCGTGGGCGCCTTGGCCTGCGATAGCATCGCGCACCGCCTTGGGGGCACGGAGCTTTAACGAGTGGGGATAGCCCTGGGACAAGTACTACTGATTGCTTTGTCCCAGGGCCTTACGTTGCTGATATTTCTTTGAGGATCACATGCTGAAGAGGTTTCTTTCGTATTACAAGCCCCAGATGGGGCTTTTTGTTGCTGATACTGTTTGTGCTCTGGTGCTTGCCGCCATTGACCTTGCTTTTCCTATTATTCTGCGCAATTTGACCGGTGGGCTATTTACTCAGGGTCAGGCTGCCATTATGCAGGCGCTCGGCATGATCGCGGTGGGCTTGGTGCTGATGTATGCCGTCCGCTGCGCCTGCCGCTATTTTGTGAGCTATTGGGGTCACGTGATGGGCGCGCGTATGGAGTCCAAAATGCGCGAGGACCTGTTCGACCAGTATGAGCGCTTTAGCTTTGCGTACTTCGACCGCAACAGTTCGGGCGACATGATGAGCCGCGTGGTCAACGACCTGTTCGATATCTGCGAGGCGGCGCATCACGTACCCGAGTGGATCATCATCTGCGGCATCGAGATTATCGGCTCGTTTGTGATCCTCTTTACCATCGCCCCGGTGCTGGCGCTTGCCATGGCCGTGGTGACGGCGGCGTTTGCGGTCATCATGTTTTGGCAAAACATGCGTATGCGCGAGGTCTTTAGCGACAACCGCAAAAAGATCAGCGGCATCAATGCGCAGCTGCAGGATTCTCTGGCGGGCATGCGCGTGGTCAAGAGCTTTGCCAACGAGGAGACCGAGCGTGCCAAGTTCCGCGCCTCCAACAATCGCTACCTTTTGTCCAAGGAGAACATGTATCACGCCATGGGCGTCTATACCGCGACGTATGGCCTGCTCTCTGGTGTGCTCTATGTGATCGTGGTGCTGCTGGGCGGCTGGCTGGTCGCCCAGGGACAGCTGCAGGCGGTCGATATGGCGACCTTTGCACTCTATATTTCGCTGTTCTGCACGCCGCTCGAGACACTCGTCAATTCGGCCGAAACGTATCAGAAGGCTATCGCCGGCTTTAAACGTATGGACGAGGTGCTCTCGACGGCGCCGGATATCCAGGACAAGCCGGGCGCTACGGATCTGCAGGTGACTGCCGGCGCCGTGGAGTATCACGACGTGTGCTTTAACTACGAGGATGTTGAGCTGGGCGAGGGCTATGCCGACGAGCGTCCCGTTATCGACCATATGGACCTGTCCATCAAGCCCGGGCAGACCATCGCTTTGGTTGGCCCTTCGGGCGGCGGCAAGTCCACGACCTGTTCGCTGCTGCCGCGCTTTTATGACGTGGCTACCGGATCCATTAGCATCGACGGTCAGGACGTGCGCGATGTGACGCAGCAGAGCCTGCGCCGCGCCATCGGCCTGGTGCAGCAGGATGTCTATCTGTTTGACGGCACGATTGGCGAGAACATCGCCTACGGCAAGCCGGGCGCTACGGCAGAAGAGATCGCCGAGGCCGCCCGTCGCGCCAACATCGATGCCTTTATCGAGTCGCTTCCGCAGGGCTACGACACCGTGGTGGGCGAGCGCGGCAGCCGTCTTTCGGGCGGACAGAAGCAGCGCGTTGCCATCGCGCGCGTGTTTCTCAAGAACCCCAAGATCCTGATTTTGGACGAGGCGACGAGTGCTTTGGATAACGAGAGCGAGGAGGCGGTGCAGGAGTCACTCGAAGAGCTGGCACGCGGCCGCACCACGATTATCATCGCCCACCGTCTTTCGACCATTAAGCATGCCGATGAGATTGCGACCGTTGAGCATGGTCGCGTTGTGGAGCGTGGCACGCACGAGGAGCTTCTCGCCCGTGGCGGCACCTATGCCCGTTACTATCGAATGCAGTTCGAAGGTGCGCGTGCGCACGAGCTCGACTGATTGATATGACAGGAAGTTTATGGCTGACAAGAACCCTTTGACTCCGGAAGAAGTGACGGAGTTATTCTCCGAAATCGATGCATCCGGTGTCTTGGATCCCACGCTTGCCAAAAAGCGAACCGAGCGCATGCGTGAGAAGGAGGCTGCGGCCAAGCGCGGTGACAAAGCTGCGCTAGCGCAGCTGCGCAGCGAGGACCGCGCGAGCCAGGCAAAACATATCGACCCGCTGTCCGAGGACGATCCTTCGGGCTCGCAGGTGAGCCATACCATTACAAAGACCGCGATGGCCGTGGTCATCGGTATTTTGGTGCTGATCGTGGGCATGCAGATCGGCTACGGCGTGATGCGTCGTCTGAACACCGCGAACCTCTCCGAGAGCGTTTCGGTCGATACCGTTTCGACGGCGCTGAAGGGCGGCCTTGAGTGGGGCAACGGCTTTACGCAGTTCCCACTCGACTTTACCGTCGATGAAGCCGATGAGCGTACGGGCACGGTCGAGGTGACGGTGTTGGACACATCGTCTGCCAACGAGCTCGAGCTGCTGTCCAACGGGCAGATTCAGGCCGCGGCGCTTGCGACCAACGCGTTGCTCAACGATAAGATCGACCGCGTGGTGTATAACGTTCACGCCTATATCGACGAGGATAGCAACATTCAGCACGATTCCTTCTTTGGCATGTTCCCCGCGCGCGGCCACCAGAGCGCCATTTTGACGTTCGTGTGGACCAAGAGCTCATCCAACGCCACGAGTATCGACTGGAAGATGCGCATCGTGAGTATGGATGACACCATCGCCGAGCGCATTCAGAAGCAGGTGAACTCGGTGTCGTCGTTGATTGAGGACCCGGTGGTGAGCCAGACCAAGATTGACGAGGAAAAGGCCGAGCGCGATCTGGAGCATCGTCTGCATGGCCGCGAGATTTTCCGCGGCGGCAAGCCCGATCGCACACCGTCCGAACTGCTGGAGCAGGACAAGAAAAAATAAGACGCCATCATCCCGCGTGAGCCACAAGCCCCGCGGGATGATTTTTCTGGGACGGGGATTAAAAAACATTATGCATAGAAAGTCATAATTATCATTTCGTAAACATTTCGATGAAATTAACGCCATGAGGCATGCTTGCGGTTACAATACCGCGAGGCCTAACTACACACCTTTAAGCCGGTCCTGTGAGACCGGGAAGGAGAATTATGGCGAACAACCATACCGCGGGCGCTGCCGCCCGCACCTTCGCGCCCAGCGAGCTTTGCCAGCGTATGCTGGCCAAAACCAGCAAGGGCACCTGCGGTCCCTGCATCCTGTATCTTGAGGATGGGACCATTTTTTATGGACGTGCATGCGGCGCCGAGGGCACCGCGACCGGCGAAGTTTGCTTCAACACCTCGCTCGAGGGCTACTTTGAGGTCATGACCGACCCGAGTTATGCCGGCCAAATCGTAACCATGACCTATCCGCAGATCGGCAACTACGGTATCGACGAGACCGACGTCCAGTCGGCCTTCCCCGGCGACGCCGTGTGCCCTGCGAGCGCTCCGGCCATGCGCGGCATGATCGTTCGCGACATGTGCGCCACGCCTTCTAACTGGCGCTCGGCCGTGAGCGTGCCGGAGTACCTGCGCGCTCACGGCATCGTCGCTATCGAGGGTGTCGACACTCGCGCCCTGGTGCGCCACCTGCGCGACAATGGTTCCAAGATGGGCATTATTTCGACCGAGATCTTCGACGTCGACGAGCTTGCCGAGCGTCTGGCCGCAGCGCCCACGCTGGTAGGCGAGAACCTGGTCAAGACCGTAAGTTGCCCCGTACCTCACGAGTTTGTGGCCGCCGACCTGCCTGCCACGCATGACTTTGCGCTTACGGCTGCCGCTCCTGCCCGTCACAAAGTGGTCGCCTACGACTGCGGTGTGAAGCGCGGCATTCTGGAGGGTCTGGTCCGCGCCGGCTGCGACCTTACCGTCGTGCCGTGGGATACGCCCGCGAGTGAGGTGCTCGACATGAATCCCGACGGCGTCTTTTTGTCCAATGGCCCCGGCGACCCCGACGCCGTGGTGGAGACCTACGAGCAGGTGCAGCAGCTGATCGGCAAGGTGCCGGTCTTTGGTATTTGTCTTGGTCACCAGATGATCAGCCTGGCCTGCGGCGCCCAGATGGAAAAGCTTAAGTTCGGTCACCGCGGTGGCAACCAGCCGGTTATGAACCTGGTAAGCCGCCGTGTGGAGATCACCGCGCAAAACCATGGCTTTGGCCTGCTGTTCCCCAGCTTGGGCAAGCTTGTCCCCGAGCTTTCCGGCGGCGAGACCGAGCATGCGGCCGATGGAGATCTGCGCGTCTGGGTGCGCCGCGGAATCGCGCCGGTCGTGATGAACGAGCGCTTCGGCCGCATTCGCCTGACGCACGTGAACCTCAACGACGGCACCGCCGAGGGCATCCAGCTGCTCGACGCACCGTGCTTCTCGGTCCAGTACCACCCCGAGGCCTCGCCTGGCCCCACCGATGCCCACTATCTCTTTACCGCCTTTACGCGACTCATGGACGGCGAGGAGAACTACCTGGACATCGACACCGCGAAGGACCGCCTTGCCGGCTGGAATTTCGCCGACGATGGTTCCGCCGTTCTACCGAACGGCGGACCGGTCGACGCTGCGGCTGCATCTGGCACATCATCTTGCCGTTCTGCTTCGGACGCGCGGGCATAAGCCCAGCGCGCCCTCGCATCACGGCAACCTGATGCACCAGTTGCACCCTCGCTGACTTTTCCAAAACATTGAGTCAGCCTCTCTAGGAGGTTTTAAACATGCCGAAACGTACTGACATCAAGCGCATCCTCGTCATTGGTTCGGGCCCCATTGTTATTGGCCAGGCCTGTGAGTTCGACTACTCCGGCGCCCAGGCCTGCAAGGTGCTCAAGGAGGATGGCTTTGAGGTCATCCTGGTCAACTCCAACCCGGCGACCATCATGACCGACCCGGGTCTTGCCGACCGCACCTATGTCGAGCCCATTACCGCCGAGTTTATCGAGCGCGTAATCAAGAAAGAGCGCCCGGACGCGCTGCTGCCCACGCTGGGCGGCCAGACCGGTCTGAACGCCGCCGTCGAGCTGGCGAAAGACGGCACGCTCGACAAGTACGGTGTCGAGATGATCGGCTGCGACCTGGCCGCTATCGAGCGCGGCGAGGACCGCAAGCTCTTTAACGAGGCCATGGCCGAGATTGGCCTGGAGGTCGCGCGCTCGGGCTATGCCTACAGCGTGGCCGACGCCGAGGCTATTGCCGAGCGCGTGGGCTATCCCTGCGTACTGCGCCCGAGCTTTACCCTCGGCGGCGCCGGCGGCGGCATCGCTCACACCCACGAGGAGCTCGTCTCCATCGTGAGCCAGGGCCTGGAGCTCTCGCCCGCCCATGAGGTGCTGGTCGAGGAGTCCATCGAGGGCTGGAAAGAGTATGAGATGGAGGTCATGCGTGACCACGCCGGCAACGGCATCATCGTGTGCTCCATCGAGAATCTCGACCCCATGGGCGTGCACACCGGCGACTCCATCACCGTGGCGCCGGCGCAGACGCTCTCCGACCTTGAGTATCAGCGCATGCGCGTGGCCTCGCTCGCCATTCTGGAGAAGATCGGCGTCGAGACCGGTGGCTCCAACGTGCAGTTTGCCGTGAACCCCAACACCGGTCGCTTGATCGTCATCGAGATGAACCCGCGCGTGAGCCGTTCGTCCGCGCTGGCCTCCAAGGCCACGGGTTTCCCCATCGCCAAGGCCGCCGCGCGCCTGGCTGTGGGCTATACGCTCGACGAGATCGTCAACGACATCACCAAGGCAACGCCCGCCTGCTTTGAGCCCACGATCGACTACTGCGTGGTCAAGGTGCCGCGCTTTGCCTTCGAGAAGTTCAAGGGTACCGACCCCACGCTCACCACGCGCATGAAGGCCGTGGGCGAGATCATGGCGATTGGCCGCACCTTTGAGGAGGCTTTCGGCAAGGCCATGCGCTCACTGGAGGACGGTCACCAGGGTATCTGCGCCGGTGGCAAGGAGGGTGCCGACAAGCTGAGCGACGACGAGCTCGCTCAGACCGTGGCAACCCCGACCGAGCACCGCATCTTCTTTGTGGTCGAAGCCCTGCGCCGTGGCTGGGATGTCGCGCGTATCCATGCCATCTGCGGTATCGATCCGTGGTATCTCAACCGTATCAACGATATGGTGCAGGTCCAGGAGAGCATCCGCGGCCTGCGCGTGGAGGACATTGACGCCGACGCGATGCGCCTACTCAAGCAGTACGGCACGAGCGACGCCGAGATTGCCGCGCTGACCGGCTCCGATGAGCGCTTTGTGCGTGCCTATCGCAAGGGTCTGGGCGTGGTTCCCAGCATGAAGACGGTCGATACCTGCGCTGCGGAGTTCTCGAGTGCCACGGAGTACCACTACAAGACGTACGAGAACATCTACCGCACGAGCCCGGATGCCAAGAAGTGTGTGGCTCCCGACGAGACCACGCCGGCGGACAAACCCAAGGCGATGATCCTGGGCGCCGGCCCCAACCGTATTGGCCAGGGTATCGAGTTCGATTACTGCTGCGTGCACGCGAGCTACGCGCTGGCCGCCCGCGGCTTCGAGACCATCATGGTCAACTGCAACCCCGAGACCGTCTCGACTGACTACGACACCTCGGACCGCTTGTACTTTGAGCCGCTCACCTACGAGGACGTCATGGATGTCATCGATGTTGAGCGACCCGACGGCGTCGTGGTGACGCTCGGCGGCCAGACCCCGCTTAAGCTGGCGCGCATGCTCGAGGAGAGCGGCGTGAACATTATGGGCACCAAGCCCGATGCCATCGACTTTGCCGAGGACCGCGAGCGCTTCGCCGCTCTGCTCGACAAGCTGGGCATCATGTACCCGCCGGCGGGCCAGGCCACCTCGTTTGAGGAGGCCGAGGCCGTGGCCGCGCACATCGGCTACCCGCTGCTGGTGCGTCCGAGCTACGTGCTGGGCGGCCGCGGCATGATGATCGCCTACGATGCCGAGCATCTGCGCGATTACATGGCCGAGGCTGCGCGCATTAGCCCCGACTACCCGGTGTACCTGGACCGCTTCCTGGAGGGCGCGATCGAGTCCGACGTCGACGCCCTGTGCGATGGTGAGGAGGTCTACATCGGCGGTATCCTGGAGCATATCGAGGAGGCCGGCATTCACTCTGGCGACTCCGCGACCTGCATCCCGCCGTTTAGCTTTAGCGAGAGCCTGCAGGCGAAGCTCCGCGAGACCACGCGCCGCATCGCGATAGCGCTGGGAGTCCGCGGCCTGGTCAACGTGCAGTACGCCATCAAGGGCGAGACCGTCTACGTGATCGAGGCCAACCCGCGTGCCAGCCGTACCGTGCCGTTTATCTCCAAGGCCACCGGCGTGCCGCTGGCCAAGTGCGCGGCGCGTATCATGGCAGGCGATTCCATCGCGAGCCTGGGCCTGCCGAGCGACGAGCGCCAGCTGGACTGGTTCTGCATGAAGGAAGCCGTTATGCCCTGGGGTCGTTTCCCGGGCGCTGACGTTATCCTGGGGCCCGAGATGAAGTCGACGGGCGAGGTCATGGGTATCGCTAAGAGCTATCCCGAGGCATACGCCAAGACGCAGCTGGCGATTGACTACAAGCTGCCCGACCCGAGCGCCGGTAAGGTGTTCATTAGCGTGTGCGACCGCGACAAGCGTCATATCCTTTCGGTCGCCCGTATCCTGCGCTACCTGGGCTTTGATATCTGCTCCACCGAGGGCACGGCGCGCGTGCTGCGTGGAGGCAACGTGACGTGCGAGGTCGTGGAAAAGATTAGCGGCCCGCACGATGGCGAGCGTCCCAATATCGGCGATCTCATCGCCGATGGCAAGATTGCGGTAATCATCAATACGCCATACGGCCCGGGCTCGCGTGGCGACGGTTATCTGCTGCGCACCGAGGCAGTGCGTCGCGGCGTGACCTGCGTGACCGCGATGTCCGCGGCCAACACGTACGTGAGCGCTATCGAGGCCGTGCGTGAGGACCAGCAGGGTCACGGCAGCGCCAACGACATGGGCATGGACGTTATCGCCCTGCAGGACCTGCCGCAGCACACGGTGTAGGGTGACCTGTCCGGCCGGGGCGGGGGCCGAGTTTCCCCCTTCGCTCCGGCTGCAAGCAGAGTCGCTCAGTGGGAAACTCGGCTCCCCCGCCCCGGCCTGCGGTGACTTGGTTGTGCCGTGTGCTGCAGAAGGGGCTTTGTGCGTCCGGTGGCAATCAGGGTTCCGGCAACGGTGGGCAGACATCCGGCGGTTCGAACGATGGCGCCCAGGCGGGAAAGCCCGCTGGTGACAAGGCTCAGGGTGGCAAGTCCGCTAACTCACTTGCGAGCACCGGTGATCAAACGGTGGCGACCGTCGCCGCGATCGGCGGCCTGGGTGCCGCGATCGCCGCAATCGGAGTCTTCCTTGCTCGTTTCCGCCGCAAGGAAGACTAGCGCGAGCGATTGACAATCGCACACGTTTCCCAAGAGGGCCGCGGTAACCGTCGCGGCCCTCACTTTACCGGAGCGGTCTGAGGACTCGCGTCTTTCGCTTCGGACTGCTGCGCAGGGTCAATCAGGCGGAGATCTCACCCGTGTCGGGTTTGCGATAGCTTGGCGAATATAATTACGCGAAATCTAGGATTTCTCAAAAACGCGAAGTAGATGATATATTGTACTTCGCGTTTTTCAGTTAATCTTAATTTTGCGAAGTGGATTGCCATGAGACTTATTAATCGACCGTTCTATATGGATAAGCTCTCCAAGGTGGCGGGTTCGCCAGACATCAAGGTGATTACCGGAATCAGGCGATGCGGAAAATCGAAATTGCTTGAGGCGTTTGCCAGCCAACTTCGTTCAAACGACCCCTCGGCCAACGTCATACACGTCAACTTCAATCTACTTGAGTTCGAGCCGTTGGCGGAATACCATGCGCTGCATACATATGTGGAAAAGCATTATATCGAGGGTTGCCGGAATATCGTCATGATCGACGAGGTCCAGATGTGTGAAGGGTTCGAGCGGGCTATCAACAGTCTTCATGCGTCAGAGAAATATGACATTTACATCACGGGGTCGAATGCCTTTCTTCTCTCAAGCGACCTCTCGACGTTGTTCACGGGAAGAACGGTGGAGATCGAGGTCTTTCCGTTTTCACTTGCGGAGTTCTCGGCGTATCACGAGATCACTTCTCCAGCCGAGGCCCTTGCTCGCTATGTCCGCGAGGGAGGAATGCCGGGTTCCTATATCTACCAGGACGAAAGGATGCGTTTCTCATACATCTCGGATGTGCTTGAAACTCTTATCCTGCGCGACATCAGACAAAAATATCGTATACGTAATGCGGAGCAGCTTAAACGTTCCTGCGAGTTCCTGATGGATAACGTCGGAAACATCTCTTCTCTCAAGGGGATGGCGGCTGAGCTGTCACGAGCGAACCTTAAGATAAGCGACAAGACGCTGGCTGTGTATATCGACTACCTGTGTGATGCGTTTGCGTTCTACCGGTTTCGTCGCTTTGACGTCTCAGGAAAGAAATACCTGTCGACGGGAGATAAATACTACCTGGCCGACCACTCGTTTCGCTACGCCGCGCTTGGTACGAAAAAGCTCGATTTTGGCCATGTTTACGAGAATATGGTGGCAATCGAGCTTATGCGCCGCGGATGGGAAGTCTACGTGGGCGTTCTCTACCAAAAGGAAGTAGACTTTGTCGCCATCAGGCGTGACCGCCGTGTCTATATCCAGGTGAGTGACGACATTTCCCAAGAAGCGACGCTTGAGCGTGAGCTTGATCCGCTGCGACGGATTCGAGACGCCTATCCCAAGTGCGTCATCGCCCGAACAGGGCACGAAACGACTGATTGGGATGGCATCAAGGTCGTCGACCTGGCACGATGGCTTATGGGTGAATCAGGCGAGCTGGCCGTCTAGCACGCGATGACGCGGGCTGGAACGAACGAGCGAGGATTCCGTCCCGCGAGGAGGCCAATACGGCCCTCTTCGAGGGACGGAATCCTCGCTCGATCTCTTGGCGGGACATTTTGCTCGGTCGATGATCAACGGTTGGTGGAAAGCGATGCCTCGTCCGTGCCACTATTCCGTGATTGCTGGTATTTTCTGCATGCTAAAATGAATGCATAAAAGACTTTATATTTGGAGGTCTCGATGCCTGCTTTAAAGATGCTCGACAATCTTGTTCCCATCAGCGATTTCAGTCACGGTAAGGGTCCCGCTGCGTTTTCGAGAGTGAGCAACGACAACCCGGTTGTAGTTTTGAAACACAACAAGCCGGCGTTCGTTATCGTGACGCCCGATGAATACCGAGAGGCTAAGCAGGCGGAGGAGGACCTCGCCTTGTTGACGTTGGCCCTTAAGAGGACGGCTGCGACAAGCGATGATGAACTCGTTTCCCTATCTGATGTTATGGCAGAGTTGGGTGTGGGCCAGGACGAACTCGATCAGATGGATGAGGTCGAGTTTGAATGAGCGGGTACGAAGTCGCTTTCTACCCGGATACTCTCAAGGATCTCAAGCGTCTCGATGGTTCCCAGCGAAAACACGTGTTTAAGGCTATAGAAAGAATCAGAACGAACCCATTGCCGCAGAACGAAGGCGGATTCGGCAAGCCTCTTGGAAACAAGGCAGGCACGGATTTGACGGGCTTCATGAAAATCAAGCTCAGGGGAAGTGGCATTCGGATTGTGTACCGCCTCATTAAAATCAAAGGAAAAATGGCCATCGTAGTGGTAGGCGCTCGTGAAGACATGGAAGCGTACCGAACCGCCCAAAGGCGTGCGATTGATTTCGAGAAGTGGGCGGAAGAGGCTCTCTAACTTCATGGGCGAAAACAGGAATGCAGCGATGTGCTTCAGGTGTGCGAGTTTTGAAAGGCTCTGGTGATTCGGAGGTCCGCCAGAGCCTTTTTCTATCTGTGGACATTCCTCTTGGACAGTTAGTTCAGATACGTATTTTTCAGAGGACGTGTGGAGGCCAATTTGGGCACAATTGAGCTATTTTTGATAGTCTGGACCGACAAGGCCGCGCGGGCAATAGCGGGAAAGACCTATTATTAGATCTAAAGCGACTTAAAACCAGTTTGTTAGCGCCAATTAGCACCGCCAAAATATACGTATCTGAACTAACTGTCCACCACCCTCCAACAACCTCCTATTTCAAATCAAATCAGCCACCGTGCGTCATGGATATTCCCGGTGGGTCGCGGGGTGGCGGCTACGACTTTCCCTCAGGATAATTCGCGAAGCCCGTTTTCCGAGGAAAGGTATTGGTTATGTAATACCAGTTAAACAGTAAAACTATGCTTAAGTGGTATCTGGCTGGAGAACCAATTGGTATGGTTGATTAGACCCACTTCGCCATCTACGTTCATTTTTATACCGCTGGGAGAATTCCAAACTTAATTTGCGCAACTGCTCACGTATGCTGGTTCAACCTTATAGGTGGCTATCTGGTTACTACCAGTTGACCCCTTGGTAACGGGTGGGCCAATTGTACGGAATGTACCGAACACCCCCCCCGTTTGATGCGTTCGCCCATGCAGCGGGGCGCGCGTCCGCGACACTTCCGCATGTCGGAGGGAAGGAGTCCAGGTGCGTAGGAATTCCATTTTTACGAAACGGTGGGTGAAGGGAAGCGCGGTCCTCGTCGCAACAGCGGCGACTCTCGTGTTCGCTAGCCCCCAGCAGGCGATTGCCACGCCGCTTAAGGGCGTCGACTCGGCGACCGTGTCTCAGTCCGCCTCGAACGTCGTCGACATCGATTTCGCCGACGGCATCAAGGGCCGTATCACATTTCTAGAGGACGGCATTTTCCGTTACAATGTCGACCCCAAAGGCGAGTTCTCTGAGTATGCCACGCCGCGTAGCAAGTCCCACACGGCTAAGATTCAGGCCCAGCCCGACACCTCGGATACCTACAGCAAGCCGAGCGCGACGGTTGTCGACAAGGGTGACACTATCGAGATCACCGGTGGAAAGGCGACCGTGATTCTGGACAAGGCGACTGGCAAGATGAGCATCAAGTCGGGCGACCGTGTCGTGGTCTCCGAGTCCGCGTCCCTCGACCTTGATAAGAAGGGCACCGTCCAGACGCTCGCCAAGGCGAAGTCCGAGAACTTCTTTGGCGGCGGTACTCAGAACGGCCGCTTCCTGCACACCAACCAGACCATCGCCATCTCCAACACCAACAACTGGACCGATGGCGGCGTTGCTTCGCCCAACCCGTTCTATTGGACGAGTGACGGCTACGGCGTGCTCCGAAACACGTTCGCAGAAGGTTCCTACGACTTCGGTTCTACGGATGCATCGACGGTCACGACTTCGCACAGCGAGAATGAGTTCGATGCCTACTACTTCGTGGCGACCAACGATGGCGCCTCGAACGTGGCAACCGAGATGCTGCAGGACTACTACAAGGTAACCGGTAATCCGGTGCTGCTGCCCGAATACGGTTTCTACCTGGGTCATCTGAATGCCTATAACCGTGATGGCTGGTCAACGACTTCGGGTCAGAAGAAGTGGGAGACCAAGGGCAGCAAGTCCTCGAGCGAGAAGGGCGACGTTAAGTACGAGTCTGGCATGGCGACGGGCTACAAGCTCGACGGCACGCTTGCGTCCGAGACGCTCAACGGTGAAGGTCCTACGGTCGATACCGAGAACATGAAGGCGACCGATTTCGACCGCCAGTTCTCTGCCCGGCAGGTTATCGATGACTACGAGGACAACGACATGCCGCTCGGCTGGTTCCTGCCGAACGACGGCTACGGTGCCGGCTATGGCCAGAACGGTTACTACAAGACCGGCGGCGTCAACTCCGACGGAACGAGTTCTGCCGAGCGCCTCAACGCCGTGCGCGCCAACGTCGACAACCTTAAGAAGTTCACCGAGTACGCTAACTCCAAGGGCGTGAGCACGGGCCTGTGGACCCAGTCCAACCTTGAGCCCGATAGCAACTCCGAGACTCCGTGGCACCTGCTTCGCGACTTCGACGCCGAGGTCAAGACGGGAGGCATCACTACCCTCAAGACCGACGTCGCCTGGGTTGGCTCTGGCTACTCTTTTGGTCTTAACGGCATCAAGACGGCTTATGACACGGTGACGACCGGCGCCAACAAGCGCCCCAACATCATTACGCTCGATGGTTGGGCCGGCACGCAGCGCTTTGGCGGCATCTGGACCGGCGACCAGTACGGCGGCAACTGGGAGTACATCCGCTTCCATATCCCCACGTATATCGGTCAGAGTCTTTCGGGCAACCCCAACATCGGCTCCGACATGGACGGCATCTTTGGCGGCGACCCCATCATCTCGGCACGCGACTACCAGTGGAAGACGTTCACGCCCTCTATGCTCGACATGGACGGTTGGGGCACCTACCGCAAGTCGCCCATGACGCACGGCGATCCCTACACGGGCATCTCGCGCTTCTACCTCAAGCTCAAAGCGCAGCTCATGCCCTATATCTACACGAGTGCGGCTTCGGCGGCCAACATCGATACGGGTAACGGCGATACCGGCCTGCCCATGATCCGCGCCATGCTGCTCTCCGACAACTCCGAGTACGCCGCGAGCACTTCGACGCAGTACCAGTATATGTTCGGTGAGAATTTCCTGGTTGCGCCGGTGTATCAGGATACCCAGGCAGATGACAAGGGCAATGACGTTCGCAACGGCATCTACCTTCCCAACTACGGCACCGATGATAATCCCACCATCTGGATCGACTACTTCTCGGGTAAGCAGTACCGCGGCGGCCAGGTCCTCAACAACTACGATGCTCCGCTCTGGAAGCTGCCGCTCTTTGTAAAGGCCAATTCCATCGTGCCGATGTATGCCGAGAACAACAACCCCGAGGCTGTGACCGAGACCAACACCAAGGGCACTGACCGCAGCCAGCGTATCGTCGAGTTCTTCGCCACCGAGGGTGAGGGCAGCTTCACGCAGTACGAGGACGACGGCTCCTCCATCGAGAACAAAACGACTGAGGACAATGCCTACGGCACGATCGACAATATCTCTTACGGTGACCATGTGAGTACCGTCTTTAGCTCCAAGGCCACGGGCGGCACCGCAACCTTTACCGCTGCGGCGTCCCAGGGCAGCTATAGTGGTTACGATTCCAACCGTACCACGACCTTTGTGGCCAACGTGTCCGCCAAGCCTGCGAGCGTCATCGCCAAGAATGGCGGCACTGCGCTCAACGTGACCGAGGTCGACTCACAGGAGGCTTTCGACGCCGCGACCCCCGAGGCTGGCCAAGCGGTCTACTTCTACAACGAAAGCCCCAACCTCAACCACTACGGCAGCGATGCGGACAGCACCGAGGCCGAGAAGGGCGAGAGCTTCAACGACACTAAGATCACCACGAACCCCAAGGTCTACGTCAAGTTTGCGAAGACCGATGTCGCTGCAGCGGAGCAGACGCTCGAGCTGGGCGGTTTCGTGAACGCCGACGCCACGCTCGCGGCCGACCGCCTCAACGAGAACCTCTCCGCACCAGCGAACCTTGCTGCCCCCGAGGACGCCACGACTCCCACGAGCATTAAGCTCACCTGGGGAAAGGTCGATGGTGCTACCTCCTACGACCTTAAGGTCGATGGCACCGTGTTCGCCGTGGGCGATGCAGCGGAATTCACGCATACCGATCTTGCCTACAATAGCAAGCACACCTACCAGATCCGTTCGCGCAACGCCGAGGGCTACTCCCGTTGGAGCGATGTGCTCGCGGCGAACTCCGCCCTCGACCCATGGCGGAACGTGCCCGAGGCCGAGAAGATCACCTGGGAGGGCTCGATCTACGGCAGCCATAAGGCCGATCTCGCCTTCGACCATGAGTTCCAGACGAGCGACGGCGGCTTCCACTCCGGCGGCAACGACCTGGGCAAGGCGCTCACCGTCGACTACGGCCGCGCCTACAAGCTCGACAAGCTCGAGTACTATCCGCGTACCGACGCCGGCAACGGCACTGTGACCAAGATGCGCATCGAGACGAGTCTCGACGGTGTCCATTGGACGAGCCAGGAGGTCGATTGGGAGCGCTCCGCCGCCTGCAAAACGGTGACGTTCGACGGCGCCGTGGCCGCACGCTACGTGCGTATGACGCCGCTCGCTTCGGTTGGTAACTTCTTCTCCGCGTCCGAGATCGCCATCTACAAGGCCGATGGTACGGACGGTTTTGCTGTGGGTTCCAACCTCAACAAGGCAACGATCTCCGATGGCGACTTTTCCAACATGAAGAATTATCTGGGTCTCGAGAACCGCGAGCCCGATACCTCGACGTTCGACTCGCAGATTCGCGACCACTTTGCCGATCTCAACGGCAACGGGGTCTATGATGTCTACGACTACTCGTTTACCATGGCGGGGCTTGATGGCGGCACCAAGCAGAAAGGCAAGGTCGCCGGCAAGCTCGCGGTGATTCCGAGCAAGACCGAGGTCGATGCCGGCGATGAGATCACCGTCGATGTCTATGCGGCCGACGCCAAGAACGTCAACGCCCTGGGCGCGCTCGTCAACTTTAAGAGTGACCAGTTTGAGTTTGTGTCCGAGAGCATCTCGCAGGATGGTTCGACCGCCGGCATGGAGAACCTGTCGCGCGAGAAGGTCCAGTTCGCGGACGGCACACAGACCATCAACCTCGCCTTTGCCAACCGCGGCGACGGCAAGCTCTACAACGGCACTGGCGCGGTGGCGAGCTTCAAACTCAAGGCCAAGACGGCCGGCAAGGTTGAACTGCCCTCGACGTCTTGGCTCATCGGTCCGGCGTGCGATGCGCTCGAGTTTACGAGTGACGGTACCGTGACGATGCCGGACGTTCCGCAGCCCACGGTTGCCGAGTACGGTCAGGATGCCTTCAACATCACGATGACCAACGACGAGCTCACGACCGACGACGGTTCCAACGTCGAGAAGCTTATTCAGCAGAAGAGCTATAACGCGCTGTTCGATAACGATGAGGGCGACAACGGCTTTGAGTTCCTGTGGAACTGGAGCGGCAACTGGGACAGCGAGGGCAAGCTTCCGAGTTACGTGAAGCTTCCCACCACGATGACATTTGCCTTTAAGACACCATCGAAGCTCGATGCCGTTGAGGTCGTCAACCGCGACGGCGGTAACGGCACCGTGCAGAAGATCAAGGCCGTCGTGACGTTCGAGGATGGCTCGACCCAGGAGTTCGCGGGTGGGGAGTACGATTCCTTCCAGGCTCGCTACGCCTTTGGCCTCTCTGCCGAGAACAAGGGCAAGAAGGCGACTAAGGTCGAGATCACGCCGCTTGAGGCATCGGGTGACCAGATGCTCACACTGCGCGAGATCAACTTCAACTACACGCAGGGTGTCGAGGCCATCGAGGGTATCGAGCTGGGCAAGAACCAGACCGAGTTCTTTGAGGGCGACGTTACGCTCGTCGACGCTAAGGCCACGCCCGAGAGCGCCGGCTACCCCTATGTGACGGTCGAGAGCTCCGACTCCTCTGTGGTGAGCGTCTCCGCTGTTCAGGCCGGCGATAGCGTGAACTACTACTTGCGTGCCAACAAGGCCGGCAAGGCAACGATCACGGTGGCGTCAGTGCTCGACCCCTCCAAGACCGCATCCTATGAGGTCGAGGTCAAGGCTGGTGTCGACACCTCTGCGCTCATGGCGGCGCTTTCCAAGGCCGCGGGCTACAGCGAGTCCGTCTACACCAAGGATTCTTATGCAGCTCTCACCGCTGCGGTCGAGGCGGCTCAGAAGCTTCTCGACGGCGGCCAGGGCAGCTATAGCAAGAAGGATGTCGCAGACGCTACGACCAAGATCGAAAAGGCAATCGACGGCCTCAAGATGCGCCCCGTTGATGAGAAGAAGCTCATCAACACGCCCGAGAACCGCGAGAACGTCAAGGTGACCGGCTTCTCGAGCGAGGCCGACTATGAGGGCAGCAACGCCGTCAACGCTCTTGACGGCGATGAGCAGACGCTCTGGCACAGCGACTATGCTTATAAGACCGGTATGCCCCAGCACCTGACCGTCGACCTGGGCCGCGACTACGATCTCACCGACGTCACGTTCCTGCCGCGCCAGGACGGCGGCACGAACGGCGATATCTTTGAGGCCGAGGTGCTGGTCTCCGACACCGCCGACGGTTATGAGATGGGCACCGCCGCGTCGATGGGTACGTTTACCTTCGACAACGACGGCCGCGTGCTCACCGACCGTGGCGACTGGAAGCAGATGAGCTTTGGTGCCGCGCGCGGTCGCTACGTGACCGTCAAGGTGCTCCACGCCGGCGGTGGCAGCGTTGACGCCTACTGCAGCATGGCGGAACTCAAGTTCTACGGTGCGGCCGTTCCCGATCCGGTGGCGAAGGACGACCTCACTGCCGCGATTGAAAAGGTTGATGCCGAGGTTGCAGCCGGCGACCTTAAGGCCAGTGACTACACCGAGGCTTCCTGGACCGCGTTCCAGAACGCCTTGGCGAGCGCCCGCGCCATCCTGAGCGACGAGAACGCCACGCAGGACGAGGTCGACCAGGCACTCAAGGCGCTCGAGGATGCCCGTGACGCGCTCGAGAAGACCCCGGTGACCCCAGTTGAGAACCCGACCAAGAAACAGCTCAAGGCCCTGGTCAAGCAGGCGAAGGAGACTGACACCAAGGGAAAGACGGCCGAGTCCGTCAAGGCCCTGACGGATGCCATTACCTACGCCGAGGATGTCTTGGGTGATGAGAATGCTTCCGACACCCAGCTCCAGGCGGCTTATGACCAGCTCAAGCTGGCCATCGAGGGCCTTAAGGATGCCGACTCCGGCAACCAGGGCGGTTCGGGCAACCAGGGTTCCGGCAATGGCTCGAACGGCGGCAGCCAGGCGGGCAAGCCCGCAGGCGACAAGGCCCAGGGCGGCAAGAAGAACGGTTCGGCGATCCCCGTTACTGGCGATCAAACGGCGGCAACTGTCGCGACTGTCGGTGGCCTTGGAGCCATCATCGCTGCGATCGGTGCCTTCTTCCACCGTCGCAATAAGGCTGAGTAGTCCCAGCGACAACTAAGCAAACGTGCCCGCCGTCCCACCCAAGGACGGTGGGCACGCTTTTTTATTTCAGCTAACGTACGTCATGGCAATCCCCGGTAGGTCGAGGGGTGCTTTGCGGGCGGGCCAGGCTTTATCTGAACGACTTTGCGAAGCAACCGGAGTGAAGATAAAGCCTGGCCCGCCCGCAAAGCACCACGCAGACCGCAGGGACGGGAGCAGCTATACTACTCTCAGTAGTTAAGGGTCGCGGATTCGCCGCGTCACCGCTCTCAACAGGAGGTCTTTGTTTATGGCAGATCAGAAGCCGGTTGTCGGGATCATCATGGGCTCCAAGTCCGATCTGGGCGTTATGGAAGGTTGTACCGCCGAGCTCGAGGCACTGGGCGTGCCCTATGAGCTCGTGATTGCAAGCGCGCACCGCACGCCGGCGAAGGTCCATGAGTGGGCCTCGACTGCTGCCGACCGCGGCATCAAGGTAATTATCGCTGCCGCCGGCAAGGCTGCTCACCTGGGCGGTGTCGTGGCTGCGTTTACGCCGCTGCCGGTCATCGGCGTGCCTATGAAGACGAGCGATCTGGGCGGTATGGACTCGCTGCTGTCGATGGTACAGATGCCTTCGGGCGTGCCCGTTGCCTGTGTGGCCATCAACGGTGCCAAGAACGCTGCCATTTACGCCACGCAGATTCTGGGCGCATGCGACCCCGAGTACCGCAAGGTTATCGAGAAGATGAAGCAGGAGATGGCTGACGCCTAAGCGCTCTGCCAGTCCATTTGTAGCATAAGGAGAGCCATGTCCGACTATCAGGGAAAGCGTTTTTCGGCTTCTCGGATTCCCGATCCAGCCAAGTCGGGAGCAGCCCGCGTGCCGCAGCAGGGTCGGATATCCTCTCCTCAGCAGCCACGCGCGCCGCGTCCCGTGACGCCGGCGAAGCATCGTCGTCAGGATGCACCTACTGCATATCGCCCTTCGTCATACAGCACGGCCAAGAAGTCACCTCGCTCTTCGGCGCATGCCGCGCCATCGAGCTATACTGAGCCGCCGCGCAAAAAGTGCCGCTCCGTCATTCCCATTCTGCTCATCATCATCGGCATTGGCCTGATCGTTGCTGCGGCCGCCATCTTTATCAACGCACAGATTGGCTACAAGCAGGCGAGCGAGTCATATCAAAAAATCGAAAAGCAATATGTGAGCGACAAGGACGCCAGCGGCGTGCCGGTTATCGACTTCAATGCGCTTGCCCAGACAAATCCCGAGGTTGTGGGTTGGATTTACGCACCCGGCACCAACATCAACTACCCCGTGGTGCAGACCAACAACAACTCCAAGTACCTCAACACGCTGTTCGACGGCACCGCCAATGCCTCGGGAGCCATCTTCTTGGATAGCGACGACACCGCGCCGGGCATGGTGGATCAGCAGACCACGATTTACGGTCATCACATGAATGACGGATCGATGTTCAACGTGATTTCGGATACGACCGATCAGGCGACGTTCGACAGTATGGAATACGTGTACTACATCACGCGCGATGCGACGTATAAGTTGCGCCCGCTGGCGACCAAGGTGGTCGAGGACACGTATGCCAAGGCGCGCACGCCCAACTTTGAGGGCGATGACGGACTGAAGAACTATCTGTCCGAGATGCTCGACGGTGCCTCTGCCGTGGCGAGCGATGCCACCGATCGTGCCGCTTCGGCAACCAAGGTCGTAACGCTTGTGACCTGCCGCTCGCTGTCATTTAGCAATACGCGCGCAGTCATGGTGCTCACGCCGGTCGAGGAATAAGTGGTTCGAGAGTAGCTAAAAGAGCCTCGTCCCAAATGAGCTACTCGATGACGGTAAAAAGGAGAAATGATGCTTGAAAGTGGCAAATCGATGCCTTCGGTTGATGCTTGGCTGCGCGAAGCCAAGGCCGATGCTTCGGCGGCTGATTGTGGGATGTACCTGACACACAACGGCGTGGTGCGTGCGACGCCCAAGGCCGAGGTGCGTGGGGTCGAGACAGATGGTGTGGCGCCTGGGCATAAGGTGGGCGGCATGGTGTTTGGCTTCGATGCCGAAAAGGTGCAGGCCGCTATCGAGGCAACGCGCGCGATGCCGGGTATCGGCTATGTGCGCGTGTGGCTGGCGAGTGGCGAGCTTACCGTGGGCGACGACATCATGCTCGTGCTCATTGGCGGAGACATTCGCCCGCATGTGGTCGATGCGCTACAGGCGCTCGTCGGTACCATCAAAAATGAGTGTGTGAGCGAGGTCGAGCGCGAGGCATAGGACTTTGCGATCAATTCGAGTCCATCTACAGCAAAAGCCCGTTGGCAGTTCATCAGTCTGCCAGCGGGCTTTTCGGTGCGTTGGAAAATCTCGGCATTGCGTGGCGCTACACACGCGTCGCATCCTTGGGGCTCATGGTCATGCTCTGGAAGCGGTTCTCCATGTAGTCGTTATCGAAATACTTGCCGTAGAACTGCGCGACGGGAATATCCGGCTCCGTGCCGTTGACGCGCTGGTACCAGTAGTCGAGCGACTGCAGCGTCATGACGCCGTCGACCAGCATAATGACGGTAAAGATGACGGTAGCCGAGTAGCGGCTCTTCCACGGAATCATGTTGATGAGCTTGAGCAGCCTCGGCAGCAGCAGCTTGATCCAGATAAGGCCACCTAGGCCCCACAGGCAGGCAAAGCCCGTGCAGGTGCGTCCGCCCGTAAGGACGGCGAGTGGGTCGGGCATGCCGAACAGCTTCATGTGCGAGTAGCTCCACGAGACCACGCCAAATGAGGTCTGCATAAACCAGCCCACGAACACCTCAAAGCTCGCGCCGAGCACGGCGCTTACCAGGAAAATGATGATGGGGTTCTTTTTATAGAAGCGGTTGAGCACCATGGTCATGAGTACGGCACCAAAGCCATAGATGGGGCTGAAGGGACCAAACAGCATGCCGGCGCGGTCCTGGTAGACGCCTGGGTCGTCGACCGTCATGTGCCAGATGTCCTCGGCGATCAGGCCGAGCACGCAGCAGACGAGGAATACCCAGAACAGGTTGAAGTAGTTGAGCTTGATGTAGCCCTCGCCGGTTTCATCGCGGCCGAGCATGCCCTCGGCGGCGGCGTCGCGGTCGAGCATCTCCTGCAGGCGGCGCTGCAGTTCGCGCTCCTGGCGAAGCGTAGGATCGACGGTGGCTGAAAGCGCGATGAGGATACCGAGCTGAATAGCGGGACGAAGCAAGAAGAGCCCGATACCTTGGAGCATCACGTCGACCAAAAGCTCGACGACGGTGAATGCAATAAGGATGTAGGACAGGCGGGCGGCGTTGCGGCGCTGGTTTTTGATAAGGTCCAGGCCAAAGATGATCAGGATGACGGCACTTGCCGCAGAGAGCATGATGCCGGCGACGATGAGTCCAACCGAGACCAGCATATTGTCGCCGAGTTTTTCGGCGGCGTTGCCGTTAATGAGCGCGGTGATGACCTGCCACATAAAGGCGGCGACCGACGGGAGTGTGCCCACGCCGGACAGGATGCACAGGACGGCGTACACCTTAATGATGAGGGGAATCTTCTTGACCTCCGTGGCGCTGGGGACGCTGGGGTCGAGTCCGTTTCGATCCATACAGAACCTTTCTCGCTTTGTCCTAGATTACAAGGATACGCCGTCGACCTGCCAAAAGACAGGACGAACGTCCCAATTGCAACAATGCAACCCTCAACGGTGGACGCGGCGGCCATCTGGGGGCGCGGGCGCTTGCACTGGACAGACCGATAAAATGTTTGGCCGCAAAACGGATTATTAGCTCGGTGGGCTTTTAAAAAGCGCTGCTCATGCGCTGGGGAGCGCGTCGCGCCGTGCGTATAATAAGGCGGGTAACGCCAAAATACGAGGCTCTGAGGGGATGCCATGTCTCAAGAAACCATCCGCGCGGCCGAGCGTGCCGCGGGACAGGTGAATGCTATGTCGACGTATGATCCGGACTCTGACCAGCTGCATGAGGAATGCGGCGTTTTTGGTGTCTGGGCGCCCGATCGCGACGTGGCTCGACTGACGTACTTTGGCCTGCGTGCACTGCAGCACCGTGGCCAAGAATCGGCGGGAATCGCTGTTGGTGACGGCGGTACGGTTATGGTCCGCAAGGATCTGGGCCTGCTCGACCGCGTGTTCTCCAATGCCGACTTGTCGACGCTCTCCGGTCAGCTGGCCGTGGGTCATGTGCGCTACGGCACCGCCGGCGCCAAGAGCTGGGAAGCCTCTCAGCCGCACCTCTCTACCATCAATAGCGTCATTATCGCGCTCGCGCACAACGGCACCCTCGTCAACACCGACGAGCTGCGCCGCCAGCTGATCGAGCTGGGCGTGCCGTTCCTCTCCAACTCGGATTCCGAGGTCGCGACCAAACTCATCGGCTACTTTACTCAGCGTACAGGCCATCTGCGCGAGGGCATTCGCAAGACCATGGAGCTCGTGCGCGGCGGCTACGCCATGACACTCATCAACGAGCAGGCGCTCTACGCATTCCGCGATCCGCACGGCATTCGCCCGCTCGTGCTGGGCAAGCTGGTGGACGAGGGCCTGGACCAGGCCGATGCCGCATCCGTTTCGCAGCTGCCGTCGCAGGACGGCGCCGCGACGGTCGACGCCGCCACCCATGTCACCCGCGCCGGCGGCTGGGTCGTCGCCTCCGAGACTTGTGCGCTCGACATTGTGGGCGCCGAGTACGTCCGCGACGTCCGTCCCGGTGAGATTTTGCGCATCAGCGCCGAGGGCCTTGTGTCCGAGCAGGGCGTGCCTGCCGCCGAAGAGCCTGCTAACTGCATCTTTGAGCAGGTCTACTTCGCTCGCCCCGATTCCATCATGAACGGCAAGAGCGTCTATGCCTGCCGCTATGACATGGGTCGTCAGCTGGCACATGAGGAGCCCGTCGAGGCCGACCTGGTCATCGGCGTGCCCGACTCCGGCCTGCCGCCCGCGGAGGGCTATTCGCACGAGAGCGGTATTCCCTTTGGCGAGGGCCTCATCAAGAATCGCTATGTGGGCCGTACGTTTATCGAGCCTACGCAGGAGCTGCGTGCCATGGGCGTGCGTATGAAGCTCAACCCGCTGCGCGACAACATCGAAGGCAAGCGCCTAGTCGTCATCGACGACTCCATCGTCCGCGGCACCACCATGGTGCAGCTCGTCAAGATGCTGCGCAACGCCGGCGCCAAGGAGATTCATATCCGCATCAACTCGCCCGAGGTCATCTGGCCGTGCTTCTACGGCATCGATACCGACGTGCAGTCGCAGCTCATCAGTGCCAACAAGACGGTCGATGAGATCTGCGAGTATATCGGCGCCGATTCGCTGGCCTTCCTTTCGGTCGAGGGCCTGCTGAAGGTCATGCCCAAGGGCGGTTACTGCGATGCGTGCTTTACCGGACGCTACCCCGTGGCGATTCCCGAGAGCTTTGGCCGCGACAAGTTCATGGAGGGCTTTAAGCCCCGCAACCTGGACAAGCCGCTGCACTTTGACGACGACGCCGTGGTCGAGAAATACGACGACCGCAGCTGGGAAGAGGAGCACGGCGAGGCCTAAAACCTGCCATGTGGGGACAGGTTTTTTTGGTAGGTTTTACCTGCTGTTTTGTTGATATGACGGCGTGTGCTGTTATGGCGCGCGCCGAAATGAACGCAACTATGAGCACCGTTTGGCGCCCGCGCGGCGCCACGGTAGTGGGAGAGGAAGGCTCAGATGAGCGACAGCAAGCATGTGACGTATGAGGACGCCGGCGTCGATACCGCCGAGGGCGGCCGCGCCGTCGACGCTATTAAGCAGATGGTCAAGGACACCAACCGCCCCGAGGTTATCGGCGGCATCGGTGGCTTTGGTGGCCTGTTCTCGGCTGCCGCGCTCAAGGATATGGAAGACCCGATCCTGATCAGCGGCACCGACGGCGTGGGCACCAAACTCGTGCTCGCCCAGATTATGGACCGTCACGAGACGGTGGGCCAGGACCTGGTCGCCATGTGCGTCAACGACATTTTGGCTTCGGGCGCCGAGCCGCTGTTCTTCCTGGACTACGTCGCCATCGGCCACATTGAGGCCGAGCACATGGCAAAGATCATCAAGGGCGTGGCCGACGGCTGCAAGCTCGCGGGCTGCGCGCTCGTGGGCGGCGAGATGGCCGAGCACCCGGGCGTCATGGCCCCCGTCGATTACGACCTCGCCGGCTTTACCGTGGGTGTTGTCGATCGTCCCAAGATGCTCGACCCCGCGAACGTTCGCCCCGGCGATGTGATCCTGGGCCTGCCCTCCACCGGTGTGCACTCCAACGGATACTCACTCGTACGCAAGGTCATCGGTGTCGACGGCATCAAGCCGGGTACGCCCGAGGCTACCGCTAAGGCCGAGGAGCTGAGCCGTCCGCTCGAGGAGCTCGGCGGTGCTTCGCTGGCCGACGCCCTGCTGGCTCCCACGCGCATCTACGTCAAGCCGATTCTGGAGCTACTCCGCGGTGGTGCCAACGTGCACGCCATTGCCCACATCACCGGCGGCGGCATTACCGAGAACCTCAACCGCGCGCTCGCCGACGACGTCGATGCCGTGGTCACCCGCAACGGCGCCGAGATGGGTTGGGATGTTCCGCCCGTCATTACTTACGTGTCGCGTCAGGCCGAGCTTGCGCCCAACGAGGCATGCAAGACCTTCAACATGGGCGTCGGCCTGTGCCTGATCGTCGCCCCCGAGGACGAGGCTGCCGTGACCGAGGCGCTGGTCGCGCTGGGCGAGAAGCCGTTCCGCGTGGGCGAGTGCGTCGAGGGTTCCGGTAAGGTCGTGTACTCCGATGAGCGCTAACGAGCAGATGGCTGCTGCCGAGGTCCTGGCCTGGGACCCGTATACCCGTCCGACCGGCACCGATACGGCCGAGCCGCTCAAGATCGGCGTGCTTATCAGCGGTTCGGGTACCAACCTGCAGGCGCTGATCGACCTGATCGCCGCTGGCAAGCTCAACGCCTCGATTGAGCTTGTGGTGTCGAGCCGCCCTTCGGCCAAGGGTCTGCAGCGTGCCGAGCGTGCGGGTATCCAGACACTCACGCTGTCCAAGGATGTCTATGCCGATCCCATCGCTGCCGATGAGATTATTGCGCACGAGCTGCTCGAACGCGGCTGCGAGTACGTGGTGATGGCCGGTTACATGCGCATGGTGCACACGCCGCTGCTGGCGGCGTTCCCCAACCGCGTGGTCAACCTGCACCCGGCACTGCTGCCGAGCTTTACCGGTGCCCATGCGATCGACGATGCGTTTGCGCGCGGCGTCAAGGTGACCGGCGTGACCGTGCACTTTGCCAACGAGATCTACGACAACGGTCCCATCATCGCCCAGCGTGCGCTGGCTGTTGAGGAGGGCTGGGACGTCGACACGCTCGAGGAGCACATCCACGCGATCGAGCATGTGCTGTATCCCGAGGTCGTGCAAATGCTCGCCGACGGCCGCGTCCATGTGCTGGAGAGCGGCAAGGTCGCCGTGGATCCGGCGAAATAATGACTCGCTGTAAAGGCGGTTGGGTGTAGCGAGTACGCCTAACCGCTTTTTTATTGCGTTTTGGGTTGCTTGATTTAGCAGGAATTGAATAGGCTGCTCTTCTTGCCTGTTATTCAACATTTTTTAGGTTGAGACAGCGGAGTGCTAGAGGTAATGCATTCAATAGCTGCGGCAATGCAAAATATGGCAGGAATGAATACCTGATTTTTAGCGATTTCTATTTATCGCCTATTTATCATCTAGTTATCAATTGTCTGTCTCCTTTAGAACGGATGGCCTCATTATCGACGGCCTGCACCGATGCTGAAGTTTTTTAATTGCATTAATGACTGTTCTTTGCAAGGCAATGATTCGACTTTGTGTTCCCTACATTGGCTCAAAAAGAAGCCCACGAGCTATAGGCCGGAAGACGTACGTTTATCGAATGCCTCTTGCCACGATGTGCGGGGGGGGTAGCATTTCAATATCTAAAATCGTGCGAAATAGCTGCATTATCGCAAGGAAGATTGGATGATAAGCATGCATAAGAATTGGGGAAGGAGATTCGCCGCCGCTGCCCTTGCGCTGGCGATTGGCTTCGGTGCGACCATGGCCAGTCCGTCGGCTGCTGAAGCGAAGATACTGACGGCGTCTGGGGGATCGCTTGTTATCTATTTCAGTCCCGCTGATATGACGGGCTCTAATTATCTGAATGAATTAGACATTGCCGTTGGACAGGAGCTGACGGGTACACTGTCCATTAATGATAAAGGGGATTACTCGAGGCATTCAACCTACAGGGTTGAGTCCTCTGATTGCGACATCGCAACTGTGTCAAAAGACAAATACGGCAGCTGGATACTGAAAATCGCTCCCAACAAGGTCGGCACTGCTCGTATCACGGCAATTGACGAGGCCGACTCGGGCAATCAGGGATACATCGAAATATCCAGCGTTAAGTCGCTGAATAGAATAAAGAGCATTGGGCTGCTGTCTGGTGATTATGAGAGTCCAGTTACTGACCTCGATCTTTATTACACAGATAACTGCCCAAAAAAGTGCGGTGAGACTCACTTTGGTAAACGTGACGCAAGTTTGAAAATTGAGTTTGAGAATGAAAGCCGTCCGGGCACGGTTTTTACTCTGAAAGATTTGAGTGGGGCAAATTCGGTCGCCTCCCTCCGCACCATCTCTAATATTCACATCCAAAGTGGTTACTCAATGGGCGCTTCCTGCCAGGTCGTTGGTCTTTCAAAAGGGAAAGGCAAACTGAGGGCCGAGGCGGACTACGGAATGGGCAAGTCAGATACTTTCGATATCTGTAATGTAGCGGAGAAAAATCAAGATCCTGTATTCGAGGAGAGGTGCCAAGAGAACCCAAAGATGCTCGTAGGGGGAGTGGGCTATCTTTCGAACATCCTTTGGGTTTCTCCTAATGAGACGGTAACCGCTTGTGTTAAAGCTCACTGGGGAAGCGGTGTGACAGACGGAAGCGGTATAACAGATGTTACGTATTCGCTGGAACCCACGCCGAACGCCAAGGAGGAAAATGGGCAGCTCACAGCCCTTAAACCAGGATTCGCAACAGTTGTTGCCGTAGACGGTTTGGGAGTAACTCATAAAAAAACATTTGAAATCGAAGACCCGAATTCGATTGATATCTCAAATGCGAAATTCTCTAAACAGGAGAGGGATCTGCCGATAGATTTAGAGAAGGACGATACTTATTTCGGCGGTCTCTGGATTGAGGAAGAAAACGACATGTTTTCATCCTCTGGAAGGGTCGGAATTCTGAGTAGGGGCGCAGCTGCGCTTGAGGAAAGCTATGTTCAGAACAAATGGGTTGATAGCGGGCGCGTCCCTAACGAGTTCTATACCTATAAATCTAGCGATCCAAGCGTTTTGGAAGTTTGTGGCGTGAGGTATAGCGGAGATAGCTCGTTTGGACATTTGGTGCCTCGCGGCTACGGCAACGCAACCGTCTCCATGTATCTCGGTGGTCGACTCTGCGATACCATGACCGTCCACGTTGTTCCTCGCGTTCAGACCTCCATTTCTATTAAGTCCGGCTATAAAACCAATATGGTGCCCGGGGATACGCAGAAGTTGGCTGCAGAAGTTACGCCCGAGGATAAGGCTGGCTCTGTGATTTGGTCCTCGTCTGATGAGAGCGTTCTAAAGGTTGACTCCAAGGGCAACGTGATTGCGGTTGCCGATGGCACTGCGACTATTACGGCGGCAGTTGATGGCGTCAGCGCATGCACGGATGCCATTACGGTTGAGACTCCGGTTGTGGAGACTACGGGAGTATTGCTGAATTCAGAGAAGCTCGATCTGAAGGTCGGTGGCGCTGCGTCAAAGTTGATCGCCACCGTTGAGCCCGCAAACGCAACTAATCAAAACGTAGAGTGGACTTCCTCGAATGACGGCGTTGTCACAGTTGATCAGGAAGGCAACGTGACTCCTGTTGCGGCGGGCAGCGCGACCGTAACGGTCAAAACCGTCGATGGCGGATTCACCGCAGCATGTAAGGTGACCGTGATTCAGCCGGTTACTGGCATATCGCTCGATCTTCACGACACTAAGATCGTTGGCGCTGGGACTCAGCAGCTCGTCGCCACGGTGGCCCCCGTGGATGCCAGTCAGGCTGTTGTTTGGAAGAGCGATGATGAATCTGTCGCCAAGGTCGATCAGAGCGGACTTGTGACGGCTGTTTCCAAGGGCAAGGCAAATGTAGTTGTTACAACGGCGGATGGGTCCCTATCTGACACCTGTAAGGTCGAAGTATCGAATCCAGTGATGGGCATTACGGTTGACAACGCGTCCATCAATCTGAAAAAGGGTGAGAAGGTCCAGATTAAGGCTACGCTTGAGGCCGGGCTCCCGGGTGCCGTTGACGATGACTCTATTGTGCTCAAGGACACTGACTCCAAGGTCTTTAAGGTGTCGGGCGAGGGCGGCTCGTATACGGTTGAGGCGCTTAAATCTGGCAATGGTAGCTTTAAGATTGTCGCCGGTGAGAACGGGACCGTTGAACAGCTTGTGACGGTTTCGGTCACAAATCCTGCTCTAAAGATAGAGCTTGACAACATTGCTCTTAACTTTACGGTCGGTGATGTTGCCAAGAAGTTGTCTGCCGTTGTTTCGCCGAGCGATGCAGACAATGCTGATATCGTTTGGACCTCCTCTAACGAGGCGATTGCCAAGGTTGAAAACGGAACGGTAATCCCGGTCTCCGCTGGTACTGCGACAATTACTGCGCAGTGTGGCAATTTGACTGCTGCCTGTACGGTTACAGTCGCTGCTAAGCAAATCGCTGTCAGCACAAACGGCAAAGTCGAGGCTTCCGTGGCCGATGAGAATGGCGTTGTATCAGGCAAGGTTGACGGAGAAACACGTTTGGTTGTCGAAGAGCCTTCAAATTTGACCGAAGCTGCTAAGACCCAGATTGAGGGCATGAAGTCCGATACCGTAAAGGTTCTCGAGACCCTGGATATTCACTTTGAGAAGAGTGATGGATCTGTGGTTGAGATTGCCAATGGCGATGGGGCTTCAATGGTTGTCCGCATCAAAATGACTGAGTCTATGAAAAAACTCACCAATCTCAAGGTCCTTCACGTCTCCGACGAGGGCGCCGTTGAAGCTATGGACACTTGGGTTGAAGGGGACTACCTCTGCTTCCGGACTACGCATTTCTCAACGTATGTCGTGACCGGTCAGGAACTGTCGAAGCAGCCGTCAGCTCCTTTCGATCCCCCGCGTCCTGGACAGCCCACAACCGTAACGACTACCAAGACGAACGTATCGGTTAAGAAGTCCACAAAGGGGACTCTTGCAGACACGGGCGATAGGACGTTTGCCGTCGTTGCCGCAATTGCTGTTTTCGGTGCGACCCTCATCGCCATTGCGTTGAAACTGTTATCTCGTAAGAACGACTAAGGTAAACGAGCTAGTGATTGGAATGCCCCGTCGACATTGTTCGACGGGGCATTTTTCAAAAGAATTGGTTTGTAGGGCCGTTTGAAAGAAAACCAGGCAGGTCGCTTGACTTTGGACTCCGGATAACGTGACGGGTGTTATTTCCATCCCAAGAAATCCGATAGGGCCTCGTCTGTGTGCGGGCGGGGCCCTTTTGCGTGGCCTTTCATGTTTGCTATACTGCTAGCAGGTAGAGAGGAGCCGCTATGGGTACAGCAACGGTGCAGCTCAACACGCGAATCGATCCTATGCTCAAGGCTGGTGGCGACGCGGTCCTAACTCGCAATGGATTGGGGGCGAGCGATGCCATTCGTGCGCTTTGGGTCTATCTTGTCGAGCATCAAGCGTTGCCGGGATTTATGGTGGCGGATAAGCGCGAGGCGCCCCGTGCGGAGAGCCTGGCCGAGCAGGGGTGTGGCCTAGCTTTTTCCTCGTTGGGGCTAAGCGCTTCGGATTTTGCACCGGCCGAATCTTCGGCGGACAACTGGGATGCCGTACGAGATGATATGTATGACGCGATGATTGCCGACATTGAGGCGAATTGTCGATGATTGAGGCAAAGCATCTCTTGGTAGATACGAACGTTTGGCTCGATTATTACCTGCAAGAAGGGGCGTTCGACGAAGCGAAAAGATTGGTTGAACTGGCCGAGGCGGGAAAGATCGACCTTCTGTATGCGCCAACGACGGCAAAGGATGTGTTCTATATATTGCCTCGTCGTCTGGCCCGGCGGAATGCGAATGGGATCAACGTGTCGTTTGCCTCGGCGTCATGGGCCTGCATCGAGCATATGATGCAGGTGGCGACGGCCTCTCCGCTTTCGTTGGCAGAGTGCGAAATGGCGCGCATGCTCGGCAAACGCATGCCGGATCTTGAAGACAACCTCATCATCGCTTCGGGCGAGACGGCAGATGTCGACTATGTGGTCACGAGTGACCGGCGCATGCTGGAGACGATGCCCGAAGTTTGCCTGACGCCTGCCCGCACTCTTGAGATGATTGGGATCCTCGACTAACCTTGCCTGCCTCGTTTCGCTATCATATGGGGCATTGTGAACCTCATGCAACTTTGGAGGACGGTATGGCGGATGACGCCGAGATGCTATTCTCGCCCGAGCTGGTGTTTTTTGATTGGGAGTGTGCGACGCCGGATGAGGTGTTTGCGCGACTCGAGGGCGAGCTCGCTCCGCGTGGCTACATTGCGCCCGGTTGGCTCGACGCCGTTCGCACGCGCGAGGATGCCTATCCCACGGGTCTCGCCATGCCGGCGGCAAACATCGCCATTCCGCATACCGATCCGGGATTTGTGGCCAAGCCCTATATCGCGGTGGTAAAGCCCGCCACACCTGTGACGTTCAACGCGATGGCGGGCATGGGCGCCCCGGTGCCGGCGCAGATTGTCATCAACCTGGGCATTGCCGAGCCGGGCGGCCAGGTCGAGGCCCTGCAAGCGCTTATGAATATCTTTATGGATGCCGATGCCGCAGCCGATGTACTCGGCCAAACCACGCCGCAGGGCATGGTCGACGCCATCCGTCGCCACTTCTAAAGTCGGCACTGGGGGGCTGTCCCTAGCTGCCGGCAGAAAAGGAACGTCCCTAACTGCCAACTGCCAGATCTGTCCCCTTTGCACCAAAATGGTGCAGATTAACCTGTCCCCCATGCACCAGGTGTGCCGCGGGGCTGCGTTGTGACACAATGGCGTTTGTTCGATTCGTGATGCGAAAGGCCAAGCATGGCAAATAAGAAAAAGAACCCCGAGGTAGCGCCGACGCCCGAGCAACGGTCCCGCGCCGCCTCCAGCTCTCGCAAGAAGCAGCGCAAGACCTATGTGTCCAAGACCGTCAAAATTGTCCTGGTGGTCATCGGCGTGCTGGCGATGCTGCTCTCCGTCTCGGCCATGGCGTGCTCCGGCCTGATGTCGCAGACCGAGGACACTGGTACAGGCTACAAACTCACCGGCGGTGTGGCTGCCACTGTCAACGGCACCAACCTCACCGAGGACACCGTGACCAAGCAGATCATGAGCATGCGCACGTCCTACGGCTACACCAAGGACAAGGACTGGGCACAGTACCTGGTCGACAATGACCTCACGCCCAAGAAGTATCGCAAGCAGCTCATCGACTCCTACACGCAGCAGATTCTGCTTCAGCAAGCGCAGAAGGAAAACGGCGTGACCGTCTCGGATGAGGAGGTCGAGAAGGCCTGGAAGGACGCCTGCAAGAGTGCCGGCGGCGCTAAGGCTTTCAAGAAGACCCTTAAGACCTACGGCTACACCGAGGACACCTACAAGGATTCGCTCAAGGAGAGCCTGGCGCAGCAGAAGCTCAAGGATGCCGTGGCACCCACCAGCAAGCCCAAGGACAGCGAGATTGTCGATTACATCAATGAGAACCTGTCCAACTACAACGATGCCCGTCGTTCGTCGAATATCCTGATCAAGGTCGATTCTGACGCTTCCGACGAGGACAAGGCCGCCGCCAAGGCCAAGGCGCAGGAGTGCCTGGACAAGATCAACTCCGGCGAGCTGAGCTTCGAGGACGCCGTGGAGCGGTATTCCGACGACACCGGTTCCAAGGAGAAGAAGGGCGATGTGGGCTGGGACAAGCTCACCACCTTCGTCGACAGCTATCAGGCGGCACTCGAGGGACTCAATAAGGGCGATGTGAGCGACGTCGTCGAGTCGACCTATGGTTATCACATCATCAAGTGCACCGACTACTTCCACGTCGATAATCAGGTCGATGACATTAAGCAGGTGCCCAAGGAGATCAAGAAGTACGTCTCCAACGTGGTGAAGACGCAGGCGGCAAGCACCGCGTACAGCGAGTGGCTGGAGCAGTACAAGAAGGACGCCGACATCACCGTTAACCCCATGCCCAAGGACGTGCCGTACAACGTCAGCCTGAAGGGCGTCACCAAGAGTTCGACCGACGATTCGTCGACGACTAAGTAATCATGGGGCGGCGCTCGTGCGAGTGCCGCCCGCACTATTGAGGAGGATTTGCAGATGACCAACGAAGAACTGCAGAAGGAAATGATTGCGGCCATGAAGGCCAAGGACAAGGTTCGCCTGTCCATCATTCGCCAGGTTAAGGCCGAGGTGAAGAACATCGAGGTCAACGAGCGTCGTGATGTGACCGAGGAAGACGTCAACAGCATGATCAAGCGTCTGATTAAGCAGACGAGCGAGACGCTGGAGATGTCCATCAAGGCCGGTACCGACCAGGAGCGTACCGACAACCTGACCGAGCAGGTCAAGATTCTGGAGAGCCTGCTGCCCGCGCAGGTTTCGGGCGAGGAGCTCGAGGCCCTGATCGAGCAGGTTATCGCCGAGCTGGGCGCGACCTCTAAGAAGCAGATGGGCCAGGTCATGGGCGCTCTGGGCAAGGCCACCGGCGGCAACTTCGATAAGCCGGCAGCAGCAAAGATCGTCGGAGCCCGCCTCGCGTAGGGGCCGAGCGGTACACAGTTGAGGCTGAGGGGGCGTGACCATTGCGGTCGCGCCCCTTTTTTCTGGGCTGAGTACTCATTGGGGACAGGCTTAAATGAGCACCCAATGAGCGGGTACTCATTTAAGCCTGTCCCCAATGAGTAGGTGGAAGGTTGCGGGTTCTTTACGGGAATGTAGTGTGGGCTGCGGAAACGTGGTTCTTTCCGTACAATAGTTCAACTCGTGTAAACGCAGGGAAGGGACATTCATGGCAGACATGATCGAGATCAAGCATCTCAACAAGTACTTTGGCGACCTGCATGTGCTCAAAGATATCAACCTCACCGTCAAGCGCGGCGAGAAGCTCGTAATGATCGGGCCTTCCGGTTCGGGTAAGTCGACGCTCATCCGTTGCGTCGATTATCTGGAGGAGCCAACGTCGGGCGAGGTCGTCATCGACGGTACGCCACTCACCAAAAAGAATCACCTGGAGATGGCTCGCAAGTATAGTTCCATGGTGTTTCAGCAGTTCAACCTGTATCCCACCATGACGGTGCTGGGCAACCTGACGCTCGCGCCCATCAAGCTGCAAAAGAAGAGCAAGGAGGAGGCGACCGAGATTGCCATCGCCGCGCTCAAGCGTGTTGGCATGGCGCATAAGGCCGGCGAGTATCCGCAGAACCTCTCGGGCGGTCAGCAGCAGCGCATCGCCATCGCCCGTGCCCTGTGCACCAAGCAGCCCATCATTCTGTTTGACGAGCCGACCTCGGCGCTCGACCCCGAGATGGTCCAGGAGGTTCTGGACGTTATGATTGAGCTCGCGCAGGAAGACATCACCATGATCTGCGTGACGCACGAGATGGGCTTTGCGCGCCAGGTGGCCGACCGCGTCATCTTTATGGAGGACGGCCGCATTCTGGAGGAGGGCACACCCGAGCACTTCTTCGACAACCCCGAGAACCCGCGCTGCCGCGAGTTCCTGTCCAAGATTCTGCACTAGGCGCGGTGATGGACATGACGGATATGACGAGGGCGGCCGTGTCGCGCCGTCACTTTTTGCAGCTGGCTGGCGCCGGCATGCTCGCGCTGACGGGGACCGCGCTTACCGGTTGCGGCAACTCCACCAGCGGCGAGGGTTCCGACAAGGGGTCCAAGCTTGCGGCCATCAAGTCGCGTGGCCATCTGAATGCCGGCGTTAAGAAGGACGTTCCCGGCTATGGCTATTACGACACCGCAAAGGGCCGCTTTGAGGGCATGGAAGTCGATTTGTGCTACCAGATCGCCGCTGCCGTCTTTGGCGTGAGCTACAAGGAGGCCCGCGCCCAGGAGCTTGTCGAGTTTACCGACGTAACGCCCAAGACGCGCGGCCCGCTGATCGATAACGGCCAACTTGACGTGGTTGCGGCGACCTACACCATCACCGACGAGCGCAAGAAGAGCTGGGATTTCTCGACGCCGTACCGCACCGACTACGTGGGACTCATGGTCAAGAAGCGTTCAGGCTTTACCTCGATTGAGGATTTGGATGGCAAGGTCATTGGCGTGAGCCAGGGCGCCACCACGCAGAGCCTGATCGAGCAGATGATCAAGGACAACGGCTTTAGCTGCAAGCCCGAGTTTAGGGCCTTTAGTGGCTACCCCATCATCAAGAGTTCGCTCGACGCCGGCAATATCGACGTCTTTGCCATGGACCGCTCCACGCTGGCCGGCTATATGAACGAGACCGTTGAGTTGCTGCAGCCCGAGGTCAAGTTTGGCGAGCAGGGCTACGGCGTGGCGACCAAGAAGGGCTGCGACCTTTCGGCCGTGGTCGATCAGGTGATTTGCGATCGCCTGGCCGATGGCTGGCTCGACCAAGAGGTCAAGACCTGGGGTCTTGTATAGGCGCATCGTCCAAGGAAGGAATCAAATGCTCGAAGGATTATTTGACGCCGACCGTTGGTCGACGACATTTCAAAACATGGGGCCCTTCTGGGAGGGCTTTGGCGTGACGCTGCAAGTGGTCGTTGCCGGCCTGCTGCTGTCGCTGGTACTGGGCACGCTGCTGGGCGTGTTCTCTACCACTCGCTCGCGCGTGCTGCGCGCCATAAGCCGCGTGTACGTGGAGTTTTACCAGAACACCCCGTTGCCCGTGCAGGTGCTCTTTATGTACATGGCCGCTCCGCAGTTTTTGCAGGCCATAACCGGTGCCGATCAGCCGGTGCGCATCGCGCCGTTCGTGCTGGGCTTCTTGGGTGTGGGCCTGTATCACGCGGCCTACATTTCGGAGGTCATCCGCACTGGTATCGAGGCGGTTCCGCGCGGTCAGATGGAGGCGGCCCAGAGCCAGGGCTTCACCCGTGCGCAGGCATACTGGTACATCGTGCTGCCCCAGACATTCAAGATTATTCTGCCGCCGCTGTGTAACCAGGCACTCAACCTGGTCAAGAACACGTCGGTGCTGGCGCTTGTGGCCGGCGGCGACCTTATGTACCGTTCCGACAACTTTGTGAGTCTGTACGGTTACCTGCAGGGATACATCGTCTGCTGCCTTATGTACTTCATCATCTGCTTTCCGCTTGCCATGCTGGTGCAGTGGCTCGAGCGCCGCTCCAAGGAGCGTCCGCGCGGCGTGAGCCTGGCCGAGCTGGGGCTCGACAACGTAGAGGAGGCCTAGCGCATGGAAATCTTCAACGCGACCAACCTGCTCTACATTTGGGGCGGCTTTGTTAAGACAATCGAGATCTCGGCGCTGTCGATCTTTTTCTCGCTCATCTTTGGCACGGTGCTGGCGCTCGTTAAAAGCTATGCGCCCCGCCCGTTCCGTATTTTGGTGAGCGCCTATATCGAGCTGTTCCGTTGCACGCCGAACCTGCTGTGGATCCTGTTTATCTACTTTACGGTGCAGGGTTTGGACATTGTGATTTCGACCATCGCCTTTACGCTGTTTACCAGCGCTGTTATGGCCGAGATTGTGCGCGGCGGCCTCAACTCGATTCCGCGCGGCCAGTTTGAGGCAGCGCAGAGCCAGGGCTTTGGCTTCTTTGCCACCATGCGCTACATCATTCTGCCGCAGACGTTTAAGACGATCATCCCAGCGCTGTTTAGCCAGTGCACGACCGTCATTAAGGACAGCTCGTATCTTTCGGGCATTAACGTGGCCGAGCTCATGTACACGGCCAACGTTGTGATGGCCCACGCGATCGACCTGTCGCAGGTTCTTATGCTCTACGGCCTGGTGTTTGCGATGTACTTTGTGCTCAACTTTGGTATCTCGCTGCTGGTGAGAGCATATCAGAGGCGAATGGTGGCAGCGTAGAATGTGGCAAAGGGACAGCCCCTTTGTCACATAGAGAAAGGAATCGCGATGAGCGATCTGGAGAACAAGAAGAATCCTGTGGTCATTACCATCGCGCGCGACTTTGGCGCCGAGGGCCACGAGATTGGTCGCATGCTTGCCGACGAGTTGGGGATTCCGCTGTACGATAACGAGCTGCTGGTGCGTGCGTCGCTGCGCGCGGGCGAGTCGCTCGACAAGATGGCTGCCTACGACGAGCGCCTGGCCGTGGAAAACATGGCGTTTCTGCCCGACCGCTACGATGCGCGTTCGTACTCGGACAAGCTGTTCCAAAAGATGAGCCAGGTGATTTTGGACCTGGGCGAGACCGAGAGCTGCATTATTGAAGGTCGCCTGTCCGATTACCTGCTGCGTAACAACCCCAACCACATTGCCGTGTTGGTGACCGCACCCTTTGAGGACCGCGTCGAGATTGTGCGCAAGAAGCGCGGGCTTAACAAAAAGAAGGGCGCCAAGCTGGTCAAGCAGCAGCAGAAGGCGCGCGAGGCGTTCTATAAGCGCTATAGCGCCGGAAAGTGGAAGATGACGAGCGGCAAGGACATCGTCGTCAACCGCGCCAAGCTGGGCCGCGAAGGCTGCAAAGACGTTATCGCCGCAGCCTACCGCTACAAGGTAGCGCAGCTCGAAGGCTAGCCGACCAAAACCACCACAAAGGGGCACAGGCACCTTTGTGGTGGTTTTTGTTTTAGGCCGAGGGGAAGGCTTTGGTGAGACCGGCGCGCGTTTGCGTGTCGGTCTTTTGGTAGATAGAGCTCAGGTGGCGCTGCACCATGCGCATCGAGATACCGAGCTCCTCGGCGACCTGCTTGAGCGGGCGTTCATCCTGGGTCACGGCTATGAGCACGTCGACTTCGCGCGGGGTGAGAGCGTGGTTGGCGATGAAGGCCTGGCGTTGCTCCTCGATGGTGGGGGCGGCGAGTGCTTCTTCTGCCAGCTGCTCGCGCTCGCGCTCCTGCTCGGTTTGGGGCAGGCGGAACAGGCCCGCGGCTACAAACGCCACACTCGCCGCCACGAGCAGCATGAGCGCACCGATCATGATGAGGGCGACATTGCCCGAGGTCACAAGTGCCAGCGAGATGCCCGATGTAGTGAATGCGCATACATTGTTGGCGGCGCGCCCCATGCCGGCCCAGAGGGCGGGTGCATGCATGCGCGGTGCCAGCTGTGTAAAGGTGGCGGTAAAGAACGTGACAAAAAAGCCCGAGCTCAGGTAAAAGACGACAAGGCCTAGGTTGGGATCGGCGCCGGCCTCCACGGCCAGGATGGAAATGGTCGAGAGCACGGCGATGCCGAGCATGACAAGCCCCATGTAGCGGCGCTCGGCAAGGTCAAAGATAAGACCGGCGGCAAGGCCGCTTGCCGCCAAAAAGAGGCGCGGCCAAGTCTGCACGGCAATGGTGCCGTGGGCGTTGGAGAGTGTGACCACGTTGTCGAGGGTGGAGAACAGACAGGCAAGAATCATGACGAGCGCGATGCTCCAGCATGCCTGTTTGGCGAGGGCATGAGAGGACTCAGCAAAGGGATTGATGGCGGGGCTGGAGCTCTCGGCAGCTTTTTGGGGAACGACGCTGAGGGCGGATATGGCGATAGTCGCTGCGCCAAGGACGATGAGCTCTGCGATACCGCCGCAATTGAGCAGGTTGACGGCGAACTGCATCAGGATGCCCGCGGCATAGGCTGCTCCCGCACCGGTGGCGAGCTTGGGATCGTCTTGAAACGCCAGTGAAAAGGCGTGGTGAGCGGCGGCACCCAGCAGGCCGAGTCCAAGGAATGCCACGCAGCCCAGAATTTCGAGGACAAGCGGGGCCGTAGGGAACTGAATTTGGGTCAGGCCCACGATGACGATAGGGACGGCGGCGGCGTTGACGGCTGCCAGTGAGTGGCCTTTGTGCCGTGCGAGCCCGAGCAGCGGCGCGTACCCGATAAAGCCGAGCACGCTCGCACCCAGAATAAAGCCCTGTGCGATTACAACGCGTTCGGCACCGGCGAGCAGCCCGACGTTGACGTCGAAACGAAACTCGGCGGCAAGGAAGGCGAAGGTGAAGAGCGCGAGTGCCAGAAGCGCGTTGATTTTAGGCCTGCTCAGGTTCAAGGACGGTCCTTTGGGTGGACGAATAATCGTGTCCTCGATTGTAGCGTTCCCGGGACGAGTGTGGCGATGGCGAAATCATATTGAATTAAACCGCAGGTAGAGGCCTAGGTTCACATCTACGAACCTAGGCATACGGAGTCATTTGGCACATCTTGGTGGTATGTCCCTACGACCAAGGAGGCCGTTATGAACGTAAGCCACTTTGACAAGCAAGCTCAGCGTGAGTCCACCTGCTCGCTGGTTCACGGTACCTGGCGTTGTGTGGGTGCCAAAATAGCTTGCGCCGGCGCGTGTGCGCTTATGGTCGGTCAGTTGCTGCTGCCGAGCGTGGCGCTGGCGACGGAATGCGCCGATCCCGCCGCTGGGACGGATGAGGTTGCCGCGGCTCCGGTGACGCCGGCGGTTGCGGAGGATACGGCGGCTCCGGCGCCGGTACCGGTGGCTCCGGCTGCGCCGATGACTGACGCGGCTCCGGCGGCACCGTCCACGGCAGAAGCTCAGCAAGATCAGCAGGACGCACCGGCGGCAACGGTGAACGATACGGTTGCTGTCAACCAAGATGGCTCTCTTGGTGGCACCGACAGCTCGTCGGCAAACAACGCCATCATGCCCTGCGGTGTGACCGATGTTGTTGGCGGCAGCGGCGTTAGGGTCAATACGACCGTGGTTCCCCGCTACACGGACTGCGCGCTTCCGAGCAATGTCACACTCGAAAAGGGCCAGTCGTATACCTATGATTTTCCCGATGTTGAGGGTGGCATTCCAGAAGCGCTTGCGAGCGAAGTCGTCGAGGTTAAGTGCTACAGGGCCGATGCTGCTTCGGGCACTCTGGTCGAAGTTCAGGATGCATCCATGTCCGACGTGACGGCTCGCTTCGAACCCGCTGGCGATCACATGAGGCTGACGCTGACCTTTACGGGTGGCGCGGCAGGCGGCTCGTATCGACTCACGCGCAATGGGGCTCTCTATATTGGCTCGGCACTGGAGTATACCGGAACTGACTATGAAGGCAGCTCGACTATCCTCAACGAAACCAGGTACGATTATTACCTCCGCTACGTCATCAATAGCGAAATTACGCTCGTTGCATCGGAAAACGAAGCCCTCCATAACCTGGACGTCAACGACGTGAAGACCGACTACGCGCCCGGCGAGGCGCCGCGCGCGACCGCGACGATCCCCGCTGCTGACGCCGACAAGTACGAGATCGCCTATGAGTGCTGGGAAGAGATGGAGCTCGATATGGAATCCGGGGAGTCGGTACCCGTTGCCTTCTGGTATTCCGACCCCGCGAAGTACACGCCGGGCATGAAGAAGATTGACCACTTCGAAGAGGGAAAGTTCTACATGTACTCCGTTGAGCTGAGGCTCAAGGGCGACAATACCGTGGCCGATGACTGCAATATGAACGTCAACGGTCATTGGGCGCACCACATCAAGACCGCCAACGGCGTATTCGCGCCAAACGCCGACAATATGCTGTGCGAGCAGCCGATCGACGAATGGCGGGCCATCGACGTTATCGAGATCAACGGCGCCACGACCACCTTTAAGGCGGGCGATAAGCCGGTCTTTACGGCGGGCACTCCGACTGACTCGGACTCTATTCTCCAATGCGAGTTCTGGACGGGCAGCGATGGCAGCGAAGTAAATTCCGTTGAGTTCTGGGACCAGCACATCACCAACCATATCGACGCGTTTAAGCCCGGTGTGACCTATCGTTACGGTCTGTACTTTAAGCCGGCGCGTGGTTTCTACTTTACGCCCAATACCAAGTTGAAGATCAATGGGGTTGAGTGTGGCTATCAGGTGGGCGAGGCAAGTGAGGTTGATTCCGAGAGCGGTTGGACCTTCACCCTGTGGCTCAACACTGATCTGACGTTTACGCCCGAGGCCACGCCGGCTCCCGGTCCACAGCCCACGCCGGATCCCAATCCGACACCGCAGCCTGAGACCAAGCCCGAGGCCAAACCTGAAGCTAAGCCCTCGGCCAAGCCGGCTACGACCACCACGGTGAGCAAGACGGTTGAGAAAGCCACGTCGGCCAAGAAGTCCGCCGCCGTCCTGGCCGCTACGGGTGACGCCACCGCGATGACGGTCACCGCCCTGGGCATCGCCGGTGCAACCGTAGCCGCCGCCGGCATCGCCGCGACCAAGCGTCGCAAGCGCTAGGTTTTGATGACGGCGCCCATCCTCGGCTTTTGCAAGATCTCAATCTGTAACACCAAGCGGGGAATTTGACCTCTAACTGTTACAGATCGAGACAAACTGGCCGGCTAAGTCCAAAACCACCGCAAAGGTGCCTGTCCCCTTTGCGGTGGTTTGCGCAGGTAGAACGGTAGGTTCGTATATATGAACCTACCGTTCGCTTTGTTTTTGGACGACGATTACGCTGGATGACTTTTGGTTTGCAGGAAAGGAACGACCATGAGGTGGACTACTGTTCGAGCGCTTTGCCGCCGCCTGACCGTTGCCGCGGTGACCCTCACCATGGTGACGGGCTCGTTGCCCGCGGGCGCGTTTGCCGAGACCCTCACCACCGACGGCACTTTTGTGCAGACGGATAACGGCCAAGTAGCCGACGCCGCTCCCGCCGATTCGGCTGACGCCCAAACGTCAGGCTCGGCTTCCGCCGACCTCGCGGCCGATGCCGGCGCTGCCGACCCCACAGTGCTCGATGCCGATGACACCCCTACGCCCCCGGCCTCCGAGATTGCATCGGCGGCGGGCCTGACGGGCGCCGGGCAGACCGAGAGCACGCCCGTGGGTACGCTCGCCACCGATCTTGTCGAGGGTAAGGAACTCGCCGAGCAGCAGAAGCAAGAGGAGACCGCCGAAGCCGAAGCAACCTGGAATGAGGATCTTGGGCTCTGGATGACCTCGAAGGGCGCCACGGGCGTAAAGGACGAATACGACGATGGCTACGTGGCCGGCGAGCAGACCCCCGCGCAGTACTACTTCTCGATTGATAGCCTCACCAACGAAATTTCTATCGAGTATGGCGACGCGGGCATTACCACGTTGGAGGTGCCCTCGACCATCGACGACAAAAATGTCGTAAGCCTTACGGGTATGGGAAGCGCTGCGCTCACATCGATCACCTTCGCCCCTAATTCGCATGTCCGCTCGGTTGGAGGCTTGGGCGGCAGCAGCATCAAAGAGATCGCACTGCCCGATTCGGTCGAGGAGCTCAAGAGCTATGCATTCTACAAAAGCAAGACGCTCCAAACGGTAACCTGGCCCAACAACGCGGCCTTTACCACGATTCCCGAGCAGGCCTTTAAGGAATGTGAACAACTTGACGACAAGGTGGTGGCAACGCTGCCGCCTTCGGTCAAAACTATCGACTATCTTGCATTCGCCTATTGCGGCGTGCCACAGTTCTATGTCTCGGACACAACAGTGCTCACCTTTACGCAGATCAACGTGCCGGGTACGGTGGAGCGGATTGAGCACCATGCCTTTGATGGGTGCTCGCATGTGTCGTCGGTGACGATCGGCGACGGTGTCAAATCTATCGGGGCGCTCGCGTTCGCCTCTCTTGATCCTGCGATTGCCGGCAAAGAGATTGTGCTACCCAAAAGCGTGGAAATGATAGAGTGGGGAGCTTTTGAGAACACGAGATACGGAAACGAGACGAACCATAATGCCGTTGCCCTGCGCGTGATGAACCCCGATCTTCAGTTTGGTGAGGCGGGCTATCCGGGCGACTATAATGAGCGCGTGACAATCGATGGCGTAACGTATGCGATTCCCTTTAGTGAAGGCCAGACCATCTATGCCTATGCGACCGATTCGGCTGGCAACCCCTCGATGGTCAAAAAGCTTGCCGATGCCGTGGCCGATCGCAAGGACTCCGTCGATTCCTCGAAGCCTGCCTACACGTTTGAGTGGATGGGCGAGGCGGCCCAGGTGACGGGCAAACTTCCCCAGAGCGCGACGGCTACACTCGTGCAGGCGGGGCAGTCCACGCCGCTGGCGGTTGGCGATGACGGCAGCTTTACAGCGGACACTCTCTCCAAGACAGCAGCCACCCTGCGCATTTCGCTCAGCGGTTACTATGACATGGTGCTGGCGCGCCCGGGCGACCAGATGACGGGCACATGGAATATCGGAGAGATTAAGGCGGAGGACTTTACCAAGATTCCGACTTCGCGCGCGATTGAACTCAATGTGGCCTATCTCGAACCGGTCGCAGGCCAGGATAAGACCGAACGCATTGAGCTCGATAGTCTCGATAACATCGATCTGACGGTGAAGAGCGGCGGCAAGACGCTCAAACCTGCCAAGGGCGACAAGGAAAACGACTACCGTATCCAGGGCACAGCGCTCGTGGTGTCGCAGGCCATTGCCGACGCAGACCAGGATCTTGAGATAACGCTCGAGCCCAAAGACAGCCTCAAGCTGGGTGGGGCGACGGCGACGGTGAAGCCTTCGGCCGGCAAGGTCGATATCGACTTGAAGCCTTGGGGTACGGCGACGGTCACGACCAAGGGCGACTACCAGGGCGCCAACCGCGTGCTGGTGTTCCGTACGTCCGACGGCAAACTGGTCGCCGACGGCGTTACCTATCTGATGGGTTACGAAGACGATGGCACCACGCCTATCATGAAGGCCGAGACGCCGCGCCTTAAGGCCGGTTCGTACACCATCGTCACCTTTAACAAGACGAGCTACGACATCCAAGCGACGAGCTATTCCACGTTTAGCCGCCTAGGGCTGACCGTGGGTAAGCATATCGCGCAAAAGCAGGTGAAGATTGAGGACGGCAAACAGCTCGACGTGACGCTCGACGTCCCCACGTTTGACGTGGAGACGTATCGTGCCGAGCGCGGGCTGACGGCGGGCTCGGTTATCGCTGATTCGTCCGCGGTCGTTGGCGTGGAGACCGAGCTGCGCATTCATTACGAGCTCAAGGACAGCCAGGCTGCCAAGATTGAGATTCCGCTGGCCAAGGATGCCGTCGAGGATGTGTCCGCTGGCTCTCGCGAAGCCGGCGCCAGCTCCGATGCCATGTGGGCTGGCACAACTTGGGAGGGCGACAACCTCGTTCTCGATATGAGGAAGGGCATGGGCGCCGATGTGTTTGTACGCTTTAAGCCTAAGGCCGCAGGCACCTATGCCATCTCGCCGCTCATTACGCTTGGCGAGGTGACATTGCCGCTGGGGAGCACGACGCTCGAGGTTAGCGGATCGCGCATCGAGGTCGACAGCACCGACGTTCACGGTCTGCTGGGCAATGTGGCCTACGTTTATGCAGCGCCGGGCAAGAGCGTGCAGCTCACCGTGGGGACGGGCTCGTCGGCTGCAAAGTACACCGGCAAGACCAATAAACTCGGCCGTGCCAAGATTGAATACGACCTGCCGCAGGATACGCTTGCCGCCGAGCGTGTGACGCTTGAAGCGCGTGTGGGCTCGACCGATGTTGCCGCCGCTGCTGCCGAGGTAACGGCTCGCAATTATGTGCGCTATGTCCCGAGTGCTTCGGTCTGGAGCTTTGATGTGACGTATCGTGGCGGTACGCAAAACCTGGTCAAGGACGGCAAGGACACCGGTAAGAGCCTGTGGACCTTCCATCATCTGCCACAAAAGAAGAATGCCTACTGGACCTTTGACATCACGCTCGAGGTGGGCAACGAGGAGGCTGCCGACACGCTCGACCTGTACGTGGACTGCGTGGACGGCAAGACCGTGACGATTCCGCTGAGCCAAAAGTCGCGCGAGGGCACCCGCGTGCGCTATGCGGCCGAGTATGTGGACGAGGGCTATCTCAAACTGCTCGATGAGTTCAACAAGGCAAACGACTCGACCTATGTGAACTGCGGCAACTTTGAGCAAATCTTTATGCCGCAGACCTACCGCATCTCCAACGCTCAACTTATGACCATGCTGAGTTTTGACGCCAACGCTTCGGCCAAAAAGCATTCCGCCGCGGCCGAGGAGCGCCAGCAGGAATTCTCGAATGCTGTGCAGCAGTGGCACGAGTATATGATGGATAACTCGTTTAATGATGTCGACGAGGCCTTTAACGACGCGATTGACCAGATGGTCGCTGATGCGTTTGCCGAGGAGGACGAGAACGGTAAAGAGGACGAAGCCCAAGGTGGAGCTGTCCGTAAGGCTCGTCGCGCCCCTGCCGCCAGCGACGGCGAGGGTGATGGTGCTGGCAACGACGAGGCCGCGCAGTTTGCGGCTGAGCTCAAGGCCGCGGTCGGCGGGTCGGCGGCGCTGCTGACCCAGCAGGGCGACAGCTATGGCGTCAATGTGGACAAGATGATCTTTGAGGATGCTTATGGTACCAGCGAGGATTGGTATCAGGAACTTGCGGCGGCCCAGGGCTCAAACGCTGCGGATGCGGCCGCCATCAAGGAGCTCGTCGACCATGCATCGCGAGCGGAGTTTATTGCCCAGCAGGCCGAGGATCTGGTGGGCCAGTCGATGGGTATCGGCCAGCTCAACCAATACGGAAGCTGGAATGACGCAACCGCTGCGGCGCTCAACAAGTGTGCGGGCATTAAGGCCAGCGAGTACAACGGCCAGTCGACGAGCGGGTTTAACGATTTGGGCCAGGCGCTCGGCAGCTCGCTGAGCTACAAGGCGGCTGACGACGATACCGTCAAGGGCTTTAAGGTCGCCGCGCCCGATGGCGAGCAGACGGCCTATATCGAGTCGGAATTTATCGAGAACTCCAATAACAACAAGAACCAGGCGCTTCTGTTTAACTCGATTGCCATGCAGTGCGACATTCTGGACAACCTGTACGACAACTGGAATGTGGTCCATAGCCTCAACAACTCCAAGGTGCGCGGATGGCTCATGGCTTGGAGGCTCAACGGCGACGTGAGCGCCCATATGAAGCTCATCCGCACGATCCGTTCGCTCAAGAGCTATAAGATCGAGTGCGAGATGTTCGGACAGGTCTTTAAGACCGATGCGTGGAAGGCGGCCGGCCAGGCGTTTCCCGCGGCGACCCAGGGCATCGGCATCTTTACCGGCATTTACGGCGTGAACGATGCCAGCAAGAACTGGGAGAACGTGAACGTCCGTATGCAGAAGGTGAAGGGCGAGCGCGAGGGCTATGAGCTTCAGCATACGCGCTTGCTTGCCAAGCCCGAGAAGACCGAGGACGACTGGAAGTGCATTTACGCGCTGCGTGACGCCATGGAGAAGGCGCGTGCGTTTGAGGATCTGCTGTATCGCCAGCTCTGCCACGACAGCACCGATGTGGCGGTGGGCTCCATTATGACAATCGCCGGCGTGCTGACGGCCGGTTCGGCGGGTACCGTGGTGGGCGCTGCCTATGACGCGGCTTCGACCAGCGTAGGTTCGGAGCGCGCGATTAAGCTGACCAATGCCGAATGCGCCTACGATGTTGCCTGCGAGCAGGTGGAGCGCGCGTGTCAGAATCGTATTACGGTCAACTGGGGCGAGCTGACCGATACCGAGGTCTACAAGGCCAACAAGGACGGCTTGATCTCGGACGAGAAGATGCAGTCGATCTTCGAGGCGCGTTATCGCAATGTGGCTGCCAAGGCTGCACCCGACCCTGCGGGCGTGGTGTACGAGGGCCTGCTGTCCAATACGGTTGAAGGCGCGACGGTTGAGCTGTGGAGCGCCGACGATGCGGCCGGTACCAATGCGGTGCGTTGGGATGCCGAGGAGTATGAGCAGGACAATCCGCTTGCGACGGGTGCGGACGGTGCTTACAACTGGAATACGCCGACCGGCTGGTATCAGGTGCGCGTGACCAAGGACGGGTATGAGGAGGCGCGTTCGGCTTGGCTGCGCGTGCCGCCGATTCAGACTGAGGTGAACATTGGCTTGGTGTCGACGGCGGCGCCCGAGGTGGCTTCAGCCCATGCCTATACCGATTGCGTCGAGGTTGAGTTTGCGCAGTATATGGATGCGAGCGACGATGCCCTGGTCGCATTGTGCGCGCAGGGCTTGGGCGACGTGACGTATACGTGGCTCGACAAACAGGACGATCCCAATGGCAAGCCGCTGTCGCGCGTGCTGCGTATTCGCTATGCCGATGCGCGTGAGGCGGGCTCGGCGGTGGCGTTTGAGCTCGACGGTGCTCGCAACTACGCCGGCACGGCCATGGCACGCTGGGCGAGTGGCGAGCTTTCCGTGGGCGTGCGTGCCGACAAGCTCAAACTCAATGTGGAGCAGGCTGTGACTATGCTTGAGGGCGGTGACTTTGAGCTGGTGGCGCACGTGACCGATAAGGCGGGCAAGCCGTTTGCGAGTGCCAAGGTTAGTGTTGGGCTGGAGTCCTCGGCTATCTGCTCTGTCGATGCCACCCAGGCCGTGACGGGCGAGGACGGCGCGGCGACGTTTGTGCTGCATGGTGCTCTGCCCGGTTTGACGACGTTGACGGCGGCGGTGGACGGCACGGCACTGTCCAAGCAGGTCGACGTTCGCGTGTCTGCCGAGGCAGTGCGACCGGCGCGACCGGTGGCGACGATTGGTGCGACGACGTTTGGTGCATGGTCGCCCAAGGAGAACTACATTACGGTGCCCAAGGGCACGAAGCTGGAGCTTTCGGCCGAGGATGGCACGACGATTTGGTACACCACTAACGACACCTGCCCCTGCCGTGACGAAGGCCGCGTAAAGTACACCGAGCCTATTGCGCTCGATAGCAACATGTATGTGCGCATTGCAGCACAGCGCCCCGGCATGTCGTACAGTGAGTATTCCGAGCGTCTGAACATTACGATTACGGTGACCGATGAGGCGGTGCCTGAGCCGACGCCCGATCCGGATCCGACTCCTGGCGACGGCGAGCAGGGAGGCGGTACGGATGGCTCTGGTGGCGCCGGGGTCCCTGCGGGCAGTTCGACTTCGACGACGACCACGGTGACGACGGACAAGTCCAAGGGTAAGGGCGAGAACGGAAAGAAGTCCGGCGGCACGGAGCTCGCCAGCACGGGTGACTCCGCCGCGATGACGGTCGCCGCCCTGGGCATCGCCGGCGCAACCGTTGCCGCGGCCGGCATCGCCGCGACCAAGCGTCGCAAGCGTTAGGTTTTGGCGACAGCGCCCATCCTCAGCTTTAGCAAAATCTCAATCTGTAACACCGAGCCAGATATTTGGGTTCCAGGTGTTACAGATTGAGACGAACTGTTCGGCCGCCAACCTAACGTCTCGCTCTGTAACACCAAGCGGGGAATTTGACCTCTAACTGTTACAGATTGAGACAAAGCGGGGGCGGCTGGAGCAATATCTCGATCTGTAACAACTACGAGGCTCAACGGGCTCCAGATGTTACAGATTGAGACAAAACGACCGGGCAAGTCCTCAACCACCACAAAGGTGCCTGTCCCCATCGTGGTGGTCGGGCGGCCGGCATAGAAAAAGTCCCCGCCGGGCGCGTGCTCGACGGGGACTTTGCCGTTTGGTGGCTAGCGCTGCAGGTGATTACTCGCCCAGCAGGCTCTTGGTGATGGAAGCGGCGGCCTTCTTGCCGGCGCCCATCGCCAGAATGACCGTAGCGGCACCGGTGACGATGTCGCCGCCGGCCCAGATGCGAGGATCGGTCGTCTGGCCGGTCTCCTCGTCGGCAACGATGTAGCCCCACTTGTTGAGCTCCATCTTGCCGCCGATCTTGGCAGCGAAGGGGTTGGCGTTGGTGCCGATAGCCGAGATCGCGACGTCGCAGGGGATCTCCTCGATGGCGCCCTCGATGGGCACCGGGCGACGACGGCCGGACTCGTCGGGCTCGCCGAGCTCCATCTTCTGGACCTTGACGGCGCACACGGAGCCGTCCTCGCCAGCGACAAACTCGAGCGGGGAGACGAGCGGCAGAACCTCGACGCCCTCGGCCTTGGCATGGTGCAGCTCGGCGCGACGGCAGGGCATCTCGTCCTCGGTACGGCGGTAGGCGATGATGGCGTGCTCGGCGCCCAGGCGCTTGGCAGTACGGACGGCGTCCATAGCCACGTTGCCGCCACCAAAGACGACGACGTTCTTGCCGTGCTTGGTGGGGGTGTCGTACTCGGGGAACTTGTTGGCCTTCATCAGGTTCACGCGGGTGAGGTACTCGTTAGCGAAGAAGACGTTGGGCAGGTTCTCGCCGGGGACGTTGAGGAACTTGGGCAGGCCAGCGCCGGTCGCCACGTAGATGGCGTCGAAGCCCTGCTCGAACAGCTCCTCGGCCGTGGCCATGTTGCCCACGACGGAGTTGTACTCAAACTTGACGCCCATGTCCTCCAGGCCGTCAATCTCGCGCTTGACGACTGCCTTGGGCAGACGGAACTCGGGGATGCCGTAGACCAGCACGCCACCGCCGGTGAAGAATGCCTCGAAGACGGTGACGTCAAAGCCGTTACGGGCGAGCTCGCCGGCGCAGGTGATGCCGGACGGGCCGGAGCCGACGACGGCGACCTTCTTGCCGTTCTTGGGGGCCATCTTGGGCGTGGAGGCGAGCTCGGGGCGGTCACCCAGGAAGCGCTCGAGCTGGCCGATGGCCACGGGCTCGGACTTCTTGCCACGGATGCACTTGCCCTCGCACTGGTTCTCCTGCGGGCAGACGCGGCCGCAGATGGCGGGAAGCATGGAGTCCTCGCGGATGGTATCGAGAGCGCCGCCAAAGTCCTTCGCGCGAATCTGCTCGATAAAGCGGGGGATGTTGATGTTGACGGGGCAGCCCTCAACACAGAACGGCTTCTTGCAGTTGAGGCAGCGCTCGGCCTCGGCCAGCGCCATCTCCTCGGTGAAGCCCTTGTCGACGGGGCGGAAGTCGCAGGCGCGCTCGGCAGCCGGCTCCTCGTTATCGGGGGTGCGGGGCGACTTCATATCGGCAACGAAACGACCGTTAACTAGTGGCATGCGCAGCTCTTTTCCTCATAGGCCTTGAGGGACGCGCCCTCTTCGGAACGGTAAGCGGCCTGGCGGGCACGAAGGTCATCCCAGTCGACCAGGGTGGCATCGAAGTCGGGGCCGTCGACGCAAGCGAACTTGGTCACGCCGCCCACCTCGACGCGGCAGCAGCCGCACATGCCGGTGCCGTCAACCATGATGGGGTTGAGCGACGCGGTGATGGGGGTGTCGTACTTCTGGGCGGTGAGGGTCGAGAACTTCATCATCGGAACGGGGCCGACGCAGAAGACCTGGCTGACGGCCTTGTCCTGCAGCAGGCGCTCCAGCGGAGCGGTGACAACGCCCTGCTCGCCGTAGGAACCGTCATCGGTAGTGATGTGGATGTGGTCCTCGTCGAGGAGCTCGCGGAACTGGTCCTCCATGAGCAGGAGGTCCTTGGTGCGGGCGCCCATGATGGCGTGCACCTCATGACCGGTCTCGACCAGGTGCTTGGCGACCGGGAAGGCAATTGCCAGGCCGACGCCGCCGCCAATGACGGCGCAGGGGCCCTCGGCCATCTCGGTGGGAACGCCCAGCGGGCCCACGACGTCGCGCAGCGACTCGCCAGCCTCGTAGGTGGACAGCATCTCGGTGGTCTTGCCGATCACCATGAAGATGAACTCGACCCAGCCCTCGTCACCGTTCCAGCCGGCCAGGGTAAACGGGACACGCTCGCCCGTCTCGTTGGCGCGAACCATGAGGAACTGTCCAGCGTGCGCATGCTTGGCGATTGCAGGCGCCTCGATGCGGAACTTGAACACCTTCTCCGAGAACTGCGTCTTCTCCAGGATCTTATACATAGAACCCCTCTCTTGTTAGGGCTGCCGAACCGTGCCTCCACGGAAATGGACGGTAGCCCGAATAAAACCGTACGCGCACAGGCGTTGTGCAGACATACGGTGCAAATTATACCCTCATGGCAATGTCGCTTACGTGTTTCTTTGGCAGGTGGGAAAAGGGTTTATCTACTTCGGCCGGCCAAAGGGGGAGAGGTTTATTTTGGTCAGTTTTAGAGGGTAAAACGGCAAAGGGGGCCGGCCTCGGGTTGTGATGAGGCCGGCCCCCTTTGGGGTGCTATATGTGTATGGCGGCGCGCGGTTTATTGAGATGCCGCAGCTGGGGCGTTTCCGCAGGTAAAATCTGCCAAAAAAACCTGTCCCTAAATGGTAGGTTTTAGTGCTTGCCGTTGGCGGAGGCGGCTCCGTTTACGTGATCGCGGGCGTAGATTACGCCGTGCACGATGGCGAGACCGGCGGCGTCGGCCGCGCGGGCGCAGGTGTCCTGGAAATCCTCGGCCTCGCGGGCGCGCAGCTGCTTAAGAACGTAGTCGGCGACGGCCATCTTGCCGGGAGGGTTGCCGATGCCGGTGCGGATGCGGCTGAAGTCGCGGCTGCCCATCTTGTCGATGATGGAACGCAGGCCGTTGTGGCCGGCATGGCCGCCGCCCACCTTAACGCGCACGTCGCCGGCGGGAATATCGAGCTCGTCGTGGATCACGAGCAGCTCCTCGGCCTTGATCTTGTACTCGCGGCAGAGCTTGGAGATGGGACCGCCCGAGGTATTCATGTACGACTGCGGTTTGACCAGCACAATCTGGCGCTTGCCGCTCTCTTCCTCGGGATCGTTGATGTTGATGAGCGCGACCTCGGCGCCTGCCTGGTTTTTCCAGTACGTGACGCCGGCCTGACGGGCCAGCTCGTCGATTGCCTTAAAGCCGGCGTTGTGGCGGGTCTCGGCATATTCCTCGCCCGGGTTGCCAAGTCCGGCAACCATGCGAATCTTAAGCGGCTGTGCAGCTGCCATATTTGTCCTCCGTTACGTAAATAGTTCAATCAACGACAAAGGCTACCACGCCCGCCGAAGGCGAGATTTCGTTTCAGCGAAATCCCACCAGACAAAAGCACGGCTGCGGCAGAGCAAGCCGTCGGAACAGAAGAAACCCCCGCGCGGCCTTTGCGAAGCAAGGGGGAGCGCGGGGGTTTCTTCTGTTCCGACGGCGATGCGCCGGGTTGCAAGGACGATGCGACTACAACGCGAAATCGCCGCCGACGAGCGTGGAGACGGGCTCCTCGTGGTAAACGGCGGAGATGGCCTGAGCGAACTCCTCGGCGACCGAGATGGTCTTGATCTTGCCGCCGACCTCGACGGGAATGGCGTCGGTGACGACGCACTCGACGATCGGGGCGTCGTTCAGGCGCTCGATGGCCGGACCGGAGAAGATGCCGTGGGTGGCGCAGACGTAGATGTCGCCAGCGCCCATAGCCTTGAGCTCCTTGACGTTGGCACACAGGGTGCCAGCGGTGTCGATCATGTCGTCGTTGATGATGCAGGTCTTGCCCTTGATGTCACCGATGATGCCCATGACCTCGGCGGCGTTGTGGCGCGGACGGCCCTTGTGGGCGATGGCCAGGTCGCAGCCGAGCATGTCGGACAGCTTCTTGGCGGCCTTGGCACGACCCACGTCGGGGGAGACGACAACCAGGTTGTCGGTGTCGAAGTGCATGTCGTTGTAGTACTGGCCAAACAGCGGCAGTGCGGACAGGTGGTTGACCGGGATATCAAAGAAGCCCTGGATCTGGCCCTGGTGCAGGTCGAGGGTGATGATGCGGTTGACGCCGGCGCGCTCGAGCAGGTTGGCGACGAGGCGGGCGGTAATGGGCTCGCGCGGGCCGGCCTTGCGGTCCTGGCGGGCGTAGCCGTAGTGGGTGATGACGGCGGTGATGGAGCGGGCGGATGCACGCTTGGCAGCGTCGGTGGCGATGAGCAGCTCCATGAGCATGTCGTTGACGTTGCCGCCTGCCACGGACTGAATCAGGAAGACGTCGGCGCCGCGGACGGTCTCGTCATAGCGGGCGTAAATCTCGCCGTTGGCGAACTGCTTAAGCGTAAGGCCCGAAAGCTCGACCCCCAGGTATTCAGCGATCTTCTGAGCGAGGGGACGGTTGGAGGAACCGGAATACACGCGGATGGACTTGCGCATATTCTCCGACTTCTCGGGATCATTAATCGGCATTACCCTTCTCCTTTATATATCGAATGCCATATAGATGCCTTGTTGCATTGTAACCGCGCGGCGGGGTTTATCGAGTCTTGATAACGTCTTTACCGTCAACGGACACGAACCGACCACTCATCCTGTCGTGCAGGTCAGCATAGAAAAAGGAGTCGTCCCCGTGGAACGGCTCCTTTTATGCTTGGTAAAACGTTACACCTCGTCGTCCTCGTGCAGACGGCGGCGATAATCGGCGGCCCAGCCCTCAATATTTACCTGACGGGCGCGGCCCAGACCGAGTGCGTCGGCCGGGACCGGCTCGGTGATGACGGAGCCGGCGGCCACGAGCGCACCGTCGCCAATCTGGGCGGGCGCGACCATCATGGTGTCAGAACCGATAAAGGCATCGTTGCCGATGACGGTCTTGTGCTTGTGCACGCCGTCGTAGTTGCAGGTGATGGAGCCTGCGCCCACGTTGACGCCGGTGCCCATGGTGGTGTCGCCGATGTAGGACAGGTGCGGCACCTTGGAGCCCTCGCCGATCGTGGACTTCTTGATCTCCACGTGCGTGCCGGCCTTGGAGCCGTCGAGCATGTGGGTGCCCGGGCGCAGGTAAGCGCGCGGGCCGCAGTCGACGCCGTTCTCGATGACGGCCTCGATGGCGATGGTCTCGTCGATGATGCAGCCGCTGCCGACGGTGGTGTCGGTGAGGCGGCTGTTGGGGCCGAGCTGGCACTCCTCGCCCACGGTGACGTGGCCGATCAGGTGCGTCTGCGGCCACACGACGGTGTCGCGGCCGATAACGGCATCGGGGCCGATCCAGGCCTGCGTGGGGTCGATGAAGGTAACGCCCTCGGCCATCCAGTGCTCGTTGATGCGGTCGCGCGCGATGGCGGTGAGCTGCGCGAGCTGGATGCGGCTGTTGACGCCCAGGCCGTCGCGGTAGTCGTCACAGTGGAAGATGGAGACCGCCTGGCCGTGACCCTTGAGGATTTCGAGCATGTCGGGCAGGTAGTACTCGGACTGCGCGTTGTCGTTGCCGATCTCGTTAATGTGGGCGGCAAGCTGCGCGCCGTCGAAGGCGTAGCAGCCGGCGTTGCACTCCAGCAGCGTGGCGGCCTGCTCGGGCGTGCAGTCCTTCTGCTCGATGATGCGCTCGATCTGACCATCGGCGCCCAGCTTGATGCGGCCGTAGCCAAAAGGATCGGGCGGGGTCATGGTCATGACGGTGCAGGCGAGCTCGCCGGTGGCGACGGTCTGCGCGAACTTGGCGACGGTGTCGGCGGTGATGAGCGGCAGGTCGCCGTTGAGCACGACGACGGGGCCTTGCGTGATGCCGCAGGCCTCGAGCGCGACCTTGACGGCATGGCCGGTGCCCAGGCGCTCGGTCTGCTCGACGCACTCGACCTTGGTGGCGCTGTTGGCGTAGGCGCCGTCGATGAGGGCGCGCATCTCGTCGGCGTGGCTGCCGATGACGACCACGACGCGGCTGCAGCCGGCCTTGATGGTGGCGTCGACGATCCACTGAACCATGGGCTTGCCTAGGATCTTGTGCGAAACCTTGCAGTGGTTCGACTTCATGCGGGTGCCCTCGCCGGCGGCGAGGATAATTGCGGTTGCGTCCATGTGATCTCCTGTTACGTTATAGAGACGTGTGTTTGGAAACGATACACGGCGCAATATGATACCGCAGGCATATGATGAGCGCGTAACGATTGATGCGCGGCAGCTGAGGCTTGGGCCGGCGGTACGGCGTTTGCGCTGGTTGTGTATGGTGGCGGCGCTGCGGCGTTGACGTTTGAGCGAGGGGATGGGGGTGCCCGTGGACACCATGCGAGAGGAATCGGGCAACGAACCCGTCGCGGCATTTTCCATGTCGCATCCGGCGGTGCCGGCGCTCTACATGGTGCTGACGTTGGGGCTCACCATGTTCTCGATGCAGCCGGTGCTGATCGCGCTGTCGCTTGCGGGCGGGCTGGCGTACGGGCTTGCGACGCGCGGTGCTGCGCGCACGTTGGGAGCGCTTCGCTGGCAGCTGCCGGTGATTTTGATCATTGCGGTGCTCAATCCGCTGTTTAGCGCCTCGGGCTCGACGGAGCTGTTCCGTATTGGCATGCGCGCGGTGTATCTGGAGAGCATGGTTTACGGCCTGTGCATGGGTGGGCTGTTTGTGGCGAGCGTGCTGTGGTTTGAGGCGGCGGCATCGATGCTTGGCTACGACAAGGTGCTTGCGCTTTTGGGTAACGCCGCGCCGGTGATCGCGCTTATGATTTCGATGTGTATGCGGCTTATCCCGCAGTTTTTGCGCCGCGGTCGTACGGTACTGGCGGTGCAGGATGCGATTGATGTGCCGGGGCGCGCGCCGGCCGGCCCCGTGCGTTCGCGTTTGCGCGCATCGAGTGTGTTGATGGGCTGGGGCATGGAGGATTCGCTGGAGCGGGCGGACGCCATGCGCTCCCGTGGGTGGGGCGCCGCGACGCGTCGCACGACGTACGCGCGGTATCGGCTGGGGCGCGGCGATGTTGCCGCGCTGGTTGGGCTTGCGCTGTTTGGCGCTGCTACGGTTGCGGTGGCGTGGGCCGCGACGACGCAGTATTCGTTTTACCCGCAGCTATCGGTGCCGGCACCGTGGCCGGGCTATGTTGCATACGCGGCTTGGATGGTGCTGCCCTGTGTGCTGCACGCGATTGACGAGAAGAGGTTTGGCTGATGACCCGGTTGGATAGCTGCTCGGTAACGGGCGTGGCGTGCGGCTCTGATGTACCCGCGATTGAGGTGCGGGGCCTGCACTTTGCCTACCCCGGGGCCGAGGCGCCGGTGCTCGACGGGCTCGACTGGTCTGTCCCCCAAGGTGCGTTTGCACTGCTCGTTGGCGGTACCGGGTCGGGCAAGTCGACGCTGCTCTCGCTGCTCAAGCCCGAGATTTCGCCGACGGGTGAATGCGCTGGCGAGCTGTTCGTGCTGGGCGAGAGCGTTGCCGACATGGATGTCCGGGCGTCCGCGGAGCGTGTGGGCTATGTGTTTCAGGACCCCGAGAACCAGATCGTGTGCGAAACCGTGTGGCACGAGATGGCGTTTGGCCTGGAAAACCTAGGCATGTCGCGTGACGAGATGCGCCGTCGCGTGGCCGAGACCAGCTATTTCTTTGGGTTGGAGGATTGGCTCCACCGCGATACCGATACGCTTTCGGGCGGACGCAAACAGCTGCTGTCGCTGGCGGCTGTGCTGGCGTTGCGCCCACGCGTGCTGCTGCTCGACGAGCCCACGTCCCAACTGGATCCCGTTGCCGAGAAGAGTTTTCTGCATGCGCTGTTTCGCGTGAATCGCGAGTTGGGTTGCATGGTTGTTGTGGCAACGCACCAGCCGCGCCCGATGCTCGAATACGCGACGTGCGCGTACCGGATTGAGGACGGACGCGTGTGCGAGGTGGCTGACATTGCCTCCCTGGGGCACCGTGAAGAGCTGTTTTCTGGCGAGGTGCCGGGGTGGGGTGCCTCGCGGCGTGCAAAAAACGGAGTTTTCAGCAGCGCCAGTGGCCAGCCGGGCTCTTTGGACCCGCGCGGGGGCGCTCCGGGTGCAAAAAAAGGACTGAAATCGGACAAATCGGCTGAATTTGGGGCGCAAATACTGCCGCAGGGTGACTCGGGGGCGCCATCGCGCGCCGGTGGATGCCGAATACTCCCAAAAATGCACGCTGGGCCGGCTACCACCCTGGCAGGGAGCTGGTTTCGCTACGATCGGGCGTCCGGCTGGGTGCTGCGTGGGCTCGATGCGGCGTTCTCGGCTGGCGCGGTGCATGCGGTTGTGGGTGGTAACGGCTGCGGGAAGTCGACAATGCTTTCGGTGCTGGCCAAGACGGTCAAGTTGCAGCGTGGGCATATGGAGCGCGGGGCGGGATCGGCAGCGCTGCTGCCTCAGAACCCCAAGGCGTTGCTGGTTGCCGAGACGGTGCGCGACGAGCTGATGGAATGGGCTTCGACCTGCGGATATGACGAGGCTGCGGCGCGGGAGCGCGCGGCGAGCCTGGGGCTGTCGGGCCTGGATGGGCGCCATCCGTACGATCTTTCGGGCGGACAACGTCAACTGCTTGCGTTGGCAAAGCTGCTTCTGATTGGCCCCGAGCTGCTATTGCTCGATGAGCCCACCAAGGGTTTGGACCTGGCCAGTCGCCGCATCATCGCTCGCGCCCTGCGTGACCATGCAGAGGCTGGCGGCACCGTCATCATGGCCACGCACGATCTGGATTTTGCCGAGCAGGTTGCCGATGACATTGCCATGATGTTCGAC
>JAXJPE010000014.1:0-4302 GCA_036426035.1 Collinsella sp.
ATATGAGTTCCGCACGCAAAGAAGGCCACTTAATGTGGCCTTCGTCTTGCGCAGGACTGTCCGAAATAGCGAGCAAATGCCCAAGCGGCCCTCTCGGTTCAGCCCCGGAGCGGTATTAGAGATGCAGCACGCGGTCGCGGATCTCCTCGGTTCGACCCTGGTTCCAGAATTGAGTACCGATGTAGCCGCACGTACGACGGGCGACATTCATCTTCTCCTGATCGCGGTTGCCGCAGTTGGGGCACTCCCACACCAGCTTGCCGTCATCCTCGACAATCTTGATCTCGCCGTCATAGCCGCACACCTGGCAGTAATCGCTCTTGGTGTTGAGCTCGGCATACATGATGTTGTCGTAGATGTACTGCATCACGCGAATGACAGCCTTAAGGTTGTCCTGCATGTTGGGAACCTCGACGTAGGAGATGGCACCGCCCGGCGAAAGCTGCTGGAACATGCCCTCAAACTTGAGCTTATCGAAAGCATCAATCTCCTCGGACACATGGACGTGGTAGCTGTTGGTAATGTAGCCCTTGTCCGTCACACCCGGAATAATGCCAAAACGGCGCTGCAGGCACTTGGCGAACTTGTAGGTCGTCGACTCAAGCGGGGTGCCGTACAGTGAGAAGTCGATATCGCTTTCGGCCTTCCACTCGGCGCATTTGTCGTTCATGTGCTGCATGACGGCCATGGCAAACGGCGTGCCTTCCTTCTCGGTGTGGCTGTGGCCCGTCATGTACTTGACGCACTCATACAGACCGGCATACCCCAGGCTGATGGTGGAATAGCCGCCCACGAGCAGTTTGTCGATCGTCTCGCCCTTCTTAAGGCGCGCCAGGGCGCCGTACTGCCACAGAATCGGTGCGGCATCCGAAAGCGTGCCCATCAGGCGCTCATGACGGCACAGCAGGGCACGATGGCACAGCTCAAGGCGCTCGTCGAAGATCTTCCAGAACTTGTCCATGTCCTGATGCGAGCTCAGTGCGACATCGGGCAGGTTGATGGTCACAACACCCTGGTTAAAGCGGCCATAGTACTTAGGTTTGGTCGGGTCATAGTTCAGCGCGTTGGCAACATTGTTAAAGCCGTTGCCCGAACGGTCGGGCGTCAGGAAGCTGCGGCAACCCATGCAGGTGTAGCAATCGCCATTGCCGGCGGTCTCACCCTTAGACAGCTTGAGCTCACGCATCTTCTTCTCAGAGATGTAGTCGGGCACCATGCGCTTGGCGGTGCACTTGGCAGCCAGCTGGGTCAGGTAGAAGTACGGGGAATTCTCGTGAACGTTATCGTCCTCGAGCACGTAGATAAGCTTGGGGAATGCCGGGGTAATCCACACGCCAGCCTCGTTCTTAACGCCCTCGTAGCGCTGGCGAAGCGTCTCCTCCACGATCATGGCAAGGTCGTGCTTCTCCTGAGGCGTACGGGCCTCGTTGAGATACATAAAGACCGTCACGAACGGCGCCTGGCCATTCGTGGTCATAAGGGTCACGACCTGATACTGAATCGTCTGGACGCCGCGACGGATCTCGTCACGCAGACGGTCCTCAACGACCTCACGGACCTTCTCGGCAGACGCAGAGACGCCAAGCTCCTCGAGCTCGCGGGCAACCTCGCCGCGAATCTTCTGACGGCTCACCTCGACAAACGGAGCCAGGTGGGTCAGCGAAATCGACTGGCCGCCATACTGGGAAGAGGCGACCTGGGCGATAATCTGCGTCGCGATATTGCAAGCAGTCGAGAAGCTGTGCGGCTTCTCGATCAGCGTGCCCGAGATAACGGTGCCGTTCTGGAGCATATCCTCCAGGTTCACCAGGTCACAGTTATGCATGTGCTGGGCAAAGTAGTCCGAATCGTGGAAGTGAATCAGGCCCTCGTTGTGGGCATCCACGATCTCCTGGGGCAGCAGCACGCGCTGCGTCAGGTCCTTGGAAATCTCGCCGGCCATGTAGTCGCGCTGGACGGAGTTGACGGTCGGGTTCTTGTTGGAGTTCTCCTGCTTGACCTCTTCGTTATTGCACTCAATCAGCGACAGGATCTTGTCATCGGTCGTGTTCTTTTGGCGCTTCAGGCTCTGAACATAGCGGTAGATGATGTAGTGGCGAGCGACCTCGTAGCAGTCGAGACGCATAATCTCGTCCTCGACCAGATCCTGGATCTCCTCGACCGATACGGTGTGGCCGGCCTTCTCACATGCCTCGGCGACGTTTTGTGCCGCATAGATCACCTGGCGGTCGGTAAGGCGAGAGCCTTCCTCGACCTCCAAGTTTGCGGCGCGGATCGCATTGACGATCTTATCGATGTCAAAGGTAACCTCGGTGCCGCTGCGCTTGATGATCTTCATCCTCTTGCCTCTTTCGCATCGTAGCCTCATTGCGCTTCAGGGCCAAACGATGCCCGGCAGGGCTTGCCCCTGTCTTGCGGCGCCGTCGCGCAATCTGTGTTCTCGATAACCATAGGCCCTCATGCGGACAATCCTCGCAGCCATTCAAGGGGCCCAAAGATCTATCCAAATGGGGCGAATAAGGTTCTCGTTCTCTGTCCGCCATCTATCATACGACAAAGAGGCATCTATATCCTGTATTCTTTTTTTAGGTCAAACACAACATATAGTGTTTCAGCAGGTCAAAGCAATTGGTCAATTTGCAGACGCATTATAAATGAAAGCCTCTTGGCAGACTGCTAAAACGTTATCAACCCAACTACCTGCACAGCAGTTTTGAAACCCCCTCAACCGTGCCGCCGCCAAATAGCACCAAAACCAAGCCGCTCACGCCAAAAGAATCCAAAAGATTATGCTTGACCAACATGTTGCGGTCATGATGGGCCAGGACACATGCAATCTGCCGGCACCCCTACGGGATGCGAAGACCATCGCGTAGGGACCTTGGATCAATATTTGATGACTTATTTGGCGGCGCGCTTGGTGGCAAAAAACAAAACAGCCCAGAGGACATAGCCTCTGAGCTGCGAACATTTGGTGGGCGTTAGAAGATTTGAACTTCTGACCTCTTCCGTGTCAGGGAAGCGCTCTCCCCCTGAGCTAAACGCCCAAATGGAGCGGACAACGGGGCTCGAACCCGCGACCCCAACCTTGGCAAGGTTGTGCTCTACCAACTGAGCCATGTCCGCTTACGAGGATTAATCTTACGTGATGCCCGCATCCTATGCAAGAACTTTTTTTGAAAAGTTTTGCGACGCCCTCGCGAACCTCGCGAAGACATCAGCCACCACGGAAGGCGCAGGCAAACGCAAACTCGCCGCAAGAGGCCCTTACATCTCACCGAGCATGATCCAGGCAGAGCTGTCCTGCGCGAGTCTGCCGTCTGCAAGCGCTGATGAGGTGAGCAGGACCCTGCCCGCCGGCAGCTCCACGGGTGCTGCACCGAAGTTCGTCACGCACGCCCAGCCGTTATCGCGGCGATAGGCGATGACGCCGCCCTCAGCGCCCTCGGCACCATCCGCAAGACCGGTGCGCCCGTCAAGATCGAGCCACGCAAGATCGTTGGCGCACCCGCGCAGCTTGCGCCGCAGCCAGAGGGCGTCACGATAGAGCGCAAGCATCGATGTCGGGTCCGTTTCTTCCCTATCGGCAGCATAATCGGAAAACCATGCAGGCTGCGGCAGATGGGGCGCCGCATCAGCGTCCGCCGGCGAAAACCCAAACGATCCGCCCTGCGCGGGATCGTCCGCCGCTACCCACGGCAGGGGCACACGACAGCCGTCGCGCCCCTTCTCGCGCTTCGGTCCGCGCGTATTGGTTGCACTGGGATCTTCGAGTGCAGTCCACGGGATATCAGCCACCTCAAAAAGACCGAGCTCCTCACCCTGATACACGTATGCCGAGCCCGGAAGCGCCAGTTCAAGCAAAAGGGCCGCCCGCGCGCGGCGCTCGCCGAGTTCACGGTCCTCGTCATAAGACGACCCGTCGCGTAAGAGCCAGTCGAGCGCAATCTGGTGGTAGCGCGTCGCCTTGATTTGCGGCAGGGCATAGCGCGTCGCCACGCGCGGCACGTCGTGGTTGGAGAGTACCCAGGTCGAGGCGGAATCGGATTCGATGGCCGCCTTCAAGCCCTCCTCGATTGCAGCGTGCATGTCATCATAGGTCCAAGTGGCCTTGGCGAACTCAAAGTTAAATGTCTGACCAAGCTCGCTGGGACGCGCGTAGAGATACTGACGCTCGGGCAGCACCCACGCCTCGGCAACGGCGCTGCGCGGCGGATCATAGCGGTCGAACACGCGACGCCACTCGCGATAGATCTCGTGGACCTCGTTGCGGTCCCACAGCGGATGGGTGCCGTCGTCAAC
>JAXJPE010000015.1:0-7316 GCA_036426035.1 Collinsella sp.
GTCGGTAGAAGCTGCACAGTTTTTACGGGTTCGATGACCGCAATGTCGACCATGCCATCGTTCATACGGCAGTCGGGGAACAGGTTGATGTCGTTTTGGATGACCGAGGTGTTGCCGGCCATGCAGCAGATGCCGTCGAGCTCCTCGACAATGCCGTCATGCTCAATCGTAAAGTGCGCCACCGTGGGATTGGGCGTGGCGAGCGCGGAGAGGAAGTAAGCGATCTCGCCGATGTCGTTTTTGGTGGGGGCGGCCTTCATCATGATCTCGGCGTCGAAGCCCGAGCCGGCGATGATGATGAAGCCGTGGCGCTTCTCGTTGCCGTTCTCGTCGAGCCAACAGAGCTCACCCATGTCCACTTTGACCGTGCGGCCGTCGCGGCAAGCCTTGGCGAGTGCCGCCGCCTCGGGGGCATTGCCGATGTTGTTAAAGAACAGGCAGGCCGTGCCGGAGGGGAAGACAAGCGTGGGGACACCGCACCCGCGCATCTGGTCGAGCACGTTGGAGACGGTGCCGTCGCCGCCCGAAACGACCACGCGATCGAACTCGCGAACGTCCGCTACCGCGTCCTCGGGCTCCATGCCATCGCCGATAAAACGCATCACGACCTCGTCGCCGCCCTGCGCGAGGGCGTGCGTGAACGCGTAGATTTCATCTGAGCTGGGGCCCGATGCTGGGTTGTGGATGATAAGGCAGCGCATACTTACGTTCCCGTTCTGTGACTAACCGAGTATAGTTGTAGAGCAATGCCGATATCCTACCCGTGTTTTTCGGGCCTAACCTTATTCGATGGGTTGATATGTACATTTCCACACATCAGGCTCTGGTCGACTTTTGCCAGCGCGCCCGCGAGTTCGACGCGATCGCCGTCGATACCGAGTTTTTGCGCGAGCGCACGTTTCATCCGCGCCTGTGCCTGGTCCAGATTGCCACCCCCGCCGAGAGTGTCGCTGTCGATCCGCTGGTGATCGACGACCTGTCGCCGCTTGCCGAGCTTATGGCCGACGAGGGCGTGGTCAAGGTATTCCATGCTTGCTCACAGGACATGGAAGTTATGCTCCATACCGTGGGCGCACTGCCGCGACCGATTTTTGACACGCAGGTTGCCGCCGCCTTTTTGGGCGAGCGCCAGCAGATTTCGTATGGTGCGCTCGTTCAGACGTTCTGCGGCGTATCACTGCCCAAGACCGAGTCGCTGACCGATTGGTCGCGCCGCCCGCTGAGCGATAAGCAGATCGAGTACGCGATCGATGACGTCAAGTACTTAATCGTCGCCTATACCGAGATGATGAGCCGCCTGCGTGAGCTGGGCCGCGTGGACTGGGTGCTCGACGAGTTGCGTCCTTTGGCCGACGAGTCGCACTACCGCGCCGACCGCCATGAGGCATTCCGCAAGGTCAAACGCATCAACTCGTGTAGCCGCCATCAGCTGGGCATTGCGCGCGAGCTTGCCGCTTGGCGCGAGGACCGCGCCGAGCGTCGCAACATCCCGCGCAAGTGGGTCATGTCCGACGATACGCTGCTGGCCCTGGTTAAGCGCAATCCCGTGCGTGTCGAGGAGTTCCGTAGCATCCGCGGTACCGACCAGCTGGGGGAGCGCGACGTGGATGGCGCGTTGATGGCCATCAAGCGCGGCGCAAGCTGTCCGCACGATCGCCTGCCGCTCATGGTGCGCGGGCATCGCCAGATTTCGCCGGAGCTTGAGAGCGTGACGGATCTCATGTACGCGCTCATCCGCCTGGTTGCCGAGCGCTCGGGCGTGGCGACCTCGGTCATTGCCTCGCGCGATGACCTGGCCGACTACATTGAGCATCCTGAGCAAAGCCGTTTGCGCGAAGGTTGGCGTTTTGAGCTTGTGGGCTCGCGCCTGGACGATCTGCTTTCCGGCAACATGGGGTTGACGGTCAAAGATGGCAAAATTGAATTGCTGTAAGGAAGCCTAGCCGCTTGATTGGGTAGAATGCCTCCAACGTGTAATTCGATTCGGAGGAATTCGCATGCCCTATTACTATGGTTACGGCTTTGGCATCGACCCGCTGTACCTGCTGGTTGTCCTTGTTTGTACGGTGCTTGGTCTTGCGGCGCAGAGCTATATCAACTCGACGTACAAGACCTGGTCCAAGGTTCGCTCGGACGGCGACACGGGTGCCACGGTCGCTCGCCGCATGCTCGACGCCAACGGTTGCAACGCCGTGGGTATCAAGGGCGTTGCCGGTGAGCTCACCGACCACTACAACCCGCAGGATAACAACCTGTATCTCTCGGACGCTAACCGTTCGGGCGGATCGGTCGCAAGCGTTGCCGTGGCCTGCCACGAGGCGGGTCATGCCGCCCAGCGTCAGAGCGGTTACGCCATGATGAAGGTTCGCACCGCCCTGGTCCCGGTCGTCAACTTTACCCAGAACACCTGGACCATCGTGTTGCTCTTGGGCCTGTTTATGAACATCGCCGGGCTCACGACCCTCGCATTGATCTTCTTCTCGTTTAGTGTGCTGTTCCAACTCGTTACGTTGCCTGTCGAGATCGATGCCAGTCGCCGCGCCGTGGCGTATATCGAGCAGTCGGGCATGAGTTCCAAGCAGGTCAACGGTGCCAAGAAGGTGCTGACGGCAGCCGCGCTCACCTACGTGGCGGCGGCGCTCACCTCGATTATTCAGCTGCTCTACCTGATGGCCCGCTACAACAGAAACTCCAACCGATAACAAATTGGCTTGACAGGCGCCGCGGAGATTCTTGTCCCCGCGGCGCTGTACTATGTGTTGGACTTGAATCTGCGCAGGGTCGAAGCCCTTGTGCTCGATAACGAAAGGAGGCTGCGTGGCAGGCTGGAATCTAACCGGCAATGCCGTTTCCGCCGAGTTCGACGGTTCGGACGATCAGGAGCGCAAGGAGCTCAGCGTGAGCCAGGCAGTGGAGATCGCCGCCGGTGCGCTCGATGCCATTCCGCAGCTGAGCGTTCTGGGCGAGGTCACAGGTTTTCGTGGTCCTAACGCCCGAAGCGGTCACTGCTACTTCCAGATCAAGGACGACTCGGCCGCCGTCGACTGCATTATCTGGAAGGGCGCCTATCTCAAGCGCACCTTCGATCTGCGCGATGGCATGCAGGTGAGCTTTAAGGGCAGCTTCAATCTCTATAAGCCCACGGGTCGCATGAGCTTTGTTGCCCGCTCATTTTCGTTGGCGGGGGAGGGTCTGCTGCGTCAACAAGTGGCGCAACTGGCCGAAAAGCTACGCCGCGAGGGCCTGATGGACGAAGCGCGCAAGCGCCGCATCCCGGTGTTCTGCTCCCGCGTGGCGGTCGTCACCTCGCTTTCGGGTGCCGTAATCGACGACGTCAAGCGCACGTTGCGTCGTCGCAACCCGCTCGTCGAGCTCGTCTGCGTGGGCGCCAAGGTTCAAGGCGAGGGTGCGCCGGCCGAGCTCATCGAGGGCTTGCGCCGCGCCGCTTCCATTACGCCGGCGCCCGACTGTATTTTGCTGGTGCGCGGCGGCGGCTCCTTTGAGGACCTCATGACCTTTAATGACGAGGAGCTTGCCCGCGCAGTGGCGGCTTGTCCTGTGCCCGTGGTGACCGGTATTGGCCATGAGCCCGATACCTCGATTTGCGACATGGTGAGCGACCGTCGCGCCTCCACGCCAACGGCAGCGGCAGAATCGGTGGCGCCGGCTATGACGGAGTTGGCCGACGTGCTCGAGACGCGCCATCAGCGTCTGGGCGCCGCGATGGCTTCGATGATCGGGTCGGATCAGGTCGATCTGGAAATGCTCGACCAGCGCGGTCGTCGAGCCTGGGATGCCTATACGGCTCGTCTGGGCGACGCGCTCGATGCAGCCGCATGCCGCCCGTGCCTCAACGACCCCACGTTTATGGTCGAGCGTCGCGAGTCCGAGCTTGCCCTGACGGCCGATCGTCTGTCCGGCGCCATAACGCGTTCGGTTGGGGCCTTCCGCTCCAACTTCGAGCGTCTGCCCGAGCGCTTGATCGCAAGCACCTCAGGGCTCGATGGCAAGCGCCATGCGCTCACACTTGCGAGCTCCCGTCTGGAGCATCAGGGGCGCACGATGCTCAGCAAGCCTGCGTCCGACTTAGGCCGAGCTGCCGCGTCGCTCGATGCCCTGTCGCCGCTCAAGGTGCTTGCCCGTGGCTATTCCATCGCGTACAGCGATGATGGGGTGGCTACGACCGCCAAGACCTTTAAGCCCGGCGACGCCATCCGCGTGCGCATGGCAGACGGCAATGTGGCGGCAACGGTCGATGCGGTCGAGTAGGCCGCGTTACATAGCGATAAGCCTTTAGGAAAGGAAACAGATATGGCAGAGAAGACCCCGGTCGAGCAGCTTACGTACAAGCAGGCTTCGCAGGAGTTGGAACTCATCATCCGCAGCTTGGAGTCGGGCGATATGGAGCTCGAGGAGTCACTCGAGAGCTATACCCGCGGCGTCGAGCTCCTCAAGAGCCTACGCACCCGCCTGTCCGATGCCGAGCAGAAGGTCTCGGTGCTCCTTAAGGACGTCGACGGCAACGACGTGCTCGCCGACGGCGAGGCCGCCAACACCGACGACAAGCTTTCGTTCTAACCATCCCGACCAAATATAATTACCTTGGTCTGTGAGAAAGGAACCAGCCATGTGTGATTGCATCTTCTGCAAAATCGCCAACCACGAGATTCCCTCAACCGTTGTCTATGAGGACGACCAGGTCATCGCCTTCGACGACCTCAACCCCCAGGCGCCGGTCCACACACTCGTGATCCCCAAGAAGCACTACAGCGACATCGCCGACAACGTGCCCGCCGAGACCATGGGCGCCATGGCTCACGCCATCCAGGAGGTCGCCAAGGCCAAGGGCCTGGAGGACGGTTTCCGCGTCATCTCCAACAAGGGCGTCAACGCCGGTCAGACCGTCATGCACTTCCACATGCACGTCCTCGGCGGCAAGAACCTGGGCGAGAACCTCATCTGAGGACGCGTAGGCCGTCGACTTGGCTGCCTTTGGAGTAATCTATGCAGCTTTCTCAACTCGAATACCTTCAAGCGGTAGCGAACTACGGCGGCGTGCGCAAAGCGGCTCGCGCCGTTCACGTGAGCCCACAGGCTGTTTCGTCGGCAATTAAGAAACTGGAGTCTGAGTATCAGATCGTTTTGCTCGACCGATCGGCGGGGGAGGCTGTTTTGTCTCCGGCGGGCAGAGAATTTGCGCGTCGTGCACGCGTGATCCTGGCACAAGTCGACGATCTCAAAAAGTACACCCAATCGGGGAACGGCGGCGTTTCGCCCGACGGCCACTTTCGTCTTTACGCCCCCTGTCTTCACGGGCGGGGGCGTCTTTTTTCCGAAAACTGGTACGACTCGTTTGAAAGCTCGCACCCTCAGATTCACCTTGATGTTTGGCATCAGCCAACGGCTACATGCTTTGAATCACTTGTGCTTGGCATTTCGGATGCGGCCATCTCATTTGAGGAACCAAGGGACAGTGCCCTTTCTTCGAAATACTTGGGTGAAAAGGAGCTCAAGGTTCTTTCATGCCCAGCAGGTCATCAATCTGTTGACGCTATGACCATCCGTGAGTTACTGGGCGGCAGGCTCGCTGTTCCAATTAATTTGTCACCCTGTCTCAATGCAATCAATCAATGCCCCGAAGCCCAGCTGGTTAATTTCCGCTTTCGCGACGTCGAATACGGAAACAGGGCGCAGACTGAGTTTCTTCAAGCCGGGGGATTGATATTGAGCTTTTCTGGCTCTTCTCTCGCATCAGATGGACTGGAAGTGAGCGAGTGCTCCATTGAAGGCTCGCATGACGTAGCCTTGCCCATCTACTTTTGCTATCGACAAAATGCCTGGACCGATCGACACCAGACGGTATTTCTTCACCTATTGCGTCATCTCGCTTCGTGAGGCCATTTGGCCTCGTGTCGTCAAGTGAATGTTGACGCCTTGTAACACATGACTGACGGCTTTGCCCTCATGCTTTTCCAAGATTTCGGTTTGGGTTATTGGCTCTTGGAGGGCGGAGCATGAAAAATCGTACGATTTTGCTTTATATGATGTTCGTTTTCCTGTCGAACTTCAGCACCATCTTGTATTTCCTAACTGTCTACCTTGAGTTCGTTGGGCTTTCGATGGTAGCGATTTCTAGCATGATGATTGCATATCAAGTGAGCAAGTTCATCCTTGAAGTTCCCACTGGCTATATTGCTGATAGGTTTGGACGAAAGACAAGCGGTCTCGTTGGCGTCGTGGGAATGCTTGGATACTACGCCGCCCTGCTTTTCGTCCGTTCTCCTCTGCTTTTAATCGGCGCGTTTGCTCTCAAAGGTTTTGCCGTTGCATGTGTGAGCGGATCCATAGAAGCAATTTACATTGACAGCGTCTCTCAGGACCAACTCGTAAGACTTAATGTCATTGAGCGATTTGTTTTCTATGCCTCTTATGCCATCTCCGCTTGCGTGGGCGGTTTCATTTCGTCTGTCGGTGCATATCTCATTGGTCTTTCGGCAGATATCATCGCAATGGTGTTGACGTTGGTTGTTGTTGTCTGCATTCCTGAGATGCGAAGAGAGGACGCTGCGGCGACACCTGAACGTGGAATGAGCCCGAAGATGATCGGTGCCGCTATTGCGGGTAATGGCATTCTTCGTTCGGCGTTCATCATGGACTGTTCTCAGGCATTTGCTTTTGTCGCTCTGGAAGACTTTTTCTCACTGCTGCTTGCGGGTCGCGGAATGAATGCCGTCGCTTCGGGCGTGACCATTGCGATCCAGCTCCTTGCCTCCGCCTCCATAGGGTTTATCGTGCCCAGTGTGATTGCTCGTGTCGACAAGGGCTGTTTTGCGCGTATTTGCGGCATCATTCGCTTAGCATTGACAGCTTTGTTTTTGATTCCCCTTACTCCGGCTAATTTGCTGCCCGTGTTCTATGTGCTGCAGACGGTTGCGTACTCGTTGTTTGCCCCAATCAAATACTCGGTTTTCCAAAATGCTGCCGATTCATCGATGCGCTGTTCGCTGATTTCGGTTCAAAGCCAGATGGTGGCGGTTGGTGCCGTCCTTTTCTATCTGCTCAACGCTGTGTTGAGTAGCGTTGCGGGCATTCGAGTCGTATTGCTTGTTGCGCTCGGGATTTCTGCCCTGGTGTATATCCCCGCGCTATTTCGTCTTACAAGTCAAAGGCCATGCGTATTTAGGCACCGATAACTTATATATCAACGCAATAAACCCGAGCGCGAGGGCGTTTGGGTTTATTATTGAAGCGTATGTAACCTGGCGGCGCCACACCGCCTGTTAGTAGGGAGACACATGAACGTTCTGGTCGTCAAC
>JAXJPE010000016.1:0-21481 GCA_036426035.1 Collinsella sp.
GTCGAAAGATGTCCAAGTCGCTCGGCAACGTCATCGACCCCAATAAGGTCTGCGACGAGATGGGCGCCGACATCATCCGTCTGTGGGTCGCCTCGGTCGACACCAGCTCCGACGTGTCCATCGACCACGAGATTCTTGCTCGTACGTCCGATGCCTACCGTCGTTTCCGCAACACGCTGCGCTTCCTGCTCTCCGAGCTCGAGGGTCAGTTTGAGCCCGAGACCGACGGCGTCGCTTTTGCCGACCTGCTGCCGCTCGACAAGCTCATGGTTGCCCGCCTGACCCAGGTCCAGGCCGAGGTCGACGACGCTTACTCCTGCTACGAGTTCCCGCGCGCCTACCGTGCGCTTTACGACTTTGTGGTTACCGAGCTCTCCAACGTGTACCTCGACGCCCTGAAGGATCGTCTGTACTGCGAGAAGCCCGGCTCGCTCGAGCGCCGCAGCGCGCAAACCGTTCTGGCCGAGCTCTTCTCGATGCTCATGCGCGACCTGCAGCCGATCCTGTCCTACACGGTCGACGAGGCCATGGCCTATGCGCCCGCCGGCTGCGTCGATCACCAGAAGTACGCCGCGCTGCTCGATTGGTACAAGTCGCCTATCACGGTCGACGAGGCCAATGAGTTTGAGGGCGTGCTCGAGGCTTCGCTCGAGCTCCGTAGCGCCGTGACCAAGGCCCTTGAGGATGCCCGTTCTGCCGGCACCTTCACCAAGAGCCAGCAGGTCCGCGTCAAGGCGGTCGTTCCCGCCGAGATGTACGCGCTGCTGACCGGTGACAAAGCCGTCGACCTGGCCGAGTTCTACATCGTCTCCGATGTTGAGCTGACCCAGGGCGAGGAGCTTTCCGTTGCCATTGAGGCTGCCGAGGGCGAGTGCTGCGACCGTTGCTGGAACTATCGCACCACCGTCGGCGAGTACAACGGCCACGCGCATATCTGCAAGCGCTGCGCCGACGCTTTGTAGGTTACGGCGTTCGTAGAACGCCGTAACCTACCGACGCTGCGCGGGCCGCATTTGGACAATCTGACGTTCAATTTCAAGGGCGCGACCGAAAGGTCAGCGCCCTTTCATTTCACGTCACCTTGTCTCAAATGCGACCTGCTCGCTCATTTATGCTCTACCTGCGGTGTTTCCGTTCTTGGGAGATTTGTCGCTTCTTGCTTGCGTCAATGTATGATTATCTACTGCGTTAAACGGAATTCGATTGTTCTTGAGGGTAGGGGATTTCTTTGGGTCGTGGTGCGGATATGACGCCGCCTTTGCGTTGGCGGTTGGGTGTTGCTGGTGGCGTGGCGCTCGTTGTGTTGCTCGTTGACCAGCTGACCAAGCTTGCGGTTCGTTCCGTGGGCGATGCCCTGCATATGACCGTTATTCCCAGCGTGATCGATTTCCTGTTTGTTCGCAATATCGGAGCCGCCTTTAGCGTGGGTGAGGGGCATGGCATCGCGTTTGCTGTGCTGGCGTTGGCGGTCATTATCGCTATTGCCGTGTACCTCGTTCGTGCGCCCCAGCTCGCCCATCTTGAGGTTGTAGGCATGGCTATGGTTGCGGGCGGCGCCATCGGTAACGCGATCGACCGCCTCGCCTTTGGCTTCGTGACCGATTTTATTGCCACCACCTTCATCGACTTCCCCGTTTTTAATGTAGCCGATATCGGCATTACGGTCGGCGTCGTGCTGGCGCTCATCGGTTACATGTTCTTGAGCCCCGCCGCTCGCGAGGTCGATGCGACCGCCGAACTCAACGCTCGTGATGAGGCTCGCGCCAAACGCAAAGCCAAGCAGCGTGGGGAGCGTGCCCGCAAGATTCGCGAAAGGAATGAGCGCTAATGGCCGACATCCATATTCTCGTTGCCGACGATTCCGCTGGTCAGCGTCTCGACGCCTATCTGGGCGCCAACGATGGCTGTCCCACGCGCTCTGCCTGCGCACATCTGATCGAGGGCGGTGCCGTTGCCGTCAACGGCGAGACCTGCCTATCAAAAAAATATGCCGTGCGCTCCGGCGACCGCATCTCGGTCGACTTGCCCGAGCCGCACGATCCGACCGACGTGATTCCCGAGGCCATTCCCCTCGATATCCGCTATGAGGACGACTACCTCATCGTGCTCTCCAAGCAGCGCGGCCTGGTGTGCCATCCCGCCCATGGTCACGAGAGCGGCACCCTTGCGAACGCCCTGGTCTACCACTGCGGCATCGACCATCTTGGTACCGTGCAGGGTGAGGACCGCCCCGGCATCGTGCATCGCCTTGATCGCGATACCTCGGGCCTTATGCTCGCGGCAAAGGACGACGACACCCAGCGCGCGCTTCAAAATCTTATCCGCACGCGCACGCTCGACCGTCGCTATATCACGCTCGTTCACGGGCACATCGCCATGGACGAGGGCACTATCAACACCGGTATCGCCCGCTCCACGCGCGACCGTGTGAAGATGGCGGTTTCCGATGACCCCTTTGCGCGCCAGGCCATCACGACTTTCAAGGTGCTCGAGCGCTTTGATTCCACGCGCTTCGACGACGGCTACACGCTTGTCGAGTGTCATCTGTTTACCGGACGCACGCATCAGATTCGTGTGCACATGCGCCATATCAACCATGCCTGCGTGGGCGACCCACTCTACGGCAAGTGCGATGCGCGTGCCGATCAGGGCCTGACCAGGCAGTTCCTGCATTCTTGGCGCGTGGCGTTCGATCATCCCGTGACGGGGGAGCGCATTGAGTGCCGTGACGAGCTGCCGTGGGACCTTGCCGCGGTTCTGGATGACCTGGCCCCGCGTTCGCTCGGCCGCACTGCCGCCGGTGACGAAATCGTCCCGCAGCTCGGTCTGCTCGAAGCCTAGCCAGTATTAGGTGGTTTCTTGAACTCGGTAAGCCTGCGGTAAGATATACGGTTGTTTACGTAACGCGTTGCTGGGAGCCTGCATGCTCGCCTTTTTACAAACCAACACACCCATCGTGATCTTCAACCAGATTGTCGTCACGCTGCTCACGGTCTGCTTTCTGTACCAGGTGGTCTTCTTTGTCATTGGCGCTCTTCGTGGCGAGGTCGCGCCTCCCAAGGCCAAAAAACTTCACCGCTATGCCTTCTTTATCGCGGCGCATAACGAGGAGGCCGTGATCGCCAACCTCGTTCGCTCTATCAAGGACCAGGATTATCCGTCTGAGCTTATCGAGGTCTTTGTGGTCGCCGATGCCTGCACCGACAACACGGCTCAGCTCGCGCGCGAGGCGGGCGCCATTGTCTATGAGCGCAACGACCTGGCCCGTAAGGGTAAGAGCTGGGTCATGGACTTTGGTTTCGACCGTATCCTTAACGAGTATCCCGATACGTTTGAAGGCTACTTTATTTTCGATGCCGATAACGTCATCTCCCGCGATTACGTGTCCAAGATGAACGATGCCTTTGACCAGGGCTTCCATGTAGTTACGAGCTATCGCAACTCCAAGAACTTCGGCAGCTCGTGGATCTCGGCGGCTAATGCTACGTGGTACCTGCGAGAGGCGCGCTTTCTCAACAACGCGCGTAATATCTGCAAGACGTCCTGCGCTGTCTCGGGTTCGGGTTACCTTATCTCGGCGAGCGTGATCGAGGGCATGCACGGTTGGCAGTTCCATACGCTGACCGAGGATATTCAGTTCACCACGTTCTGCGCCATTCACGGCATTCGCATTGGCTATGCACCGGCGGAGTTCTTTGACGAACAGCCCGTGACGTTTAAGGCTTCCTGGAAGCAGCGTATGCGCTGGACCAAGGGCTTCTACCAGGTGTTCTTTACGTATGGTAAGCACCTGGTCAAATCGACCTTTCGCTACCATCGCTTTGCCGCCTATGACATGTTTATGACGATCGCCCCGGGTATGTTGCTATCTCTGATCTCGATGCTCGCCAATGCCACGTTCCTGATTGTGGGCGGTCTTTCGCACGGCTTCCTGGCCACCGAGGTTGAGATGCAGGCGTGTGCCGCTTCTCTCATTATGACCTTCGCCATGATGTATCAGACGTTCTTTATCCTGGCGCTGCTCACGACCATCTTTGAGTACAAGCACATTCACTGCGCGCAAAAGTGGCGTCTGGTGACCAACCTGTTTACCTTCCCGATCTTTATGTTCAGCTATATCCCCATTACGGTGGCAGCACTGTTCTTGAAGGTCGACTGGGTGCCGACGCAGCACGCCGTGAGCGTTACCCTTGACGAGGTCATGCAAGGCGCCAAATAACCACGATCAAAACCACCACAAAGGGGACAGGCACCTTTGTGGTGGTTTTTGCGTTTGAGCTGCTGCCCAAGGAGGTGTTAGATGGTCTATATTCCGTTTTGGATTTGCATCTTTGCCGGCGCGGCGATTGATGCCCGTGAGCGACGGTTTCCCAATCAGCTTGCCGGCGCGTGTGCGGTGGCGGCGTTTGCAGGCGTTTGGCTCGACAAGGGCGTTAACACGGCGCTTGACCATGCCGGTCTTGCTGCCATCGCCTACCTTGCCCTTATGCTTACTGAGTCGCTCTGGCGTCGTGTTCGCCACGCTCCCGGCATTGGTATGGGGGACGCCAAGGCGCTCTTTGCCCTTTGTACCTTCGATCCCTTGGGTGGTATCGTCGCGTTTGCGGCTGCGCTCCTGGCCCTTGCCGCCGCCTGTCTCATCGCAAAATCGCGCTCCCTGCCATTGCTGCCGTTTTTGGTGCCGATATTTGCCATAATCGAGGTTGTGGGTAGTACGCTGTAACCGTTTGCGCGCCCTTTTTAAGGAGCATGCCATGGCAACCAATCAACAGACAGCCGCCATTGAGGCGCGTATGGATCGCATTCCCGCGGCGTTGTCGCCCGAGTTGGTCGGGCGTATCGCCGCCGACCGCGCCTCGGGTGTCGTTAATCCCTATCGATGTGGTGACGACCAGGTCATTCGACGCTTCGATCGAGCCGCAGATGTGGGCACGCTCATGCGTCCGGCATTTATGCGCGATACCGAAAAGATTTTGCATCTGCCCGCATACACCCGTTATGCAGGCAAAACGCAGGTCTTTAGTTTTCGCAGCAACGACGACCTGTCGCGTCGCGGCCTGCACGTGCAGCTTGTTTCGCGCATCGCGCGCGATATCGGACGTGCCCTGGGGCTCAACTGCGATCTGATCGAGGCGATTGGCTTAGGCCACGACTTGGGCCACACGCCCTTTGGCCATGCCGGTGAGCGATTCCTCAACGATATCTATCACGAGCGCACGGGTCGTTATTTTTTCCATAACGTGCAGTCGGTCCGCGTGCTCGACGCGCTGTACGGCCGCAACGTGTCGCTCCAGACGCTCGACGGCGTGCTATGCCACAACGGTGAGTACGAACAGCGTGTGTTTGAGCTTTCGGACATGAGCTCCTTTGACCAGTTCGACCTTACGGTTGAGGATTGCATTGCCACAGGTTACAGCGCAATTGAGCACCTGCGCCCCATGACGCTCGAGGGCTGCGTGGTTCGCATCTCGGATATCCTTGCCTACGTGGGGCGCGATCGCCAAGACGCCATTTCGGCGGGTCTGCTGTCACCCGACGCCTTTGACGATGACCTGGGCGGGGCATACAACAGCTGGATCCTTACGCATGCCTCCATCGATATCGTCGAGCACAGCTATGGTAAGCCACGCATCGAGATGAGCGAGGACCTGTTTGAGGAGATCCGCCGAGCCAAGCGCGAGAACTACGAGAAGATCTATAGCAAGGGCGGCATTGAAGGCGACTCCGAAGCGGAGCTGCGCGAGGCCTTCGAAAAGCTCTACGACCGTTGCCTGCAGGATATAAACGAAGGCGACGAGTCTTCGTATATCTTTAAGCACCACATTTCTCGCATTGAGCGGCAGCTTTTCTACTACGATCGCACCTATGCCTGGCAGGACGACAAGGATCAAGCGGTGGTGGATTACATCGCGAGCATGACGGACGGCTATTTCTGCGAGCTTACGAGCAAGCTGTTCCCGGGATTGAAGTTTCCGCACCGTACCTATATTAACGAACGGTAGTTCGTATTTATTCGGTATACTGTTGGTGGAAAACGTTTTTGATTGACGCACGGGATGGCTATGGACGACCTTTTTTCTGCTTCGACGCGCGAGCGTTCCTTTCAGAATGCGCCGCTTGCGGTGCGCATGCGGCCCAATTCGCTCGACGAGTATGTGGGCCAGCAAAAGGCCGTCGGTAAGGGTTCGTGGTTGCGTGCCGCGATTGAGCACGACGTGCTGTCGAGTGTGATTTTGTATGGGCCGGCCGGTACGGGCAAGACGACGCTGGCACATATTATCGCCAACCATACTAAGAGCGAGTTTGTCGAGGTCAGCGCTGTGACGGGCACCGTAAAGGATCTTCGTCGCGTGATCGACGAGGCTAAGACGCGCCTGAATACGTACGACCGCCGCACCATTCTTTTTATCGATGAGATTCATCGCTTTTCCAAGTCGCAGCAGGATGCCCTGCTGCATGCAGTTGAGAACCGTACCGTCATTATGATTGGCGCCACGACGGAGAATCCGTACTTCGAGGTCAACTCGGCATTGCTCTCGCGCGGTCGCGTGGTGGAACTTGAGCATCTTAAAGACGAGGATATCGCCACGCTTATTGAGCGTGCGCTCGAGGCGCCGCAGGGTTTGAACGGTAAGTTCTCGGCCGATGAGGATACGGTTAAGACCATTTGCACACTGGCAGCGGGTGACGCTCGATCGGCGCTCACGACGCTTGAGCTTGCGAGCGAGATTGCCGTCACGCGCCCCGATACCGAGGGAACGCCCGCGCCGGCGGCGGGGGAGCGCTATCCCATCACTGTTGACGACGTGAAGATTGCCAATCCGCGCCGTGGCTTTTCGTACGACAAAAACGGTGACATGCACTACGACATCATCAGTGCGTTTATTAAGTCTATGCGCGGTAGCGACCCCGATGCCACGATTTATTGGCTCGCGCGCATGATTGACGCGGGGGAGGATCCTAAGTTTATCGCTCGTCGTATTATGATTCAGGCTTCTGAGGATGTTGGCAACGCCGACCCACAGGCGCTTTTGGTGGCACATGCCGCGTTTAAGTCTGCCGAGGTCATTGGCTATCCCGAGTGCCGTATTAATCTGGCTCAGGCTGCTCTCTATGTGTGCTTGGCGCCTAAATCGAACGCGTGCGAGGCTTCGATCGATGCGGCGTTGGCCGATATTCATTCAAGTGGGCTCCGCGAGGTGCCGAGTTATCTGCGCGATCGTCATCGCCCGGGCAGCGACGAATACGGTGTGTATAAGTATCCGCATGATTATCCCGAAGGCTGGGTCGATCAGCGTTATTTGCCCGAGGGGCTGGAGCGCGGTGCGTTTTGGCAGCCTGCGGGCCGTGGCTGGGAAGAGTGGCGCGTAGAGCAAAGCGAGCGCGACCGTAGCGGCAGAGCGCCCAAGTAGGTCCTTGGGACCTCGCACATTCCCTTTGGGTATCTTTCCCCTTCTTTGGGGTACCATGAACAGCGTCTGTATTTCGATTCCTTCGGGAGGCTTGTATGAGTCCCATTCAAATCGCCCTGCTGCTGCTCGCCGTTGCCGGTGTGTGGGCTGTTATCGAGCTCGCGCTCACGCTGCGAAAGACCCGCACCGTCGTTGATTCGCTCGATAAGACCGTGAGCGACCTTAACAACACCATCGCCGAGGCACAGCCGGTGGTAGCAAAGCTCGATGGCGCTGTCGATGAGCTCACCCCCGCGTTGGCTCAGGTTGAGCCGCTCCTCAAGTCGAGCAAGACCGCCGTCGACGCCCTTACCTCCAATCTCGTAGAGGTCGAAGCTGTGGTTCGCGACATTTCCGAGGTTACGGGCAGCGTGGCCGAGGCCAGCAATGCCGTATCGAGCGTGACTGATTCTGCTGCTGGTGCCGTGCAGAAACTCTTTAACAAGGTGAAGGCTCCCGCGGCCGACGCCGAGCGCACGCTTTCCGCTGCCGCCGAAGCCGAGCAGCCGACCGAGCGTGTCCTGATTGACGAAGCCGGGGACGATGCCGCTGCTGGTGACGATGATGCACAGAAGCCTGCTGCTAAAGCAGCCCAGTATTACACCTACACGCCCGCCGAGACCTCCGAGGAGTCCTGCGATGAGTAGCGAAGCAACTTGCCCCATCACGCTGACTGTTGCCGGGGATCCGCGTCTGGCACGCCTCGTACGTATGACGGCCGCCAACGTTGGTGCGCTGTGCTCCATGTCCGTCGATCGCATCGAGGACATTCGTATGGCTGCCGAGGAAGCCTTTATCTTTGGCTGCACGGCCGTTGATTCCGATGACATTTTGATCAAATTCGACGTCGACGAATCGCATGTGGGCATGACCTTTACCTTTGGCGATCAGGCGACTGTCGATGAGGATGACCAGGCTGCCGTGTATGCCGAGCTCATTCTGGCGAGCGTGTGCGATTCCTACGAAAAGACTGCGGCGCCCCTGACGCTTTCCCTCGACCTCAAGGCGGATATCTAATATGACCGAACGTTCCCGGAGCGGTAAGACCGCTTGGGACAAGGAGAAAACCCGCGAGCTGTTTCGTCGCTACAAAGAGACCGGTGATCCGGACGCACGTGAGCAGCTCGTCATGTCCCATATGAACCTGGTAAGGTTTCTTGCCAACAAATTTAAGAACCGCGGCGAGCCGCTCGACGACCTCATGCAGGTCGGCTATCTGGGTTTGCTCAAGGCTATCGACCGCTTTGATCCCGAGCGCGGACTCGAGTTCACGACGTTTGCCACGCCTACCATCCTGGGCGAGATTAAGCGTCACTTCCGTGATAAGGGCTGGAGCGTGCGCGTGCCGCGCCGTTTGCAGGAGCTTTCTGCCAAGGTTAACCAAGCTACCGACAAGCTCACTAACGAGCTGCAGCGCTCGCCTAAGGTTGAAGAAATCGCTGAGTACCTGGGTGTGACCGTCGACGAGGTGCTGGAGGCCATGGAATCGTCTTCGGCCTATACCTCGGTGCCCATCGAGGCTCCTGGCGCGTCCGATTCCGATGATGCCCCCTCGATTCTCGACCGCTATGCCGATGGCGACAACGAGCTCGATTTTACCGATGACCGCCTGGTGATCGAGGAAGCCATCCGTGATTTCTCGCCGCGCGAGCGCGAGGTTATCGAGCTGCGTTTTGTGAAGGGCATGACCCAGATCGAGATCGCAAAGAAGCTGGGAATCTCGCAGGTGCAGGTCTCGCGCCTGCTGCGCCGTACCCTTAAGAAGATTCAAGATAAGATTGACCCCGACGGAGTGATGGTTCGTTCATGAGTGAGCACCCCCAACAAACCGACCGCACGCTGCGCGATACCCGTATTCTGACGCTTCGCATTTGGGCTGTCGTCGGCTGCATTGTCATCGCCGCCGTCATCTTTAACCTTATGGGTATCCTGGCGCCGGTTATCGAGTTTCTCGCTGTCGGTTCCATCATCGCTTTTGTGATGTCGCCGATCACCAACTGGCTCGAGCATCACGGCGTCAACCGTGGCATTGGTTCGCTTATCGCGCTTATCGTCGTCGTCGCGGCGCTCGTTGGTGTCGTCTGTATCCTGTCGCCTATTTTGCTCGGTCAGATTATGGAAGTCCTGAGCCGTCTGCCTGAGCAGCTTCGCGTTGCGGGTGGCGATCTCAACGAGATGATTTCGCACGCCAAGACGCTCAACAACACGCCGCTCAAGGAGTATTTGGACGATAATCTGTCCTCGCTGGTTACTGTGGCGTCCAAGTACGTCTCGCAAATCGCTGCCGAACTCGGTCGCGGTGTGTTCCCGCTCATTACCAACACGGCCTCGCAGCTGTTCGTCATCTTCCTGGGTTTGGTGCTTGCCTATTGGTTGGCCTGCGATTACCCCCGCATGCACCACGAGGTCTGCACCATCATTGGCCAGGAAAAGGAGACCTCGTACCGCTTTATGGTCGCGATTCTTTCGCGCTCGGTCGGCGGTTATATGCGCGGCATGGTCGTGACGTCCATCTGCGGTGGCATCCTCGCCTTTATCGGCTTTACGCTCATCGGCCATCCCTACGCGGCGCTCATGGCCATTTTTACCGGCATCATGCATTTGGTCCCGGTTGTTGGCCCCTGGGTAAGCGCGGCGATCGCCACGGTGCTCGGCTTTATGTTCAGCCCCATGCTTGCGTTGTGGACGCTCGTTGTGACCATGGTGGCTCAAAACGTCACCGATAACGTCATTTCCCCCAAGGTCATGCAGAGTTCGGTGCAGGTGCATCCCGTCATGAGCCTGACGGCGCTCGTTATTGGTTCGGCACTCATGGGTCCCATCGGCATGGTCATCGCTATTCCGCTATGCGCGGCCCTCAAGGGCATTTTCGTCTACTACTTTGAGAACGAGACCGGCCGCCAGCTCGTGGCATACGATGGCGCCGTGTTTAAGGGCACGCCGTATCGCGATACCGAGGGTAACCCGGTCGCCGCCTATGACGCGCTTGGAGACGATACATTCATTTACGAGTCCGAGCTCATCGGCAACGAGACTGCGCCCGAGGCCCAGGCCATGCCCAAGCCCGAGCTCGAGAATCCCTGGATTAAGCTCTCGGGCCTGCAGCCCGATGCGACGGGTTTCTTCAAGAACCCCTTCGCCAAGGACGACGATTCCAGCATGGACGATACCAAAACCGGCATCGACGGCTCTATGGACGATTCGGATTCTAAATAAGTCCTATTAACGTTTCTTGAAGTTGTAAATGACAAGAAACACGAGCAAAGCGACTGATAAGGGGCCGGCTACATAGAAAAAAAGAACGTCAATTGCGCGTAGAGTGTAATAAGCCTTATCGCCGGACATTACTGCATACAATGCGTAGCCAAATGCTGGTTGGCTTGCGTACCAGCAGAAGAAGGCCAAAAGCGCTAAAAGTGCTACTACCAGAAGTGCATTCAGGAAAAATCGTTTGCTTTTCATCGATCGCTCCTTCCAGGTGACTCTTATATGTAATTCTACAGCAGCCTGTTTCAAAGGACCGTTCAGTCCTAAATAACGTGCACTTTCGCTGGAGGGTCGCTGTTTGGCGACCCTCTTTTTTGCACGGGGGCGGTTGGATGGTAATATCGTTACGTTTGAACTGTTTCGATGTGAAATCGAGGAGATTCCCTCTATGAGTGCTGACTACCCGTCAATGACTACGGCCGAGATCCGCTCCAAGTTCCTCAACTTCTTTGAGGAGCGCGGTCTTAAGCTCTATCCTTCTTCGTCCCTTGTTCCCGACGACCCCTCGCTGCTGCTTGCCAACGCCGGCATGAACCAGTTTAAGGAGTACTACCAGGGCAAGAAGACCATGAAGGAGATCGGCGCGATCTCCTGCCAGAAGTGTGTCCGCACCAACGACATCGACTGCATCGGCGAGGACGGCCGTCACCTGTCGTTCTTCGAGATGCTCGGTGACTTCTCCTTTGGCGGCGTCTCCAAGCAGCAGGCTTGCGCTTGGGCCTTCGAGCTCATCACCAAGGAGTTCAAGCTGCCGCTCGATCGCCTGTACTTTACCGTCTTTACCGAGGACGACGAGACCCACGACGTGTGGCGTTCTCTGGGCGTTGCCGAGGACCACATCTCCCGCCTGGGCGAGGACGACAACTTCTGGGCCGCCGGCCCTACCGGCCCCTGCGGCCCCTGCTCCGAGATCTACTTTGACATGGGCGAGGAGGTCGGCTGCGGCAGCCCCGACTGCAAGCCCGGCTGCGACTGCGACCGCTTCCTGGAGTTCTGGAACCTCGTGTTTACCCAGTACGACCGCCAGGAGGACGGCTCCATGCCGGAGCTGCCGCACCGTAACCTCGATACGGGCATGGGCCTGGAGCGCATGGCCGCCATCATGCAGCACAAGACCGCTAATTACGACGGCGATCTGATGCAGCATCTCATCAAGCTGGGCGAGAAGATCAGCGGCAAGACCTATGACGCCGACGATTACTCCGGCGCCAGCCGCTCCCTGCGCATCATCGCCGACCACTCCCGTGCCGTCGACTTTATGATCTCTGACGGCATCCTTCCCGGCAACGAGGGTCGCGAGTACGTCCTTCGCCGTCTGCTCCGTCGCGCCGTGTTCCACGGTCGCCTGCTGGGCATCGAGGGCGCCTTCCTGACCAAGTTCATCGACGAGGTCAACGCCCAGATGGGCGAGGCCTATCCCGAGCTGCTTAAGAACGTCGCGCTCGTCAAGGGTATTGTCGCCTCCGAGGAGGAGCGCTTCTCCACGACGCTCGACAACGGCCGCGTCTACCTGGACGAGGCCCTGTCCGCGCTCGCCGAGGGCGCTGTGCTCCCGGGCGATGTCGCCTTTAAGCTGCACGACACCTTTGGTTTCCCCATCGACCTGACCGTCGAGATCGCCGGCACCGCTGGCCATGACGTCGACATGGACGGCTTCACCGCCTGCATGGAGGACCAGAAGGCCCGCGCTCGCGCCAACGCCAAGGGCGACGCCTGGGGCAGCTTCAACGACGTGTGGGTCGAGCTTTCCGACAAGATCGCTGCGACCGAGTTCGATGGCTATGACAACGATGTGATCGAGGGCGCCAAGGTTGTCGCCATCGTTCTCAACGGCGAGTCCGTCGAGTCCGCTGCCGCGGGCGAGGATGTCGAGGTTGTGCTCGACCGCACCCCGTTCTACGCCGAGATGGGCGGCCAGCAGGGCGACGCCGGCGAGCTTTCCGCCGAGGGCGTTGCACTGACCGTTTCCGATACCAAGAACCACAACGGCCTGTATGCCCACGTCGCCTACGTCGCCGAGGGCACGCTGACCGTTGGCGCTTCCGTGATCGCCACGCTCGACGCCGAGCGCCGTGGCTTCCTGCGCCGCAACCACACCGCTACCCACCTGCTCGACGCCGCGCTTAAGCACGTTCTGGGCGAGCATGTCTCCCAGGCCGGCTCGCTGGTGACGCCCGAGCACCTGCGCTTTGACTTCACGCACTTCGAGGCCCTGTCCTCCGAGCAGCTCAAAGCTGTCGAGGACCTGGTCAACCAGCAGATCTTCGCATCCAAGCCGGTCGTGACCTGCGTTATGGGCATCGATGAGGCCAAGGCCGCCGGTGCTGTCGCCCTCTTTGGCGAGAAGTACGGTGACGTCGTCCGCGTCGTTTCCGTGGGTGCCGAGGACCAGCCGTTCTCTCGCGAGTTCTGCGGTGGTACGCATGCTGCCAACACCGCCGAGATCGGTCTGTTCAAGATCATTTCCGAGTCCTCTACGGGCTCCAACGTTCGCCGTATCGAGGCTGTGACCTCTAAGGGCGCCCTCGACTACATGGCCGACCGTCTGGCGCTCGTCGACGCCGCCGCCGCTGCGCTCAAGTGCCGCGTCGACGAGGTTCCCGCCCGCGTGGAGAACCTGCAGGCCGAGCTGCGCGAGACGTCCAATAAGCTCAAGAAGGCGCTCACCGGTGGCTCCTCCGATGCGATCTCCAGCGCCATCGACGGCGCTGTCGAGCTGAACGGCTACAAGCTCGTCGTGGCTGAGCTGCAGGGCCTTGAGGCTGCCGACCTGCGCACCGTCTGGGATACCGTGCACCAGAAGGTCGCCGGGCCCGTCGCCTGCGTCGTCGCCAGCGTGACCGAGAAGGGCACCCCAGCGCTGCTCGCCGCCGGCTCCGATGACGCCGTCAAGGCCGGTTTCCATGCCGGCAACGTGATCAAGCAGATCGCGGGCCTGGTCGACGGTCGCGGTGGCGGCCGTCCCAACATGGCCCAGGCCGGCGGTAAGAACGCCGCGGGTATCGCCGATGCCCTCGCGGCCGCCAAGACCGCGCTCGGCGCCTAAGTAGTCACCGTGGTCGCGCTCGCGCTGGACATAGGGGAGACCAGGATCGGCATTGCCGTCTCGAGCCGTGATGGCAAGATGGCAATGCCCGTCAAGGTGCTCCCGGCCGTCGAGGTCACCGGCATGGCCAAGACGTTTCGTTACCTGGTCGAGGACTATGAGCCCGACATCCTGGTAAGCGGACGTCCCCTGACCATGGCCGGCGAGCCCGGCCCCCAGGCCGAGCGTGTTGCCGCCGTGGCGCAAAAGATTGCCGACGAGCTCGATCTTCCGCTGGAGTTTGAGGACGAGCGCCTGTCTTCGCAAGAGGCCAAGCGTATCCTGCGGGAGCAGGGACTCAATGAAAAGCAGATGAGGGGCAAGATCGACATGATCGCCGCCAGCCTGTTCTTGCAGACATGGCTCGATCGCAAAAACGAGGAGGTTTCGCATGTCTAGCGCTTTCGATCCGCGCCAGCCGAATCGTACACGACAGTCTGCGCCACGCCCTGTATCGTCCGGTCAGCGTCCGATGCAACCGACTCAGCGCGCGGCCCAACCCGCCGCACGTTCGCCGCAGCCCTCTTCTTGCCCCACTCAGCCCACTCAGCGTCCAGGCCAGCAACCTGTTCGTCGTCCTGCTCAGCAGTCTGCTGCCCATACAGCCCAGCCCGCGGGCGGTTCCCGCTTTAAGCAGCAGGCTCCTGCCCAGCGCACGAAGGGACAGGCACCGCAATCACGTTCCCACGCACATCATGCTCATGGCTCGCACGGCGTTGCTCCGGCCACGCGCTCGAGCTATAACACGCGCTCTCGCCGTGGTGCCCAAAAGAAAAGCTCCCCGGTGCCTATGATTATCGGTGGCGTCGTCGCCGTGCTTGCGCTTGTCGCGATCGTTTTCTTTGTCGTGCCAGCTGTCAAGGGCTTTTTTGCCGGTGAGGATGCGAAAGTCACCGCTGGCCAGCAGGTTACCGTTACGATTCCCGAGGGCGCCTCGGGCGACACGATCGCCACGATTCTCTCCGAGAACCATATTGTCGAGAATCCCAAGGATTACTACGCGGCGGTCAAAAAGCTCAACGCCGACATGTCGCTCAAGCCCGGCACCTACTCGTTCACGACGCTCATGGACGCGACCAAGGTCGTTCAGCAGCTCATGGAGGGCCCCAATGCGGGCTCCGATGCACTGACTATCCCAGAGGGCCTGACGGTTGACCAGGTCGCCGATCGCGTGGCCCAGGCGTACGACAGTATCTCAAAAGAGGACTTCCTCAACCAGGCGAAGGCCAGCAATTATGTGAACGACTATCCGTTCCTAAAAGGCGCTGCAAACGATTCGCTCGAGGGCTTCCTATTCCCCAAGACCTATTCGTTGGGTAAGGACCCGTCTGCCGATGATGTGATTCGCGCCATGCTCGATCAATTCAACACCGAGTACAAGTCGCTCGATTTTGCCGGTTGCGAGGCCAAAATCAAGGAGCGCTACGGCGTGGAGATGTCTGATTACGACATCATCAATCTCGCTTCCATCGTTGAGCGCGAAGGCCTCAACGCCGAGCAGCGCGCGCATGTCGCCTCGGTGTTCTACAACCGTCTTGCCGGCAAGCTCGATGGTCTGCGCTACCTCAATAGCGATGCGACCATGATGTATGTCACCGGCGGCGAGGTTACCGCCGACGACCTGCAGAGCGATAGCCCGTATAACACCTATAAGCACGAGGGCCTGCCGCCCACGCCCATCTGCTCTCCGTCACTCGAGGCGCTCAAGGCAACCCTTGAGCCCACCGACTCCGATGATCTGTATTTTTACATTACGCAGGACGAGGAGTATTTCTCTCAGACCTACGAAGAGCACCAACAGTCTTGGAATTAAACATGAGGATTTTCAGCCCCAAACGATATGTTGCCTCGGTCGACCGCATCGACCTTGATACCCTGTGGGCCGACGGCAAGCGCGCCATTTTGCTCGACCGCGATAACACCCTGGTGCCGCGTGATACCGAGCAGGTTCCCGCTGCCGTCTCGGCCTGGCTCGACGCCGCTCGTGCCAAGGGCTTTAAGCTGTGCATGGTGTCGAACAACTGGCATCGCGACCAGGTCATGAGCTCAGCACGCGAGCTGGGGCTCGAGGCCATCAGCCATGCCATGAAGCCTGCACCGTTTGCTCTCAAGGCCGGTCTTAAGCGCTTGGGCGCCACGGCCGATGAGGCTGTGCTGATCGGTGACCAGCTGTACACGGACGTGTGGAGCGGTAACTTTGCCGGCGTCGACACGATCTTGGTAAAGCCACAGGCAACTCAGGACCTGTGGTATACGCAGATCTTCCGTATCTTTGAGCGCCGTGCCCTGCGCGACCTTCCCTGCGAGGAATAGGTTTCGTCATGTCCCAGCACACCAAGCACGGCTGCGACCATATCTTCTTTATCGGGTTTTTGGGTGCGGGCAAATCGACGCTTGCACGCAACGTGGGCACGATGTTCAAGCGTCGGTTTATTGATACCGACCGCCTTGTCGTGCGCCGTTGCGGCAAATCGGTAACCGAGATTTTTGAAACCGAGGGCGAGGAGCGCTTTCGCGAGCTCGAGACTTCGGCGCTCCGTTCGCTCCAAAGCGAGCGCAGCCTGTTGGTTTCGTGCGGTGGCGGCATTGTCGAGACGCCGGTCAATATCGAGCTCATGCACCAGATGGGTACCTGTGTGTACCTCGAGGGCGACTTTGAGGATTCGATTCGCCAGATTCGTCGGTCCGACACGCGGCCCGATTTCCGCTCGCCCGAGCATGCTGCGCGCCTGTTTGAGCATCGCCGTCCGCTGTATCGCCAGGCCGCCGATATTACCCTTGATATTCGCAACAAGTCCTTCGAGGACGTTTCCTACCTTTGTGCCGAGATGCTTTTGGAGCGTGGACTGCTATGATTCGCCGCCAACTGATCAATTTCCAAAACCGCAGCGTCGATGTCCGTGTCGGATTGGGCGCGTTCGATGAGCTGTCGCGCATGTTTGCCTCGGCTGTGGGCAAGCCTAAGCGCGCGATGGTGGTTTGGAACACCGCCACGTCAGAGCGCTTTGGCGAGATCGTTGAGCACGCTCTGGTCGATGCCGGCTTTGCCGTGTCGCCGCTCGTCCTCGAGGTTTCGCCTGCCGGTGCTACGCTGTCCGATGCCGATGCTATCTTTGGCGTCCTGACTGCCAATGGCATTACCTGCGATGATCTGGTTGTCGCCGTTGGCGATGCCGCAACCTGCTCGGTTGTTAGCTGGTGTGCCAATCAGTGGTGCGGCCGCACCGAGTGCGCGTTGCTGCCGACGACGTTCGACGCCACGCTCACGGTCGCGACGACCATGAATCCGCTCGTCGCCTCGTCGGCCAATGCGCTTCCTGCTATCGCGTTCCGTCCCGAACCGGGCTTGGTCGTGTGTGATCTCGACCTTGTTCGCGAGGCGGACCCCGAGGACCTCAAGCTCGGCTATGTGGTACTTGTTGGCACCATGCTTTCGAGCAGCAAGTCCCGCTGGAATCAGTTTACTGAGACCGTCCCCGAGATTCTCGCGGGCGAGGAGGTCGCGCTCGTCAATGCCGTTCAATGGTCTCAGACTGCCCGCAAGGACGTACTAATGGCTACGAACCCGAGCGCTCGCCATGCGCTCGATTTTGGCAAGACGGGGGAGCGTACCCTGCGCGCCTGCTTGGGCGATGCCGCTTCGCAGGTCCCTGCCTACCAGCTGTTGTCCGAGGGCATGCGCTTTGAGGCGCGCCTGGCACATGATGCCTGCGACTTCGATATCGATTACGTCTTTGAGGTCGATGACTGCCTGGAGGACTTTGGTATCGAGGAGCTTGCCTTCGATCTGGAGCCTGCCGCATATATCGAGGAGTTCCGCAAGCAGCAGTTTGCACGCTCGAACCGCAGCATGTTGCCGCTGCCCGCGGCACTCGGCGCCATTCGCCTAACGAACGTTGAGGACGAGGTTCTTGAGCGTCATGCTCACGCCTACTTGGCTTCTCGCAAAGAACTTCTCTAAGATTTATTGACTTCCATCGTCTTTCGTATCATGTTGAGGGGCGGGTTTTTAATCGGTTGCGGATCGTATGCGATTCCGTCGTTCGGTTGAGACCCGTCCCGTCTATATAGAGACAACAAGAAAGGAATCTGCATGTCTGAGTTTGCTGCCGGTCCTGCCGGTCGTATCGAGCGTGTCCGTGCCCTGATGGCCGAGCGTGGCTACGACGCCATCGTGGTGCGCGACGAGGCCAACCTTCGTTGGCTTACGGGCGTGAAGGGCGTCTTCGACTACACCTTCGAGTTCCCGCACGCTGCGTTTATTACGGCCGACCAGTGCCTGTTCCACACTGACTCGCGCTACCTCAACAGCTTTGAGGAGAACACGCCCGCCGGCAGCCCCTGGGTCTACGACATGGACGAGGGCACCATCCCCGGTTGGGTCGCCGGCAAGATCGCGGCCAACAAATGCCGCGTCTGCGCTGTCGAGGACGATATGCAGATTAATTTCTACCAGGGTATTCAGCGCGGCCTGGAGGACCGCTCCGTTGCCTGCATGCTGCCGCTGATGCACGACGACATCCGCAAGATGCGCGCCATCAAGGACGCCGAGGAGATTGAACTCATGCGCCACGCACAGTCGATCACCGATGCCGCCTTCCAGCACATGCTCGGCTTTATTAAGCCCGGTATGACCGAGAAGCAGGTACGCAACGAGCTCGAGAACTTTATGTTCGCCAACGGCGCTGACAGCCTTGCCTTCGGCTCCATCGTGGCGAGCGGTCCCAACACCGCCAACCCGCATGCCGTGCCGAGCGACCGCGTCATCGAGAAGGGCGATTTCGTTCTCATGGATTACGGCGCGGGCTACTGCGATTATCGTTCCGATATGACGCGCACCGTCGTGATGGGCGAGCCCACGCAGGAGCAGCTCGACCTGTATGCGCTCGTGCGCCGTACGCACGAGGAGTGCGTCGCCGCCATCCATCCGGGCGTCGAGGGCAACGACATCTTCAAGCTCTCCAAGAAGTTCATCGGCGATGCCGGCTATGGCGATTACTACAACCATGGTCTGGGCCACGGCGTGGGCATCGACATCCACGAGCTGCCCAACTTCAACCGCAGCAAGAACACCATCGAGATCGGCTCGGTTGTCACCATGGAGCCCGGCGTCTACCTGCCCGGCGTGGGCGGCGTGCGCCTTGAGGACTACGGCGTGGTCACCGAGAACGGCTACGAGCCCTTCACCAAGACCCCGCACGACCTGCACGTTATCGACTGCTAGTCTACTTCGGTAGACAGTTTGGGGCGGGGCGTTCGGATCGATTCGGACGCCCCGCGTTCTCTTTTTATGCGCTCGCCGCAGGCGCCGTCTGCAAGTGTATAATTTCTGTCGTATGTAATTTGGACGCTTGTGCGTTCTGCCCATAACAAGAAAGGTCGCTATGCCTACCATTTCTACCGCCGACTTCAAGAACGGCCTCGGTCTCCGCATCAAGGACAAGGTCTACACCATCGTTGAGTTCCAGCATGTCAAGCCGGGCAAGGGCGGCGCGTTTGTGCGCTACAAGACCCGCGACATCAAGAGCGGCCGCGTCGTCGAGAACACCTGCAACGCCGGCACCAAGTTCGAGAGCGTCATGCTTACCACCCGTGAGTTCCAGTATCTCTACAACGATGGCACCGACTACATCTTCATGGACAACGAGTCCTATGAGCAGGTTCCCGTTCCCGAGGACATGGTGGGCGAGAACGCCAAGTGGCTGCGCGAGAACGACGTTTGCCAGCTGCTCTTCGCCGACGATGAGCTCATGGGCGTGACCCCGCCGATGTTCATCGAGACCACCATTGTCCAAACCGACCCGGGCTTTAAGGGCGACACCGTCCAGGGTTCCACCAAGCCGGCCACGATCGACACCGGCGCTGTCATCCAGGTCCCCATGTACCTCAACGAGGGCGAGGTCATCAAGGTTGACACCCGCGACGGCAAGTTCGTCTCCCGCGTCTAGCAACCAAATCTTCTAGGAGGACTCATGCCCCAGGAAATCAAGATTGACGGCATCGGCATTTCGCCCGATGTTCTGACCGCCATCGTCTCGCGCGCCGTGTCCGATGTCGAGGGCATCGCCTCCGTTGGCGTCAAGGACCTTGCCACCAACCTTGTCTCCATGATGCTCTCGTCCAAGGCCCCCGCTTCCGAGCCGGCGGTCGAGGCCGAGGTCGTTGGCGACAAGCTCGCACTCACCGTGCGCGTCGTGGTGTTCTTTGGCTATCCGTTCAAGAAACTCGCCGAGGCCGTTCGCGCTGCCGTGGTCGCCGCCATCGATGCCCAGGTTGGCGTTGAGGTCGAGCGCGTTGACGTTTGCATCGACGGCCTCGTTTTCCCCAAGGAGTAACCTTTGAGCCTTAAGGTTTATCGCGGGCGTACGCTTGCCCGCAGTCAGGCGCTGCAGCTGCTGTTCCAGGCCGAGGCCACGGACAGCCCGCTCGAGCGCGTCCTCGAGGGCGATTTCCTGATTTCGAAGGGTCCCCTCGACCCCTATGCGCTGGAGCTGTGCCGCGGTGCCTATGAGCATATCGACCGCATCGACTGTGCTCTGCGCTCTGTTGCCAAGAACTGGGATCTTACGCGCATGCCCGGCGCTGACCGCAACCTGCTGCGTATCGCCGTTTACGAGATGCGTTTCCTCACCGACGAGGAGGTCTCTGACGCCATCGTGATCAACGAGGCCGTCGAGCTTGCCAAGGCCTATGGCACCGAGCAGTCCGCGTCGTTCGTCAACGGCGTGCTGGGTAAGATCGCTCGCAGCGAGGAGCTGCCGGGCGAGGACCTATACCAGGAGCTGCTGGCCGAGGATCGCGCTCGCGAGGAGGCACAGGCTGCCGAGGCTGCCGCTAAGGTTGCGGTTGCCCAGGCCGAGGCTGGTGTGCTGGCCGAGGATGCGGACGCTGCTGAGGCCGTCGAGGCCGACTCCGTCGAGGAGTAGCCATGCCAGAGGGTTCCGTCCGCAACTTTGATGAGATCTCGGACCGTCTGGATCAGATCATCGCTACTGTTCGCTCCAAGGATACGTCCTTGGAGCGTTCACTCGATCTGTTTGACGAAGCGATTGAGCTGGGCTCCCGCGCGGTCGACATGGTCGATAAGTTTGAGCTGACGCCGCGTGAGGCCGACAAGCTCGAGCAGGAATACGATGAGGATGCGGCAAGCGAATCCCAGGGTACGCAGGCTGCATCTCCGGATACGAATGGTTGATGGCATTCATGAAACGTGTGCGTCTTGATGACGAACTGATTTCACAGGGCATCTGCGCCGATCGCGCGGATGCCCTTCGCACTCTTATGGCTGGTTTGGTCTCGAGCGGTGGCGAGCGCTTGACCTCGCCGGGGCTCAAGGTGACGCCGGGTTTGCCCTTGCATGTGAAGGGGCGCATCCCCTACGTTGGGCGCGGCGGCCTTAAGCTCGAGGGTGCGCTCGATGCGTTTGGAATTGACCCGTCGGGCCTTGCCTGCCTGGACGTGGGATGCTCTACCGGCGGCTTTACCGATTGCCTGCTTAAGCGCGGAGCTGCGACCGTTGTCTCGGTGGACGTGGGCCGTGCCCAGTTCGACTGGTCGTTACGTCAGGACGATCGCGTGACGCTGCATGAGCGCACAAACGTGACGCAGCTGCCTGAGCTTGGCTATGCCGGCGCCATCGACCTGGCTGTGTGTGATGTCTCGTTTACCAGTATCGCAA
>JAXJPE010000017.1:0-2465 GCA_036426035.1 Collinsella sp.
GCCAAGAACTGGTTGCCCAGGCCCTCGCCCTCGTTAGCGCCCTTCACCAGGCCAGCGATGTCGACAAACTCGACCGTCGCCGGCACAATGCGACCCGGGTTGACGATGTCGGCGAGTTTTTGCAGGCGGCTATCGGGCACATCGACGATACCCACGTTGGGGTCGATCGTGGCGAACGGGTAGTTGGCGGCAAGGCCGGTCTTTTTGGTAAGCGCGGTGAACAGCGTCGACTTGCCCACGTTGGGCAGGCCCACGATACCGATGGAAAGGGACACGACAGCTCCTTTTGGTACAGGTACTTCAAACCGTATAAGTATAGCGCCGCCGCAGCATCCGGGCGAATCCGGACACCGCGGCGGCGCAAATGAAGCAGAGATTGGGGTCGCTGGCTAGTCTGCGAGCTTCTCCACTTGGTCGAGCATCTTGTCAAGCTTGGCCTTTGCCTCAGCCTTGACCTTCTCAGCCTCTTCGTGAGCCTTCGCCTTCTGGGCGGCCTTTTCCTCGGCCTCGGGATCGACGACGATCAGGTTGGACGCGTCGTGCTCAACCAACTTGAGCGCATGCTCGGGACACACCTTGACACAGGCGCCGCAGCCCAAACAATACGTGGACTCCAACGCAAAGCGGCCACTTCCCACCAGATCGCAGGCGAACGTAGGGCATACATTGACACACTCACCACACGACGTGCACTTGTCAAAATCGCACTCCGGCGTGCTCACCTGCATGTTCTGGGCAAGCTCGGGGTGGTTTTGCAATGTCGAGAGCACCAGCTGCCGCCCATGGGTGAGCGAACGGCGACGCTTGGTCGTCGTGGTGCCGCACATGGCGTTGAGCGTGCGCTCCAGCTGGGTAATCTGATGGCGATGGGCCTTGAGCTTTTGCGTCACCGAGGCCAGCGCCGCCGTCGCTGGATTGAGCTTGGTCACGGTTAGACCCGTGGTACGGGCAATCTTATCCATGTACTCCTTGCGCTCGTACTCGCGACGCTTATGGCATTTGAGGCTCTTGGGGTCGACCTCCAGGCCCATACCCGTGCCGGACCACTCCTCGGCCTTCGCAATCGCCTCGCCCAGAATGTCCTCACCGCCGGTGTTGCGGCATTTATCGCACACGCCCAACGGCAGGTACACACTCACGTTGGGATAGTCGGCCAGTACCGAAAACCAAGTCTCTGCCGTAATATCGCCCACGCAGGCGACGACGACCTCGTTCTCGCGCGGCATGCGCTTAAGGGCACGCGTGCAGGTGACGTAGGCGGTCTCGTGGCTCGTAGCCGCCGAGACAATGTCGTCGTAGACGTTTTTGGGTGCAAGGCGCGGAGAGATGATCGCCTCCGTCGGGCAGGCAGCGGCGCACAGGCCGCACTTGCGACAGGAGTCGAGAATCTCGATGGCGTCTTCCTCGACCTCGATAGCGTTGACCGGGCACACGTCCATGCACGCGGTGCAGCCGCTCTTTTCGTTTTTGCAGGTCAGGCACGGAATGGTGTTTCCGCGCGGACGCTCCTTATAATCGGCAGGGTTCCACTGCGGCGCCGACGGATCGAGCGCGTCGGTCACACCGCCAAGCGGGTTTTTAAGAAAATCGAAACCTTTGCTGATCTCGATAATGTCATCAAACAGATCGTGTTCCTGCGCCATGCGCGGCCCCTCCCTGAGCAGTGCAAACAAGCAAGAGATAATGATACGCTATCGGCCCACACCTCGGGCAAACTACACGCTGAGCATCTTTGCGGCAAATAGTCCATGGCCTATCGCCGCCTCGGTTGCACAAGGTCGATCAAGCGCCAAACTATGCCTCGCGCATGAGCTGCACGAGCTTTCGTTTGGTCACCTTGGCCTGCTCGTTGGCCATATTACGTTCGTTTCTAAAGGCCGCGTCCGCAACGCTCATCAGGTCGGCATCGGAAATCTCGCCAAGGCCCAGCTCCTCGAGCGTCGTCGGCAGACCAACGCGCTGGCAAAACTCGAGCACCTGATCAAGCTCGGGCGCACGCTCCAGGCGCAGCTGCACCACCAGACCAAACGCCACGGCCTCGCCGTGCATAGCCTTGCACTCGGGCAAAATCGTCAGGCCGTTGGCAATGGCATGAGCGAGCGCTAGGCCGCCACTCTCAAAGCCAACACCCGAAAGCAGAATATTGCACTCGATCAGGCGCTCAACCGCTGGCGATGTACGGCCCTTTTTGAGATCGCGCTTGGCAGCGACACCGCACTCCATGAGCGTGTCGTAGCAGGCACGTGCTGTGACCAGGGCCAAGTGCCCCGGCGCGCCACCGTGTTCGTTGACGCCGTGCGCCGCGGTGCACGAACGCGCCTCGAAGTACGTTGCCAGCGCATCGCCCATGCCAGCGACCGTCATACGCAGTGGGGCCGCCGCGACCACGTTGGTATCGACCACGACCAGGTCTGGATTCTTCTCGAGCATCAGGTAGCGGTCGAACGACCCATCCTCGTGATACA
>JAXJPE010000018.1:0-13343 GCA_036426035.1 Collinsella sp.
ACTGTAAGCCATGTCTAACAAAGGAGGGCACATGCCCAACAAACCCGTGAAGATCATCATGCTTACCGGATACCTCGGTGCCGGCAAGACCACGCTGCTCAACCACATCCTCGCTAACGACGGCGGCATCCGCGCCGCCGTGATCGTCAACGATATCGGCGAGATCAACGTCGACGCCAGCCTTATCGCCGACGGCGGCCTGTCCGAGGCCGACGACCTCATCCCGCTCACCAACGGCTGCATCTGCTGCACGCTTTCGGACGACCTTGCCAACCAGCTGCAGGGCATCGCCGATTCGGGCAACTTCGACTACATCATCATCGAGGCCTCGGGTATTTGCGAGCCTATCCCCATCGCCTACACCATCTCGAGCTTCTGCGACGAGGCCAAGGTGGGCGGCGAGCCCAAGCTCGCGCTCGACAACATCGTGGCCGTGGTCGACTGCGCCCGCATGTACGACGAGTTCAACGGCGGTCGCGACCTACTGGCAGAGGATATCGACGAGGACGACATCGAGAGCCTGCTCATCCAGCAGATTGAGTTCTGCTCCACGCTCATCCTCAACAAGACCGATACCGTGACGCCCGAGCAGATCGCCGAGCTCAAGGCCATCGTGCGCAGCCTGCAGAAGGACGCCGTGATTGTCGAGGCCCAAAACGGCGAGGTTCCTATGGAGGAGCTGCTCGACACCGACCGCTTCGACTTTATGCGCGCCTACAACTCCGCCGCCTGGATCGAGGCCATGGAGCATCCCGAGGAGCACGACGACCCCGAGGTGCTCGAGTACGACATCGAGACTTTTGTGTACTCGCGCCGCAAGCCGTTTGACCTGCAGAAGTTCACCGATTTTGTTGAGCAGGAGTGGCCCGACGAGGTCATTCGCGTCAAGGGCCCGCTGTGGCAGACCGGCGATCCGGACATGTGCTACATGTTTGAGCAGGCCGGCCACCAGATGCGCCTGATGGAGAACGGTCTGTTCGTTGACTCCGCGCCCGAGGGCGAGAAGCAGAAGATCATCGACGAGAACCCCGAGATCATGCAAATTTGGGACGACGAGACGGGCGACCGCATGACGAGCCTGTGCATCATCGGCCGTCACATGGACAAGGATGCGCTCATCGCCTCCCTCGATGCCTGCCTGACCGACTGGCACCGCGCCTAGGTTATCCAAACGGGCGTTTTCGGCCACGTAACCGCCAACCACCACGAAGGTTCACTGTCCCCTTCGTGGTGGTTTTTCGTTCTATGCCAAGGAGATTCATGTTCAACATTGTGCTGTATGCGCCCGAGATTCCGGCAAACACGGGTAACATCGGCCGCACCTGCGTGGTTACCGGCGCCCGTCTGCATCTGGTGGAGCCGCTGGGGTTTTCGCTCGACGACAAGACGGTGCGTCGCGCCGGCCTGGGCTACTGGCAAAACTTGGACGTGACGACCTATGCCGGCTGGGAGGATTTCCTTGCGCGCAACGGTCTCTCTCCTGTCGACGAGCGCCTGCACCTGCTGACCAAAAAGGCACGCCGCACCTATGCGCAGAGTACCTACCGCGATGGCGACTACTTGGTCTTTGGCAGCGAGAGCTCGGGCATTCCCGAGGAGCTGCTCGCCGCGGCGCCCGAGCGCTGCGAGCGCATCCCAATGCTGCGCGATTGTGACTCACTCGATAACGCCGAGGTCTGGGAAGCCCACGAGGAATCGCTGGGACATACCGAGAACAGTCACGAGGCCATCCTTCAACAGGATATCTGCGGCAACTTCGTCAATCCGGACGACTACCGCATCAGCGCCCTCAACCTCTCCAACAGCGCCGCCATCGTCCTCTACGAGGCCCTGCGCCAAACAGGCTTTGCCGGCATGTAAAAACCTGCCATTAGGGGACGGGGTAGAAATGGTAGTCTTTCAAACTCTCTAGTCCTTGCCAAAATGGCCTTGACATCAAATGCGGCAAAGGAACAGTCCCTTTGCCGCATTTGGCTGCTGGCAATTCACGTCAGAATTCAACTTCAAATACAAACGACTGCCGAAGTTCTCGCTTAGCTTGGCTTGTCAGGCTCGAATTCGCCCTTATGTTCAGCTTGCTGCATGCCTCATCGATAGCCATAGCAAGCGATACGGACATTGTCATGGTCGTCTCGCTTTTCAATTCAACCCGATAACTCTTTGCCTTGTTTTTATCCTCTCCACCGCATCTCGTTTCGATTAACAAGAGAATGTCAGAGTCATGGGCATACCAATGGAGTTCAGGGCGCTGTGGAACCATGTCTCCCTCGAATTCCTGTGTAAACAGGATTTTCTTCTCATTTCTCGTTAAATCGCTCAAAGAGCCGTTGATTCGAGCCGAGCCCTTCTTTCCCGCTTTGGCATTTCCCTTAACCTGGTGGCCTCTCCGAGTTTCCTCGTACTCCGTCACCTCCAACTTGCAGCGCTTCGCGCCAAGCATGAACGCAATCCGTCTCAACTCGGCCATCTTGTCTTGTTGCATGGTTGCGAAATAAGAGTCAAGATCAACAAAGCGAGACCGATCAAAAGCATCTATGTAATATGTGGAATAAAGAGATGGTTTAGGGTAGAAAGACAGCTCGCTATCCCCAATTGCTTCGCGGTACAAATTGAAAATCTGCGTACCCTTGACAGCATCCAACCAACCAATAGCATCCCTACAGACATCGATGCCCCGACGCTCATTTCCGTCAACAATTCGAATCATGTTCGGCAAATGGAATGAAGGGCTCTGATAGACCTCTTTGGTTACAGGCCTGTACCTATTGAGCTGTTGCTGGTATGCCCAATCGTTGACGGCGTCACCGATGTCCGCAGCAGCACCTGCCGCACCATCGGCCGCATCAGCAATAGCCGCCAAGGCGTCATCGACCATCGGAGTTGCAGCACGCATTGCACCATCGGCAACTTTCTGTACGGTTGCAACCGCGCCCGCCATCGCGCTTCCAGCGCCATCAACCAACCCGGTAGCGGCCTTACGGATATCAAAACTCTGCTTATGTCGCAACAGCTCCCCCCTTTCGACAACAGCTAGATCGTCTTTATCCTCCATAGTGACCTCCTATTTCCGATAGTCGAAATCAACCGTATATTCATCGCCAAATGCCGAGTTGAACATCGCACGGATATTTGCTTCGGCGTTCACTCGAGCCTCTTTGAGCAGCTTGCCATCCTTGATGGCCTCGCTTTCACTCCGCTCCTTGCACTGCGCTTCAAACGCCGTGACGTCTTTGACCTCAATGGGATTGAGTATGTTGTTGCGTTCCTCGAGAGCACCCGACTTATTCATATCCGGCGTGTTCGAGATTACATAAGGCTCATCCATCGAAATGATCAGCTTTTTCTTGTTTGTATGTATCTCTGCCGTCTCGAGATTCACACCCGCCTTAATGGTTCCCACATAGCGGTACCAAAAGCTGTTTTCCGTAAACGGGATATCAAACCAATCGAAGAACCTCTTGGTATCCGTCACCTTATCGACAATCGCATAGTTCTGCGATGCAGAAACCATCTCGTTCTGGGAAGCGATGCGTTCAAACACGACCGACGGGGAAAGCGTATTGGGGGTCGTTTCTTTCGCGCCCGCAGCTTTGCCGTTATTAAAGATGGTAATGAAAAGTACAGCCACAATCACTCCACCAAGCGCCAGGCCCGCAAAGAACACCTTGGGCTTTGTCAGGATTCTCCCGAGCTTCGCTTTCAGCGCCCCCATGCCTTCCTCCATCTCATCCATCCCCTATTCCTCTCAAATCCCTGTTATTTAAGAAACTGCCGTGGGTTATACCTCATACCTTAATTGTCATTTTCAGCATGTCTTTAGACGCGGGCAGTTGTTTGCAATCCGAAATATATACATTCGTTCGCAGCACTTGTTGTTCAATAATTGGCATAAAACGGGCAGGTCAACCATTCATTGCCGATTAACCCGCCCCTTCCGTGCAGAACTTATTTATTTACATCGTAGCTGGAAACAGATGCGACAACGCGCGCAGCGTCAACATCGGACATTGCCTCGAATTTGACTTTCTCACCCGGCGCCCACGAAGAAGTGTCCGCATAGGTCTCCTCCGCTTTGATGTCATCTGCATCATAGAGAGCAAGTGTCAGGCTGACGTTAGAGAACGATATACCAGAGGTGTTCTCAACTACCGCCGTATACGTATACAGACCGTAACCGTCATCCGATTTTTCGAAATTTGCTCCCTGAATCAAACTGTTGATGGCATCCTCATAGCGGGTCTTCTCTGCTACAGACTTTCCATTCTTAATTAAGTCGTTGAAATCATCCTCGTATTTCTCCCCGACTTCCAGCCCGTAATTATCGACAAGCTTTTTGAGCTGCGCAGATCGCTTATCGTAGACCTTATTCCACTCTTCGTAATAATCCGAAGACGATTGCGAGTAATCCTCGGTCACTTTAAGCTGGTCATCAAGCAGATTCAGATACGTGATTACGTCCTGTTGCATCTTGGAATCCTTAAACCTAGCGTTCTTGAGTTCCTTGTCGTTCTTGATTTCGGCCTCAATAGCTTCCTGGATATTCTCGGTTGAATGAGGATCATCATCGTTTGCATTAGATTCAATGACGTCGGACCTTCTCTCAAACCCGGCGGCGATAACATTCATCGCCTTATCGTCGACATATTTCGACTTTGCAGCGTTTGCATCATTCTGTGAACAGGCCGAAATGAACCCCAGAGAACAGATGAGTAATACAAGCAAACCCATCATGGGTATCTTTTTAGTAATATTTCGCTTCATGACTATTTCCCTTCGATTGACGTTGCGACTCATAGCCCCTCGTCAAATAGCAGACGAATTGGCGACGCAGTGGCACTATTTGATTCAAGGGCGTGAACTGGATAAACATCGAGGGAAGGAGTGGGCCCTGTGCAATAAACTCCCCTCGTCAAAATGTCTAGCTAAAGAGGACGGGCAGACGGCGAACGGTCATATCCGTTCGCGTCCGCCCGTCTCCAACGATCAAACGTCGATGCGCTAACGTTCAAAAGCATTGCGGCCTCTTGTCTCGTAACCTCACCTCCTTCGAATGATTTGATGACATCGCGGTAGCTATCCGGACGTTCGAGCGTCGGTCTCCCAAATCTCACACCCCGCAGACGCGCCGACGCGATACCCTCCGCCTGGCGCTGCTTTATGTTTTCACGCTCCAGCTGCGCCACGTAGCTCAAGATCTGGAGGACAAGGTCCGCCATGAATGTTCCCGTGATGCCGTCGAGTTGCTCGCGTGTATCGAGCAGAGGCATATCAAGCACCACGATGGCAGCATGCCTATCCACCGTGATGCGTCGCCATTCATCGAGGACTTCACGATAATTACGACCCAAACGATCGATACTTTTGATCACGAGAACGTCGCCCTCGCGCAACCTGCGAAGAAGCCGCTGGTACTGAGGACGCTTAAAGTCCTTACCGCTTGCCTTGTCAGCGTAAATCTGGTCCCGTTGAACGGGAAACCTTCCCAATGCGTCTAACTGGCGGTCCAAGTTCTGATCCGCAGATGAGACACGCGCATACCCAAAGATTCGATTGTCCATAATTGCCCCTATCGGCCGCCTCCTGGCAGCATCGGCTCAAACGAGAGCCCACTCACTATAGGGCGTGCAAATTCCGCGAATGGGCTGAGGCCATTTTGGCCCTCAGGCACAAGCTATTCAAGCGCCGTGCCGACAACGCGCTCGCTTTTAACTGTAATTAACTGCTTTTAACTGTAATTAACTGCTTTTAACCAGAATTAACCGAAACAGAAAACCGTGATGCCGACAGTCTTTGCCGGAATGTGACAAAGGGACAGCCCCTTTGTCACATTCGGTTATAGGTAGCGGCCGGTGATGCTCTTGGAGCAGGCTGCGATGTCGCCCGGCGTGCCGGCGCAGACGATTTGCCCGCCGGCGTCGCCACCGCCCGGGCCCATGTCGATCACGTAATCGGCGTTACGGATAAGGTCGAGATCGTGCTCGATCACGACAACTGTGGCGCCCTTGGCAACGAGGCCGTCGAACACACTCAGCAACACCTGAACATCGAGCGGATGTAGTCCGATCGTGGGCTCGTCGAACACAAATACGGCATCATCCTGCACGCGGCCCATCTCGCTCGCAAGCTTAAGGCGCTGCGCCTCGCCGCCCGAAAGCGCCGGTGTGGGCTCGCCAAGTGTGAGATAACCCAAACCCAGGTCGTGCAAGGTCTGCAAGCGCGCCTGAACCTTCTTGAGTCCCACCGTGGCGTCGATAGCCTCGTCCACACTCATGTCCATGAGCTGCGGCAACGTAAGCAGGCTCCCATCCTTGCCCTCGCGATGGATATGCGAGACGGCCTCGGCGTAGCGCGAACCACGGCATGCCGGGCAGACGATTTCGACATCGGGCAAAAACTGCACGTCGAGCGAAATCGAGCCCGTTCCATCGCACGTAGGGCAGCGCAAGGCGCCGGTATTGTAGCTAAAGGCACCCGCCTTGTAGCCGGCTGCCTTGGCCTCGGGCGTACGGGCAAAGGCGCGGCGCAGCTCATCATGGATGTCGGCATAGGTTGCCACCGTCGAGCGCACGTTGGCACCGATGGGCGTGGCGTCAATCAGGTTGGCACGGGCAATGCCTTCGGCATCGACCCAACGCACGTGTCTTGGCAGACGCTCGCCAGTTGCCTGAGCCTTGAGTGCCGGAATGAGCGTCTCGAGCACCAACGTCGTCTTACCCGAACCCGAAACACCCGTAACCGCAACAAGGCGGCCGCGCGGAATATCGACTTCGAGCGGCTTGACGGTATGGATGGCATCGGTTGCCATGCGGATGTGACCCTGGTCGAACATTTCGTCGTCAGTCACCTGCAGACGCAAGCGCTTGGACTCTGCGCGCAAAAACGGGGCGATGCGGCTGCCCTGCGATTGTTCGACCTCGTCCACCGCGCCAGCGGCAATCACATTACCGCCGCCCGCTCCGGCAACGGGGCCCATCTCGACCAGATAGTCAGCTTCCGCCAGTACGCGCGTATCGTGGTCGACAACAACCACAGTGTTGCCGTCATCCACCAGATCGCACATCACACCCACCAAGCCGTCGACATTGGCAGGATGCAAGCCGATCGAAGGCTCGTCCAGCACATAAAGCACGCCCGTCGATCGGTTGCGCACCACGCGGGCGAGCTGCACGCGCTGGCGCTCGCCCGTGGAGAGCGTGGCACCGGCGCGATCGAGCGAAAGATAATCGAGACCCAGATCGACCAAACGACGGGCCGCACCCAAAAACGAATCGCAGATATCCGTCGCCATGGGCTGCATCTCGGCCGGCAAGGATGCGGGCACCCCGCGCACCCACTCAATCGCATCACCAAGCGTCATGGCCGCCGCCTGCGCCAGATTGATACCGCGCACCTGGGGCTGGCGCGCAGCCTCGGAGAGGCGCGTGCCGCCGCAGTCACGGCATGGCCCCTCGCGCAAAAAGCGTGCAACGCGTTTGAGGCCCTTGTCGTCCTTAACCTTGGCGAGCGCATTCTCAACGGTATAGACGGCGTTGTAATAGGTGAAGTCGAGCGGCGTGGCGCCCTCGCCGTTTTTGGGAACGTAGAGAATGTGCTTCTTAACCGCCGGACCATGAAACACGATGTCGCGCTCTTGAGGCGTGAGCTGGTTAAACGGCACATCGGTGCGCACGCCCATCTCGCCGGCGACCTGCTTCATCAGATCCCACATAAGCGTGCCCCAAGGAAGCACCGCGCCCTCGTTGATGGTCTTTGACTCATCGGGCACCAGGCTCGCCTCGTCCACCTCGCGCATGACACCGGTACCGCCGCAGGTAGGGCACGCACCGCCACTATTGAAAGCCAGATCCTCGGCACTCGGCGCGTAGGACTCGCGGCCGCATGTCGGACACGTGAGCGACAGACCTGCGGCCACGTTAAGGCTCGGCTCCACACGCGCCCCGCAATGCGGGCACACGTGATGGGCACAGCGGCTAAAGAGCAGGCGCAGGCTATTGTTGAGCTCGGTCATGGTGCCAAAGGTGGAACGCACGCCCGGCACGCTGGGGCGTTGATGCAATGCGAGCGCCGCCGGCACGTGCAGCACCTCGTCCACCTGGGCGTGCTCGGCTTGCGTCAGGCGACGTCGAGTATAGGTGCTGAGCGCCTCCAGGTAACGGCGCGAGCCCTCGGCATAAAGAACTCCCAGTGCCAGCGAGCTCTTACCCGAACCCGACACGCCGGCAATACCCACGAGCTTTCCCAGCGGGATATCGATATCGATGTCCTTGAGGTTGTGGACACGTGCACCACGCACCTCGATAGCACTTGGTTGTTGCGACACCGCCATCGCTCCCCTTCCATTTGATCGAATATGACAAGAGGGCTGTCCCTTTGTCACATTACTCGTACCGTGCCTGCCTGCGCCAGTCTTCGCAGGTCAAATACGTAAAGCACTCGGTGCGTACATCGCCCATAAGCTCGCAGGGCACGTCGCGCTCAACGTGATGTGGCGCGAACCCACATTTTTGCTGGACGCGTAACGACTTGTTATTGCCCTCATAGTATCCACACCAAAGCGCCTTGCAGCCAAGCGTTTCGAACGCATAGCGCTGCATGGCTCGTACTGCTTCGGGAGCAAAGCCTCGGCCCCAGAATGGCTTGGCGATCCAATAGCCCACTTCGAGTTCGAGACCGTCATCTCGACGGTTTGACTCACAGCGAGACGGCATGAGACCGATGCTACCCACGGGCTCATCTGTCGCAGCTAGGCATACGGCAAAGGTATGGGGCGCCGCAAAGACCGTCCGAATGATCTCTCTGCTTTCCTCAATGCTTCGATGGGGCGGCCAGCCCGCAGCCGGCCCCACATCCGGGTCGCTCGCATATGTAAACAGGATCGCGGCATCCGTCTCGCGCCACGGACGGAGCGTCAATCGCTCAGTTTGAATCACCATGTTTTGACCTCACATCTATCGATGTGACAAAGGGACCATCCCTTTTCACATTACTCATGCCATAAAACGCGATCGCGAATGTACGCGCCCAGCATGGGCACGGTAAATCGGACGAGGCCGTATCCGGCAGCCTCGATGACGCGCTCGCGAATCAGGCTTGCGCGATATTTACTCGCCCAGCTCTGGGTGCGATCGCAGCGCTCAATGATATCCGCCATGCGACTCGGTTTGCCCTCGTCAACCGCCATGGCCTCGATAAAGAGGCGCTGTGGACTGCGCAGCCCGTAATACAGAGGCGCGTCAACCGCTTCGTAGAACTCGGAGACGGCATCCGCATGGCCATCCTCGGCATCGTGCCTTTCAATGACCCGTGAGTTGCGCCGGACAGCAGACCGCCACATGTAATATCCCACCAGCTGAACCATATAGGGATGCCCCATGCTCTTGCGCGCCGCAAGGTCCGCCGTCTCCGCATCAACGCAAAGGCCAGCGTCTTTGACCGCCTGGACATATGAATCGCGCACTTTGGGCAAAGAAATCGGCCCCAGCGTACGCTGCTGGGCGCGCCGCAAAAACGTTACGCTCGGCTCTTCGAGCAAGTCATCAACCATACTGGGCAAGCCGGCAAAAACCAGCGCAAGACCGCGCTGATCGCTATCGGGCAAGCCCGTAGCATCCTGGTCTCCGAGCACCTGCTGATAGAGAACGGCCAGCGCCGCCAGTTCCTCGATAGATGCCGATTGGGCCTCGTCAATCGCAAACAGTAAGCCCTTTCCCGGCCCGAGTTTCTTGAGGCGTTCGTTGACTAACCCGCGCAACGTCTCGCCTTTTGCCCGCGCCGCCTCGACCGACATCCGGCCAAATGACGGACCGAACTCCATTGACGTCACAACGGGTTTATTCGAGCGAAGCGCGTCGGCCAAGCGGTCGCATAAGCCAAGCGAAGCGGAATCGGAGACAACCGCCCATCCGCGCTCACTGGCCAGACGTTGCAGCTCCCGCAGGAGAACCGTCTTGCCGCAGCCGCGGTTTCCCGTAATGAGCATGAGCCTGCCCGGCGCTCCGGCGCCGTTATCGAGCCCTTCCTCGAAATCTTCGATGACCGACTCGCGACCGATGAGTATCGGAGGCCGCTTGCCAGCCGTGGGCTTAAAGGGATTTGGATTCATGTCGGCCTCCTCGGATTGGCAAACCCTGGTAATAGTTATACTAACTTATACCGAGTTATACCAACAGGATGCGACAAAGAGACTGACCCTCTATCACCTATGGCCGAAAAACTCGGCGTCCGCCGCTCGCCAGGGGCGGAAGGTGGCGGGATCGACCTTTACGTGGGCTGCCTCGGGGACGTTGTACCACTTGACGGTGTAGCCAGCGCCGTGAGAGCAAAAGACCGAGTCGGGCGTGTTGGGCAGATCGGCCTCGGGCTCATAGGCGGCCGTCTCGATGACGCGCTCGGCATCATGGCAAGCTGCATAGCCGGCAAACTCTAGGTACAGATGTCCGCGACCGCTCGTGTAGGCAGCCACCTCCAGCGCGTAATCCTGCACTTCGGATGCCGGCACGCGGCCCCCAAGCTTCGCCCGGTCGCCCGCCATCGTCGGCGGCTCGTACTCGGCACCCATACGCGTGGCATCCGACAACGAACGACCCACGCACTCCCCCGGCACCTCAAGCTCAAAGTGGTACCACGGCTCCAACAGCACCGCCGCGCCGGCCTCACGTGCCTGCATGAGCCCCTGGCGAATCGCGCGGTACGTGGCCTGGCGAAAATCGCCGCCCTCGGTGTGTTTGGCATGCGCGCGGCCGCCCGTGAGCGTAATGCACACATCGGTGATGGGCGAGCCGGTCAGCACACCCAGGTGATCGCGCTCCATGGCGTTGGTGAGTGCCAAACGCTGCCAGTTAAGATCGAGCTCGTCGGTCGAGGTCACGGTGCCAAACTGCACGCCCGAACCCGCTGGCAACGGCTCCAGGCGTAGATGCACCTCGGCATAGTGGCGCAGTGGCTCAAAGTGGCCCACGCCCTCGACCGGCTGCGAAATAGTCTCCTTATAGAGAATGCCGCCAGACTCAAACGCAACCGAAAGGCCAAAGCGATCTGCCAACACCCGCTGCACGACCTCGAGTTGCACGGCGCCCATCAACTGCAAATGAATCTGCTCAAGATGCGTATTCCAGCTTACGCCGAGCATGGGATCTTCGTCCGCCAGCTCAGTCAGCGCTTTGAACACCGTATGGACGTCATGTTCGTCCGGAAGCACCGTATAGGTGAGGACCGGAGCGATGATGGGCGCATCGCACGCGGGCTCCGCGCCCAGGGCGTCCCCTGGGCGAACGTGCGCAAGACCCGTCACGGCGCAAATACCGCCAGCAGCAACTTCTTGGGCAAGCTCATACTTTTCGCCGTTATAGATGCGTACCTGATCGATCTTTTGCTCCCATGCCTCGGCACCGGAACGTCCGTCAATCATCTGTTTGGCATGTAGCGTGCCGCCGGTCACTTTAACCCATGCCAAGCGCTCGCCGCGATCTCCGCGGCTCACGCGGTAGACGCGCGCGGCAAACTCCGGGAGCCACGCCCGCTCACGCATCAGCGCGCATATGCCATCCAGCAGTTCGTCCACGCCTTGGTCCTTGAGCGCCGAGCCGGCAAAGCAGGGAAAGAGCTTACGCTCGGCAACCATGCGCGACAGCGTCGCGACGGAAAGCCCGCCCGCCTCAAGAAACTCCTCGAGCGCTTCTTCGTCTAACGCGGCAGCGTCCTCCTGAACGGCCCCGCCCGCCAGCAGCTCGCCGGCATCCAGACAGCCTTCGGAAAGACGCTGCCCAAGCTGGGCCAGCAACGCATCGCGACCAGGGTTCTCAAGATCGATCTTGTTGATAAAAATGAACGTAGGTATGTCATAGCGCGCAAGCAGGCGCCACAGGGTTTCGGTATGCCCCTGCACGCCGTCGTTGGCGCCCACAACCAAAATCGCGTAGTCGAGTGCGCGCAGCGTGCGCTCCGCCTCGGCAGAAAAATCGACATGTCCCGGCGCATCCACGAGCATGACGTGAGTATCGCCATGGTCGAGCACAGCCTGCGACGAGAAGATCGTAATACCGCGCTCGCGCTCAATCTCGTTCGTATCCAGATGCGAATCGCCATTGTCCACGCGGCCGCGCTTGCGAATGCGGCCCGCGTTGAATAGCATGGCCTCGGCCAACGTGGTCTTGCCGGCATCGACATGCGCCAAGATTCCAACGACCGCTTGCTTCGACATGGCTCTCCTCTTATTGCAAGCCCATCGCACGCGGCAACGGGCGTCCTCATTCCACACTGGATGATACAATTTACGGGCCGGCGGGCGAAGCGGGCCCTATCCCCCGACCGAGCTCATCGCCCTGCGTTGCCGCGCGGCGATTTTCGTAGGTTCGCGCCTTGCGAAAGCCGGCTTGCAAAACAGTCAGCGAACGAAAATGGCCCCACCCGGGGCCATTTTCGTTCGTGCAAATTGTTGACACGCGCCCCTGCTCTTACGCCTCGCGCAGCCAGTCAAACGCCACGCGCGGGGTACCGTCGGACACATACACGATGCCGGCGCGCTCAAACCCCGCCTTGAGGCTCGCGCCCTGCATGGGCAGGTTGTCCTGATGCGTGTCGACGCGCAGGTGATCGGCACGCTCCTTGGCAAAGGCAAACATCGCAGCCGCGATACCGTGCACGGTGCCGCCGGATGCCACACGGTGCAGCACGGCGTACGGAGTGTCGCTACGCCATTGCCCGTCCTCAATTACGTCATAGCACTCGTCCGGGCCCGGTAAAAAGGCAAACGTCGCCACCACGCGGCCGTCGACTTCACACACATAGCTGCCACCAGCAGCGATATCGGCAGCCAGCTGCTCGGCAGAAGGCGTGCCCTCGGGCCACTGCGTGGCGTTGCCATGCGCGCGCATAAAGGCGCGGGCGGCGTCATAGATGGCCATGACGGCGGGAATGTCGGTATCGAGGGTTTTTCTGATCATCACGCGGCGACCTCACGTTTATTGGTATCACTTTGATTGGGCAATGATACCAGCGTTTGGAGAGGGGCACGAAGCAGATGGGAAGCAAAAAGCGAGCCGCCTGGTCAAAAGCTAAAAGCGAGTTTTTGAGCACTGCCACCGGCGGCGATATGAGCGACCTGTTTGCACGCGAGGACGAGCGCCGCGACGCCCTGGACGCCGAGCGCGATGAGGCCTGGCGCTACAAATCGTGCGAGCGCAAAAACCGTTACGACACGCGCGCCGAGGCCGAGGCAGTTATGGCCGACTGCGAAAGCCGCGGGCGGCGCGGTTTGGCCTGCTACAAATGCGAATACTGCGGCGGCTGGCACCTGACATCGCACCCTTGGAAATAGGCACCGCATCGGCACGGCACCGACGGAG
>JAXJPE010000019.1:0-2058 GCA_036426035.1 Collinsella sp.
CAAGTCAAAAACGCCGAGCGCATCGCACGCACTTGCATCAGGCATCCGAGAGGAGAAAACATACCCATGAAGGCACTCTACAATGACGGTTCGGTGGCCGAGCTCCCGCAGGACGAGGTCACGCACGTCATCCGCCACTCTGCCGCGCACATCATGGCGCAGGCCATCAAGCGTCTCTATCCCGAGGCCGACTTTGCCTACGGTCCCGCGACCGACAACGGCTTCTACTACGACGTCGACCTGCCCGAGGGCGTCAAGATCAGCGAGGACGACTTCCCCGCGATCGAGGCCGAAATGAAGAAGATCGTCAAGGAGAACCTCAAGTTCTCCGTGTACGAGAAGCCCCGCGCCGAGGCCATCGCCCTTATGGAGGAGCGCGGCGAGAAGTACAAGGTCGAGCATATCGGCGACCTGGACGACGACGCCCGCATCACCTTCTACCAGCAGGGCGACTACATCGACATGTGCGTCGGTCCCCACATCTGCTACACCAAGGCTCTGAAGGCCTTTAAGCTCACCGGCGTCTCGGGCGCCTACTGGAAGGGCGACAAGGACAACAAGATGCTCACCCGCATCAATGGCGTCGCCTTTGCCACCAAGGAAGAGCTCGACGAGCATATGCACATGCTGGAGGAGGCCAAGAAGCGCGACCACCGCAAGATCGGCCGCGAGATGGACCTCTTTATGATGCGCGACGAGGCCCCCGGCTTCCCGTTCTTCCTGCCCAACGGCATGATCCTTAAGAACACACTGCTGGACTACTGGCGCGAGATCCACCACAAGGCCGGCTACGTGGAGATCTCCACGCCGCTCATCATGAACAAGCAGCTCTGGAAGACCTCGGGCCACTGGGACCACTACAAGGACAACATGTACTCTACCGTCATCGACGACGAAGAGTACTGCATTAAGCCCATGAACTGCCCGGGCGGCGTGCTGGTGTACGCTTCCAAGCCGCACTCCTATCGCGAGCTGCCCATTCGCGCCGGCGAGATTGGCCTGGTGCACCGCCACGAGCTGCGCGGCGCCCTGCACGGCCTGTTCCGCGTGCGCTGCTTTAACCAGGACGACGCCCACCTGTTTGTGCGTCCCGACCAGCTGACCGACGAGATCGTGGGCGTGGTCAACCTCATCGATTCCGTGTACCAGAAGTTTGGTTTTAAGTATCACGTTGAGCTTTCCACCCGCCCCGAGGACTCCATGGGTTCGGACGAGGATTGGGCTCGCGCCGAGGAGGGCCTGCGCACCGCTCTGGAGCAGCTGGGCATGGACTACGAGGTCAACGAGGGCGACGGCGCCTTCTACGGCCCCAAGATCGACTTCCACCTGGAGGACTCGCTCGGCCGTACCTGGCAGTGCGGTACCGTCCAGCTCGACTTCCAGATGCCGCTCAACTTTGACCTGGAGTACGTGGACGCCGACGGCACTAAGAAGCGCCCCATCATGCTGCACCGCGTGTGCTTTGGCTCCATCGAGCGCTTCATCGGTATTCTGATTGAGCACTTTGCGGGCAAGTTCCCCACCTGGCTGGCTCCCGTGCAGGTCAAGGCGCTTCCCGTTTCCGAGAAGAGCCGCGACTACGCTCACGAGGTGTGCGCCAAGCTGGAGGAAGCTGGCATTCGCGTGGTCTGCGACGACCGCGACGAGAAGATCGGCTACAAGATCCGCGAGGCCCGCTCCATTGACCGCGTGCCCTACATGCTCATCCTGGGCGAGAAAGAGGTCGAGGCCGGCAACATCTCCGTCCGCGATCGCTCCAACGAGACCGTTCAGATGAGCGTTGATGAGTTTGTGGCCAAGGTGCTCGAGGAGATCAAGTCTCGCGCCTAGCACAAACAATACAAGAATTAATAAAGGCGATCGTCCTCGCGGGCGGTCGCCTTTTTTGTTGTCTATAGAAGAAAAGCCGCTGGTTAGAGCGGCTTTTTTGTTGTGCAAAAAGGTACAGGTTTTTGTAGAGGCGTATGGAGATGCACCCATTCGCGGCGCATTTTGTGCAATCTGGGCAAACGCGAGCAGTTTGCTCGTATAATGAGCAACGTCGAAAGATACAAAAAC
>JAXJPE010000020.1:0-5884 GCA_036426035.1 Collinsella sp.
CCTCCACGGTCATCGTCATCGGCATCATGCTGCTGGTATCGGGCGGTATGAAGTTTATCCAGGAAGCCCGCAGCGGCAATGCGGCAGAGGCCCTCAAGGACCTGGTCTCCAACACTTGCACCGTCCTGCGCGACGGCGAGCGCGTCGAGATCCTCTTCGACGAGCTCGTCCCCGGCGATGTGATCCGCCTCTCTGCCGGCGATATGGTGCCGGCCGATGCCCGCGTCATCACCGCGCGCGACCTGTTTGTGATCGAGTCCGCACTCACCGGCGAGAGCGAGGCCGTCGAGAAGACCGCTGCCGTCACCGTCGTCGATGGTGCCGACGGCTCCGCGCTGCCGCTCTCTGCCTGCAAGAACATCGTCTTTACCGGCACCTCCGTGCAAAACGGCACCGCCATGGCGCTTGTCGTTGCCACCGGCTCGGACACCTACCTGGGCGGCATCGCCAAGATGCTCAACGGGCGCGGCGAGAAGAGCGCGTTTGACCACGGCGTCTCGAGCGTCTCCATGCTGCTCGTACGCCTCATGCTCGTTATGGCGCCGGCCGTCTTTGCCATCAACGCCGCCACCAAGGGCAACGTCATCGACGCGCTGCTGTTCGCCACGAGCGTGGCCGTGGGCATCACGCCGCAGATGCTTCCCGTCATCGTGACCACGAGCCTGTCGCAGGGCGCCAAGGACCTCGCCCGTCGCCAGGTTATCGTCAAGGAGCTGCCGGCGATTCAAAACCTCGGAGCGATGGACGTCCTGTGCTGCGACAAGACCGGCACCCTCACCGAAGACCGCATCGTGCTCGAGCGCTACCTCAACACCGATGGCAACGAGGACGCGCGCGTGCTGCGCCATGCGTTTTTGAACAGCTTCTTCCAGACCGGCCTCAAAAATCTTATCGACCTGGCCGTAATCGACCGTGCCGATGTGACGCCCTCGACCGTCGCACCCGATTCCATGCTGGGCCAGAGCCTGCGCGACCGCTACACCAAGGTCGACGAGGTTCCCTTCGATTTCTCGCGCCGTCGCCTGAGCGTAGTTGTCGCCGACGCCCAAGGCAAAACCCAGATGGTTACCAAGGGCGCTGCCGAGGAAATGCTCGAGATCTGCTCCTTTGTCGAGATCGATGGCATCGCTCAGCCGCTCACCGACGAGAAGCTCGCCCAGATTCGCAAGCAGATCGCCGGACTTAACGCCGAGGGCCTACGCGTAATTGCCGTGGCGCAGAAGACCAATCCGCGCTGCGTGGGCGAGTTTGGCATCGCCGACGAGTGCGACATGGTGCTGATGGGCTTTTTGGCCTTCCTCGATCCACCCAAAGCAAGTGCCGCGGGCGCCGTCGCCACCCTCGAGGCCAAGGGCGTGGCGGTGAAGGTCCTGACCGGCGACAACGACCGCGTCGCCGCCACCGTCTGCGAGCAGATTGGTATCGATGCGAGCAACGTCTTGCTCGGCTCCGAGATCGATGCGCTCGATGACGCCGAACTTGCCAAGCGCGCCGAGAAAACCCACCTCTTCGCCAAGCTCTCGCCGCTGCAGAAGGCGCGCCTGGTACGTGTCATGCGCGAGATGCTCGGCCACACCGTGGGCTTTATGGGCGACGGCATCAACGACGCCGCCGCCATGCGTGCGAGCGATTGCGGCATCTCGGTCGATTCGGCCGTCGATATTGCCAAGGAATCCGCCGATATCATCTTGCTTCAGAAGGACCTGGGCGTGCTCGAGCGCGGCATCATCGAAGGCCGCCGCACTTACGGCAACCTGCTCAAGTACCTCAAGACCACGGTGAGCTCCAACTTTGGCAATGTGCTGTCCGTGACCGTCGCGAGCCTGTTCTTGCCGTTTTTGCCCATGAGCGCCCTGCAGCTGGTACTGCTGTCGCTGGTCTACGAGATCGTGTGCATCGCACTGCCGTGGGACACCGTCGATGACGCCTGGACTGCCCGCCCGCGTGCCTGGGACGCCGCATCCATCAAGGGCTTTATGCTCGAGCTGGGCCCCGTGAGCTCGCTGTTTGACATCGTGACCTTCGCCGCGCTCTTCTTTGTCGTGTGCCCCGCCGCCGTGGACGCAAGCTGGTCCGAGCTTGCCGCCGCGGGCGACGTCGCGGGCATGGCGACCTTTTCTGCGCTCTTCCAGAGCGGCTGGTTTGTCGAGTCCATGTGGTCGCAGACACTCGTGGTCCACATGTTGCGCTCCCCGCATCTGCCGAGCCCGCGCGACCACGCCGCGCCCGCACTGTGCGTTCTCACCGTGCTGGGTCTGGCGCTCGTCACCTGGCTGCCGGCAAGCCCCATCGCCGATGCGCTCGGCCTCATGCCGCTGCCCGCGGGCTTTTTCGCGCTGCTCATCGGCATCGTCACCGCCTACATCGCGCTCACTCAGCTGGCAAAGCGCCGCTACATTGCCCGCCACGGCGAGCTACTGTAGCGAGCAGACGGAAAACACCCCGCCAGCTGCCGTTACCGCTACCGCAGCTGCCGACGCCGTTGCCGTTGCCCCTGCCGCCGCCGCAGTCTACCCCCCCCCAGCAGTTGCGGTGAAATAGTTCCTGTTTAAAGCCCCGTGACTTTAATTTAGGGACTATTCCACCGCAACTTATTGGGAGGTTAGCCAGTCCTTGGGTGTCCAGGACCAGAAGAAGTTGATAAGGGCCACACGCGAGGCGGTACCGGCCTTTTTGTTGATCGAGGAAATGTGGCGATAGAGCGTGGAGCGCGAAAGAAAGAGCGTTGTGGCGATGTCCTGAACGCTCTGGTCCGAAACGACCAAGACCTCAAGAATATCGCGCTCGCGCTCTGTAAGCCCAAAGGTGGCGACGAAGGCATCAAGGCGTTCATCGGACGTGAGCTCCGCTGCCTCCACGGGCTCGGGGTCGGAGCATGTGGGCGCAAGATCCCCACCAAGATCGTCGGTGGCAAGCGGCAGTCCGTCCCGCATCGCGGCATCATCGGCCCGTTGCCCCAACTGCCCCAGCAGCGTAATCGCAATGCCCACAAACATCACGAGCGCCGCACCGACCGCAGCCAGCACATTTTGACTCGAGATAATCGCCACTGCCGGCGCCGTCACGAACATCGAGCACACGTTGTTGACGACGCGACCCATGCACGGCCAAAAATATGACCAGCGCGCATAGAGCGAGACGGCGGCATATTTTGTGGTAAAGAACACCACGAAAAAGCCCAAGCCCAGATAAAAGATGATCGTGGCAGCAAGCTCGTTGCCGCCATTGCCATCGACGATGAGCACAAAGAACGAAAGCGTGGACAGTATGGCGGCACATGTCATGCCGATATTCATATACGAGCGGCCGTGCAGGTCAAATAGTGCGCCAGCGACCAACGAGCTCACGACAAGCAGCAGGCGCGGCCAATCGCCCAAATCGACGGCTCCGACAGCATGCAGGGTCGTGAAGCCCGCGTTGAGAGCGGCGAATACGCTGGAAAGATACGCCGTCGCCACGGTCAGGCGAACTACGGCGCGACGGAATGCCGCCTTTGCCTCGGGATCGTCATGCCACTTGGCGCCATATTCCAGAGCATCTACCGAAAGCCCGGCAGCACTGGGTTCAAAGTTGGGATCGGACTCGTCGCGCAGCTTGGCGCGTCGGGCACCGTGGAGCAACGCCACCTGCGCGATCGCACAGACGACCAGAACAGCCTGCTGAGGAATGCCGACAGGCACCACCATGTGGTTGAGAACCTGCACCAGAACGCCCATGGCGTAAGAAAGTGCGGCGGCGCGCGCCAAGCAGGGCGTTCGCGCAAAGCGCCTCGCAAAATTTGCATGAGCAGTCGATCCGCAGTAGCCCAGCGCGCAGCACGCCACCAAACCGCCGGTAATTACCACCTCAACCTGAACCGCCATAATCAACAGCAGCAATGCCGCCACCAGCAAAACGCCCGTGACGTCACTCGTCGCGTCAATGGCATGGGGACGGCGATAGTACAGAATGGGACGCACAAAAAAGCCAATCACGCTCGCGCCGATGACAAGGCTCTCATAAATAACGACCTCGTTCGGAGACACGAACTCGGCCATGCGCACATCAAAAAGATACTCGCACGCCAAAAACGTGAAGAAGAACAGCACCAGGCATATAATCTCCCGAATGCCCCGACGCAAATATGCGGTTGTGTCTCCCATGCCCCTCATGGTTAACCCCCGGCCGCTCAATTGTCTGGAATTCCATTTTAATAAAGAACCAATCTCAATATCGAAGCCGAGCTCGAAATGCTGCAAATTTGACCCCAGCCGTTCACATCACGCCGCGATTTTTAGCCGCATGGACCAGAAGGGACACGCGCGACCTCTAGCTCGACAAGGAGTGTCTCCAACTACCGCTCATTTAAGTACGTCCCCAATGAGTGGCCGAAGAACGTCCCCAACGACTAGTCAAAAATGGGCCATGTGTCCCACCTGGGGAGACTCGTTGAGCCGTCTGGGTATCGTGAAAGATCGCGCACTCCCCCATCATCAAAAGTGACACACGCTACCTGTTGATGGGAGGCAGCCATGGGCTTCTTTGACAAGATGTTCGAGAAGAAAGAGTGCGCGATTTGCGGTACCGAGCTGGGACTTTTGGGGAAGACCAAGATCAACGAAGGCTACCTGTGCAAAGAGTGCGTCGGCAAGCTCTCCCCCTTCTTTGGCGGCTATCGTTCCAGCACCGCGGACGATATCCGCGAGCAACTCGCCTACCGCGAGGCCAACGCCGAGCGCCTGGCCTCTTTCAACCCCACGCGCACGCTCTCTGCCGGGCGCACCAATATTATGCTCGATGAGGACGCGGGCCTGCTGATCATTACCTCGCAGAGCCGCTGGCGCGACGCCAATCCCGACATCATCGAGTTCTCGCAGGTACTCGGCTGCGATATGGATATCGACGAGCATCGCACCGAGATTTATCGCGAGACCAAGGACGGCGAGCGCGAGAGCTACAACCCGCCGCGCTACGACCTGGATTACGACTTTAATCTGACCATCCACGTCAACACGCCGTACTTTACCGAGATCAACCTGCGCGTGAACGACTCCACCATCGATCAGCGCGGTTCCATCGAATACCGCGAGGCCAAGCGCCAGGCAACCGAGGTCCGCGACGCGCTGGTGCAGCTGCGCCAGGAGACGCGCGACAGCGTCGTGGCCGCCAAGGCCCCCAAGACCGCGGTCACCTGCCCCTTCTGCGGTGCAACCACCATTCCCGATGCCAGTGGGCGCTGCGAATACTGTGGTGGCGCCATCGGCGCATAGCCTCCGGCACGGAAAGGACCGATCATGGCCTTCGAGAGCATCAACTATCAGTGCCCCGCGTGTGGCGGCCCCCTTCACTTTGCCAGTGCCGAGCAAAAGCTCGTCTGCGACTACTGCGACTCGCGCTTTGAAGTCGAAGAAGTCGAGGCCCTCTATCGCGAGCGCCAGGGCAAGGCAGATGCAAAAGCCAATACCGCAGCCGCGACACCCAAGTCTGCCGCCGACGACGCAGTGCAGGAGCTGGCTCAAAACGCCGGCTACATCTGCTCGTCGTGCGGTGCCGAGCTGGTCTCGGACGGCACCGTCGCCGTCACCACCTGTCCGTACTGCGGCAACTCCGCCGTGGCACCCGGCCAGCTCTCGGGCGACTTCTCACCCGACCTGGTGATTCCGTTTAAGCTCGGGCGCGACGATGTCATGGCCGCGCTCAAAGACCACTACAAGGGTAAAATCCTGCTGCCCAAGAGCTTTGTCACCGGCAACCACATCGACGAGGTCCAAGGCGTTTACGTGCCGTTTTGGCTCTACGGCGCCCGCGTTGACGGCGAAGTGTACTTTGACGCGACCAACGAGACCGTGACCGAGGAATCCGACCGCACCGTCACGACCACCGACCACTACGACGCCTACCGTAA